>JAKROC010000111.1 GCA_024509075.1 Endozoicomonas sp.
ACCCACCATCAACACAGCAAGAAGACTAATCGACCTCAGTACATTTGGGGGCAATTTCCCGGATACCCTGGAGGTCCCCGGATACAACAACCGCAGGCATGATGAGAATTGCCCTGTCACGAATTATTCCAAGGTTTCCCATTCGCAAGGGCTGGGATAGATATCATCAAAAATATGAGTTCAATTTCAATGAACTATCCGGCCAGATAAAGCTGAGGCTGCATAAACACAGTCATTTAGAGAAAAACTGGCAATAAAAGCGAACCTGAAAAAATTGTTCGCTGATGCCGGCTTGTTATTTTATCGAAACCTGGCCAGCCTTTCGTGTCGTGCAAAGTCTAAAGTCGAGTCTTGTAAAAAGAACAAACTCTATCAGTCAACCAGCAACGGAAAGATAAAAATCGACCAAAATTCATATAACAGCTACACAAAATTGAGTTAAATCAATATATTTGCCCCACCAATTGCAATAATATGCGACCGTTTGATTTTGATCATTCTGGATAACCATTGTCATATCGCTTTCGATTCATTGAGACAATTTGTTATTCCAGGGTAACACCAGGAAACGATACACATGAATGTCACTACGCAGCGCGATTGGGAAAGTCCGCAGATCACCTCGCGGGGCCGTTTGGCTGCCCACACGCCAATGAGCAGCTGGCGTAGCGAAGCCCATGCCCGACAAGAGCTAGACAGCCATTCAGTGCTAAGCCTGAACGGTGACTGGGCATTTGCCCTGTACGATGCTCCCGAGCAAGTACCGGCCACCTTTGCCAGCGAAGGCGCTAACCCGAGCCAGACCATTCCGGTACCGGCCAACTGGCAGCTGCATGGGCACGATAAGCCAATCTACACCAACGTTAAGTATCCGTTTGCCTGCAACCCGCCGTTTGTACCGGCCGAAAATCCTACCGGCTGCTACTCCACCGTGTTCTCCCTGCCTGCCGATTGGGCCGCTGACAGCCAGACCCGGGTGATTTTTGATGGCGTCAACAACGCTTTCTACCTCTGGTGCAACGGCCAGGCCGTGGGTTATTCCCAGGACAGCCGCCTGCCGGCAGAATTTGACCTGACCCCTTACCTGCAAGCCGGTAACAACAAACTGTGCGTTATGGTGTTGCGCTGGTCCGACGGCAGCTATATGGAAGACCAGGACATGTGGTGGCTCAGCGGCATCTACCGCAATGTGCGTCTGCTTAACAAGCCGGCCCAGCGACTGAGCGATGTCCGTGTGACGCCAGACCTGGACAGCCGTTACGAGCACGGTTCTCTGAATATTGTCGTTGATACGCACAACAGCACCGACCTGGCCATTCGCACCACACTGTACCGGGGCGAGCAGGAAGTGACCAGCGCCACCAACGCTATTGGCACTGCACCGATGGATGAGCGCGGCGGCTATGACAACCGTACCATCATAAATCTGGATGTCCTTAATCCGGATAAATGGAGCGCCGAGGCACCCAATCTTTACCGGGTAACCGTTACACTGACCGACCCGGCCACCGGCCGCGATATTGACTGCGAAGCGTACGACGTAGGGTTTCGTAAGGTGGAGATCAAAGACGGTCAGCTGCAACTGAACGGCAAACCGTTGATGATCCGTGGTGTGAACAAACACGAACACAACCCGGCCACCGGCCACTTTGAAACCGTGGAAGACGTGCGCCAGCACCTGGTGCTGATGAAACAGCACAACTTCAA
This sequence comes from Endozoicomonas sp., assembly GCA_024509075.1. GTDB lineage: Bacteria > Pseudomonadota > Gammaproteobacteria > Pseudomonadales > Endozoicomonadaceae > Endozoicomonas. The sequence continues at coordinate 1,708 of JAKROC010000111.1, forward strand.
CGCCGTGCGTTGCTCCCACTACCCACACCAGCCGGCGTTCTACCAGCTGTGCGACCGCCTCGGTCTGTACGTGGTGGACGAAGCCAATATCGAAACCCACGGCATGGTGCCCATGCGCGGGTTGTCTGATGACCCCATGTGGGCCAACGCTTTCCTGGAGCGCATGATCCGCATGGTCAGCCGGGACTTTAACCATCCGTCCATCATTATCTGGTCGCTGGGTAACGAGTCCGGCTACGGCGCCGCCCACGACGCCATGTACCAGTGGACCAAGCGCACCGACCCATCCCGTCCGGTACAGTACGAAGGCGGCTGTTCCGACACCCCGGCCACTGACATCATCTGCCCGATGTATGCCCGTACCGAAGAAGACCAGCCCCAGCAGTTTTTCGATAAAACCAAGTGGGCACTGACCAAGTGGGGAGAGATGCCTAACGAAACCCGCCCAATCATTCTCTGTGAGTATGCCCACGCCATGGGCAACAGTCTCGGTGGTTTTGGCGAGTATTGGGACGCTTTCCGCAAGCACCCACGCCTGCAAGGTGGCTTTATCTGGGACTGGGTGGATCAGGGGCTGGATAAATTTGACGACCATGGCCAACACTTCTGGGCCTACGGCGGTGACTTTGGCGATGTGGAGAATGACCGTCAATTCTGCATCAATGGCTTGGTGTTCCCCGACAAAACCCCGCACCCGGCGCTGTTTGAGGCGAAAAGAGCCCAGCAGCCGTTTACCTTCAAACTGGTTAGCACCCAACCGTTGACTGTGGACGTGACCAGCGAAGCGTGCTTTACCCGCACCGATAACCATCAGCTGACCTGGCAGGTGCTCGGCGGCGAATCAGCACTGGCCAGTGGTGAAATCACGCTGGATATCGCCCCTGGCGCTACTGAACGGCTGGTGTGGGAGAGATGCCTAACGAAACCCGCCCAATCATTCTCTGTGAGTATGCCCACGCCATGGGCAACAGTCTCGGTGGTTTTGGCGAGTATTGGGACGCTTTCCGCAAGCACCCACGCCTGCAAGGTGGCTTTATCTGGGACTGGGTGGATCAGGGGCTGGATAAATTTGACGACCATGGCCAACACTTCTGGGCCTACGGCGGTGACTTTGGCGATGTGGAGAATGACCGTCAATTCTGCATCAATGGCTTGGTGTTCCCCGACAAAACCCCGCACCCGGCGCTGTTTGAGGCGAAAAGAGCCCAGCAGCCGTTTACCTTCAAACTGGTTAGCACCCAACCGTTGACTGTGGACGTGACCAGCGAAGCGTGCTTTACCCGCACCGATAACCATCAGCTGACCTGGCAGGTGCTCGGCGGCGAATCAGCACTGGCCAGTGGTGAAATCACGCTGGATATCGCCCCTGGCGCTACTGAACGGCTGGTGTTGTCTGATCAGCCTGTCCGGATCACCGGCGAGCAGCCCCGACTGGACCTGGCCATTGAACAGCCAGAGGCAACCAGCTGGTCTGAGGTTGGCCACGAAGTGGCCCGTCAGCAGTTTATGCTGATCGGTGCCCTGGCCGATGTTCGCCCGCGTCTGCAGGCCGCGGCTGAGATCGTTGAGTCCGGCCATCAGTTGACGGTCAACGCCGGCCATAATCAATGGATCATTGACCGCAATACCGGCCTGCTGGTGAGCTGGGTAAAAGACGGCAGTGAACAACTGTTGGCACCACTGGCTGATAACTTCTTCCGCGCCCCGCTGGATAATGACATCGGCGTCAGCGAAGTGGATCGCCCGGACCCGAACGCCTGGATGCCCCGCTGGCAGCGTGCCGGTCTGTTCGACTTGAAACACCGCTGTCTGCTGGTTGAATGCCAGCAAGGCACAGTGGTGGCGCACCACGGTTATGCGCACCCGGAGCAGCCAGGCAAGACCATCCTGCAAAGCATCTGGACGTATCGTTTCCAGGCCAGCGGTGAGCTGAAAATCGATATTGAGGTAATGGTAGATGGCGACCTGCCGCCCATGCCCCGTATCGGTGCCTGCCTGCACCTGAAGGAGCAACCACAGAGCGTCAGCTGGTTTGGCCGCGGCCCCCACGAAAACTATCCGGATCGCTGTCGCAGTGCGGATATCGGTCGCTGGACTGAGACTGTGGATGTCCTGCATACGCCGTACATCTTCCCAACCGATAACGGCCTGCGCTGTGACACCCGCCATCTGCAAGTGGGCAACGCCGATATCCGCGGGCAATTCCATTTCAGCGTCAGCCGCTTTGGCCAGCACCAGTTGGCCCGCGCAACGCATACCAACGACCTGATCGCTGGCGGCGGTGTTTATGTTTATCTGGACGGTTTCCACATGGGTATTGGCGGTGACGACTCATGGACACCCAGTGTACGCCCGGAGTATCTGCTGAACAGCGCTGAGTACCACTGGCACTTTAGCCTGTCCTGATTATCCAGAGTTTGTTGCGTGACGGTTGGTTTCACCGCCAGCCGTTGCTTTATTTCACTACCCGATCTAACTGTCATGACCACACAAACACAACAAGATCAGCATATTACACTGAAGACCAAGGCCTCCTACGGACTCGGAGCCCTGGGCAAGGACTTTGCCTGCTCCATCATCTACATCTTCCTGATGTACTACTATACCGACGTCGTCGGCCTGTCGGCCGCGTTTGTCGGTGGTCTGTTCCTGGTAGCGCGGATTATCGACGCCTTTACCGACCCGATGATGGGGATGATCGTTGATAACACCCGCTCCCGGTTTGGCAAGTTCCGCCCGTGGATTCTTATCGGTACCCTGATCAACTCGGTGGTACTGCTGATGGTCTTCAGTGCCCACAAGTTTACCGGCAACGCCGCGTACATTTACGCCGCCGTCACCTACATTCTCTGGGGTGTCACCTACACCATCATGGACATCCCTTACTGGTCGATGATTCCGTCGCTTTCTTCCAGCCGCGAAGAGCGTGAGCATCTGGTGGTATGGCCGCGTATTTTCGCCAGCATTGCCTGGACCATCATGGGCACCTACGGCCTGCACGCCGTTGGCCTGCTCGGTGATGGCAACGAAGGTAATGGCTTCCTCTACCTGTGCGCGGGCATCATTATTTCCTTTATTGCCAGCGCGCTGATCACCTTCTTCCAGGTGAAAGAGAAGGTCGAGACGAAAATTTCCGGCGAGAAATTCGACGCCAGCGACGTGAAAAAAATCATCAGCGGCAACGACCAGCTGAAGTCGCTGATCGGCTTTGTACTGTCGTTTAATATTGCCATCCAGCTGATCGGCGGCTTTGCCATTTACTACTTCACCTACGCCATTGGCCGTGAAGACTTGTTCCCCATGTTCTCTCTGGTGGCCGGTATTGCCGAGTTTTCTGGTATCTTCCTGTTCCCGTGGATTGCCAAAGTGGTCGATCGTCGTTTCATGTGGCCATTGGCTTGTGGTTTCCCGATCCTGTGTAGCATTGTCCTGTTTGCCTCCAGCCTGGTGGCTCCGGAGAGTGCCATTATGGTCGGTATCGCCGGTGCGGCCCTGAAGTTTGGTAACGGTCTGTTTAATGGCCTGTCCACCGTGATGCTGGCCGACGTGGTGGATTACGGTGAGCAGAAAACCGGCCTGCGCAGCGAGAGTATTATCTTCTCTGTGCAAACCATGCTGGTTAAAGGCGCCGGCGCCCTGGCGGGCTTTTTGATCGGTTTTGGCCTGACCATGATCGGCTATGTGCCCAACGAAGTGCAGTCGGCAGAAACCATCGTTGGTCTGAAAGTGCTGATGATTCTGATTCCTGCCATCCTGGTTCTGCTCAGCGCCGTCATCTACAAGAAAACCTACCGTCTGGACGAGCGCTTCAAGCATGGCCACGCCGTTTCTGCCTGATTGCTGACTCAAGCATCAATTCTGGACGTTGCCCCCGGCTTTGGGGGCAATTTTTTATCTGCCGTGGAATAACTCCTGGGAAACCTGCATTATGAGTAACCTGATCCATCTCAATACCGACACCACCAGTCTGGTGATCAAGGCAGAGAAATCCCTGCCCGAAATACTCTACTGGGGCAAGCGCCTGCCAGAAGATACCGGCCTTGATACCTTTTTCGAAGCCAACCACCACCCGGTGCCCCAGGCCCGTATCGACACCGGTACCGTGGTCTCCCTGTGCCCGGAACACGCTCGTGGCCTGTTTACAGCGCCAGGTCTGGAAGGCTGTCGCCACGGCGATGACTGGACGCCGGAATTCAGCCTGAGTGAAACGACAATGGACGGTCATCGGGTCAGGTTTCTCTGCCATGACCCCCGCGCTGCCCTGCAACTGGTGATCAACCTGGGCCTCAATCCGGGTACTGACGTACTGGAAACCAGCCTGACCCTCACCAACCAGGGCGACAGCGGCTACCAGCTGCGCAAACTGACCAACACTCTGCTGCTGCCCACCCACGCCCGGGAGATTATGTACTTCCACGGTCGTTGGACCCACGAGTTCCAGACCGAGCGCAAAAAGCTTGACCGCAGTGGCTTCATTCTGGAAAACCGCCGGGGCCGCACCTCCCACGAGCACTTTCCGGGGATTATGATTGGTCAGCCCAACTTCAGCGAAACGTCAGGCAAAGTCTATGGTTTCCACCTGGGCTGGAGTGGCAACCACCGCTTCCATGCTGAAGCTATGAGCGACGGTCGTCGTTATTTGCAGGCCGGTGAACTGCTGATGCCGGGCGAGGTGGAACTGGCACCGGGCGCAAGCTACAGCACGCCAACTCTGTACAGCACGTACAGCAACAAGGGGCTGAACGGCATCAGCCAGAACTTCCATCGCCACGTGCGCAGGGAAATTGTCCGCTTCCCTGAGCCGGGAAAAGTGCGCCCGGTGCACCTGAACACCTGGGAAGGCATCTACTTTGACCACGACCCGGAATACATCGTGCAGATGGTGCGTTCAGCGGCGGAGATTGGCGTTGAGCGTTTCATCATTGATGACGGCTGGTTCCGTGGCCGTAACGACGACAAGGCCGCCCTGGGTGACTGGTATCTGGACGAGCAGAAATACCCCCGGGGTTTGCAGCCGATCATCGACTGCGTGAAAGACCACGGCATGGAGTTTGGCCTGTGGTTTGAGCCGGAGATGATCAGTCCCGACTCTGATCTCTACCGTGCTCACCCCGAATGGATGCTGCACACCGACGGTTATGATCAGGTGACCATCCGCAACCAGTACGTGCTTAACCTGCAAATCCCTGAGGCGTTTGACTATGTGCTGGGGCGTCTGGACAGCATGCTCAGCGAGTATGACATTCGCTACATCAAGTGGGATATGAACCGCGAGCTGGTGCAACCCACCCACAACCACCGCGCCGCCTTCCACGGTCAGGTTCAGGCTTACTACCGCCTGGTAGACGAAGTGCGCAAGCGCCATCCTCTGGTGGAGATTGAGACCTGTTCCGGTGGCGGCGGTCGGGTGGATTATGAAGTGCTCAAGCGCACCCAGCGTTTCTGGGCCTCAGACTGTAACGACGCCCTGGAGCGTCAAACCATCCAGCGCGGTGCCAGCTACTTCTTCCCGCTGGAAATTACTGGTGCACACATTGGTGCCAAGCTGTGCCATACCACCGGCCGCCAGCACAACGCTGATTTTCGTGGTATCACTGCCCTGTTCGGTCATATGGGTGTGGAACTGGACCCGGCCCGCGCCTCAGAAGAAGAGAAACGGGGCTTTGCCAAGTACATCGCCCTGCACAAGTCTTTGCGTCACCTGCTGCATACCGGCAACTACTTCCGTTGCGATACCGCTCACAAAGAGTCCCAGGCCTGGGGCGTGGTGAGCCAGGACCAGAGCGAAGCGGTGCTGATGTTTGCCCAGCTGGCCATGCCGGAATACGCCATGTCCGCCACCGTGCTGATTCCCGGACTGGACCCGCAAAAGCAGTACAAGGTGCAGGTACTGGAGAACAGCTCATCGGATATTTACATGAAGCGCTGCCCACCGTGGATGGTCGAGCCGGCCACCATGAGTGGCGCATTGTTAGAACAGGTGGGTTTGATGATGCCGGTGTTGCAGCCAGAAAGCGCCATGTTGATTCATCTTGAGGAGATTTGATGCCTCGTTGACTAACAGGAAATCCCTGACCGGCTTACCGGCTGGTCCGGGATTAACCTAAGGATCAGGAGCAACTGCTAGTTAGTTGCAGGTAACGGGCGCAATGGAGATCCGCTCGCCATCCTTGAAGTGTGCCACCAGTTCCAGCTCACCGCCCAGTGCGCGAATGTAGGCGACCAAGGTGGAAAGGTTGAGATCTTCTCGCTTTTCGATCTGGGAGATGTTGGGCTGTTTGGTGCCCAGGGCCACTGCCAGATCTTCCTGTCGGATCCCTTTGTACTTACGAAGGTCTGCCAGGGTCATCTCCTTAAGAAGCTCAAATGCCTGTTTTTCGGCCTTTTCGACCACTGTGAGATTAAGCTCTTTTTTGAATGCATCGGGTGTGGTAGTCACCATAATCAATTCCTGTCCCTTTAAATTCTCAGACACCGCGTTCTCTGAATGCCTGCAAGCCACCAGGGAAACTCTGTGTTTACCCTTTCAGGTGTCTGCGTATCGCTAATCGTTGCCGTGCAATGATTGCAAGTGGCGGTCAAAAATAGCATCTGCCTCGTTAATCAATTGCTGGTGTAAAAGCGCTTTTCGCTGCGACCGGTTTTGTCGCCAGCGCACAGGACAATGGCAGAACGCAGCGGATCAAAAGCATAAGCGACCCGAACCGGATGCCCTTTGTGTTGAACCCCCAGCTCTTTCTTGCTGTGCCTGCTGCCATTGAGAGTGTCCGCCTGGGGCCTGGAAAGTGTGGGCCACGAACCCGCAAAACCTCAATCACGGCCAGAACATCCGCCTGCATAGCTTCGGTCTGTGCGGTAAACCAACGTTTGAACTCATCGGTCAGTAACACATTCCACGGCATGGTGCTTCTTGTCAGTATATAAGTTATAAGCAATATAATCCATAAGTGATATAACTGCAAAAAAATACGATAACCGATAAGAAAATCGAAAAATAAAGAAAATTATGGCTGTCCCAAAACGGAGTCCTCATCACTCATCATCAAAAACACTCTGCATCCAGTGGTGGCAGTCTTGGAAAACCTCCTGGGCATTGAGTTCATTAAGCAGCTCATGACGTGCTTCAGGGTAGAGCTTCATGCTCACTCGTTCCAGGCCGCAATGTTTGAACAGCTGCTCCAGGGCAACCACACCCTTGCCCATATCGCCCACCGGGTCATGGTCACCAGAGATGATCAATACCGGTAGCTCTTGAGGCATACGGGCCACGTTGGCTGGCGTGTTAATAAAGATCAGGCCGCCCATCAGGTCGTGCCAGAACTGCGTTGTGCAAAAAAAACCGGTCAGTGGGTCTGCCATGCTGCGGCAAATCTGCTCAGCGTCGCGAGTGGTCCAGTCGAACGGGGTTTGCGGATTTTTAACGGTACGGTTGAACTGGATAAAACTGAGCCATTCGATCAGCCTGGAGTTGTGCCGCTTACCGTACAGAAGTGTCAGAGTGGCAGCCAGCAGACGGGCCGAGCGGCACAGCATTGGCGACTTGTAGCCTGAGCCACACAGCACCAGCCCCGAGATTAAACGACCATGATCAATCGCAACCTGACGGGCCACGAAAGAACCCATGCTGTGCCCGAACAGAATCACCTTCTGGTGGCCACGCTGCCGGGCGTGCTCAATCACAGCGGCCAGATCATCCACCACCTTGCGCCAACCGTCGGCATCGGCAAAGTGGCCAAGCTGCTCTGCCTCTTCGCCATGCCCCCGATGATTAGCGCCATAAACGGCAATACCGTTACTGGCACAGAAGCGGGCAAACGGGTCGTAACGGCCAATGTGCTCGCTCATGCCGTGGCTGATGACCAGGGCATGCGGTGTCGGCAACTTTGGCAACCAACTGTGAATATGAAGTGGACGGGTGCAGCCTTCCTGCGCAACGGTTTTTTGGTATTTACACATGCATATACGTTTAACTGATGAAATATTAATATGAAAATAATTGTCTTTATCCAGGCAATAATAACTGTTTGTCGCTTGGATATAATAACGTTGTCCGCGAGAAATAGTGCCACGCAAGGAGAAACACGTTGATAACGTACCTCTACTGGTTTGGAACATTCGCCATATGCCTGCTGGCGTTGTTTGGCTCGTTTTATCTGAAGCACCCGAAAGCCGGTCTTCTGGTTGCCTCGACCCTGGCGCTGGTCAGTTTTTCGGCTTACTACTTTCACTTCCAGCAAATTTTCGTCAAGCGTTACGGTGGGGTTATGAGTCTGGAAGTTCCTGCTGGCCAATACCACCTGGCGGCCACCTGGAAAGATGACAATCTGTGGATCGAGAATTACGAACCCGCTACGAACACCTGCCACTTTAATGAGTATTCCAGAGGCAACTTATTGCAAGGAAAAGTGATTATCAAAAACTGCAATCCGCTGATGCCGGTACAATAACCAAAAAAATGCACGAGCCGATGATAAAAACGTTCTGTATTTGCCGGCTGTATTTTCAGCAAATTGATTGCTTGAAAACTGTTTATTTATGCCGATATTTTTGCCATTAAAAATGGCTCTATTTTATCCGAATCGCTTAGTGAAAAACCATTTATTTATTTTATATAGTGTATATAAAACAATAAGTTAAAAACAAAATCTAACAAAAAACATAACCACAAATAATTAACAATGGTGAAGAAAAACAGCCTGATTTGTAACATACTCCCACCACTAAGCCGCCAGGCGGCTACAGTGGGGGCTTCTTGCGA
>JAKROC010000112.1 GCA_024509075.1 Endozoicomonas sp.
TTATGGGAAAAAAAAGCTGGAAAATCAAAGCCGGCTTTCCTGGTATGAGCTTCGGTCAGGCTGGACAGGCTTCGACGGAGCGGACAAAGAGTGAGGCCGATCGAAGGGCTTCGTCAGGGATGATTCAGGACGGGGCAGACTACAGCCAGGATGGTCAGGGGCAGATTCAGGGCTACGGTCAGGCTGGACAGGCTTCAACAGAGCGGGCAAGGAGTGAGGCCGATCGAAGGGCTACGTCAGGGATGATTCAGGACGAGGCAGACTACAGCCAGGACGGTCAGGGGCAGATTCAGACAGGCGGCAGTCAGGCTGGATTCGCGCATTCGACTCAGCAGGCTGGCCAGATGCAAACCGGCCACAGTTATCAGTCCGGATCGGTACAATCCAGCCAGATTCACTCAGGGACGAATTATGGGCAGACCGAAATGAGGCAATCTCAGTCTTCAGCGATGTCTGGGTTTGGTGCCGGAGAGGTTCACCGGTTTGAGGACCCGCCAGTACTGAATCTGAGTACCGAGGAGTTGCATGAAGCTCTGGCAAGGATGGACTATAACATTCAGACTTTGAAAACCTCGGCTCTTGATGCGGAAGAGCAACGTTTTCAGCAAATGACCGAGCTGGTTGAACAGCAGCGAGAGTTTCTGGAAAGCCGGGGTCGGTTACAGGGGGGCGCCGGGGGTAGCAGTAGCAGTGCTCATAAAAGCAGCTCGGTAAAGTCCAAGGCTTGATGCTTGAAGCAACGCCCTGAACCTTGGCATCTGTACGGGCTGGATGCACAGTCTGGCGATGTGTTTGTATCGGATTATACCCGTCGCCTTTCAAGTTGCTGCTTTGTTGGCTGCATTCGCTCACCCCGGTCACGTAGTATTTCTACGCTCCCGGGGCTTCGCTCAATCGCCGCCGCGTAGCAACATGAAATCCATTGGGTGTAGGGACACCCGGCCGGGGGTGAGTGGTTCACTCACCGGTCTCCTGTCTGGGTTCAGTACTGGCTAAGCCTCCAGGGAAGAAGTCGGGCGCGGGAGGGGACTGCACCGTACCTGAAGTCAGTCGCAATAGTTTATCCATCCATGGTTCTATGTCCCCGACCTGTTCGAGAACCCATTCGGCGTTGTAACAAGTGTCAAGGTAGCGCTCGCCGCTGTCACACAATAACGTGACCACGGAGCCCTTCTCACCTCGCGAGTGCATCTCGGCGGCGATTTGCAGCGCGCCGTAAAGGTTAGTACCGGTACTTGGCCCTGCTTTGCGTCCAAGCACCGTTTCCAGCCAGTGAATTGTGGCAATGGCAGCGGCATCAGATATACGGCGCATCTCGTCTACAACGCCTGGGATAAATGATGGCTCAACTCTCGGACGACCAATACCTTCAATTCGTGATCCTTTGTCAATGGTCAGTGTGCTGTCACCGCTGAGGTAGTAATCCAGAAACACCGAATGATCAGGATCGACCACGCAGAGTTTGGTATCCAGTTTCTGATAGCGGATATAACGCCCAATAGTGGCCGAGGTGCCGCCGGTTCCCGGGCTCATGACAATCCAGCTTGGCACCGGGTGCTGTTCGAATTCCATCTGACGGAAAATGGAGTCGGCAATGTTGTTATTGCCGCGCCAGTCGGTGGCCCGTTCGGCATAGGTGAACTGATCCATGTAGTGGCCGCCCAAGTCCTTGGCCAATCGTTGGGATTCAGCATAAATTTCTGCCGTACAGCCCACCAGATGACACTGGCCGCCATAAAATTCAATCTGGCGAATCTTGCGAGCCGAGGTGCATTTCGGCATCACGGCAATAAACGGCAGCCCGAGCAATCGGGCAAAATAAGCCTCAGAGACAGCGGTACTGCCGGAGGAGGATTCAATGATGGTGGTCGTTTCGTTGATCCAGCCATTGCATAGGCCATAAAGAAACAGTGAGCGGGCCAGGCGGTGTTTCAGGCTGCCAGTGGGATGGGTGCTTTCGTCTTTAAGGTACAGGTCGATCCCGTCCAGCGCTGGTAAATCCAACCGTATCAGGTGGGTGTCGGCGCTGCGTTGAAAGTCAGCCTCAATTTTGCTGATAGCTGCATTAATCCACTGATGCCCGCTCATAAATACTTCCGTTTATGCCTGACTGACAGCCACAAGGATTGGCTTGGTGTGAGCTGTCATTAAACTAGAGTCGTTATATCCGTCGCCTTTCAAGTTGCTACTTTGTTGGCTGGATTCGCTCACCCCGGTCACGTAGTATTCCTACGCTCCCGGGGCTTCGTTCAATTGCCGCCGCGTAGCAACATGAAATCCATTGGGTATAGGAGTGTGTCGTTATTTTCTGGTAACGTCTGATTGCATACTTTATTGCTTTTTGGAGAGAAAAGTATTTCTGATTTTCTACTTCTATCAATAAAAGTAAAAAATTATTTTATTTAAATGTTTTTTTGAAGAAAAAAATTCTTCAAAGCGTAAGCCTGCACCTTTTCTGTTATAACAACGGCTGACTTCCTTTTCACCGGGAGAGAACTTTGGTCATGCAAATTTACCGGGTTGGCGGGGCCGTCAGGGACAAGCTGTTGGGCTTGCCCATCCAAGACCAGGACTGGGTTGTTGTTGGTGCCACGCCCGAGCAGATGGCAGACCTTGGCTTTAAGCCTGTCGGGCGGGATTTTCCGGTATTTCTTCATCCACTCAGTAAAGAAGAGTACGCCCTGGCGAGAACGGAGCGAAAATCAGGCCACGGTTATGCCGGCTTCACATTCCATACTGCCAGCACGGTAACACTGGCCGAAGACTTATTGCGCCGGGACTTAACCATCAATGCTATGGCTGAAGATGAGTCTGGGCAGATTGTCGACCCCTACGGCGGCCGGGAAGATCTGAAAAATCGGCTGCTGCGCCATGTGTCGCCAGCTTTTCAGGAAGACCCATTGCGGATTCTCAGGGTGGCCCGTTTTGCCGCAAGGCTGGCACCGCTCGGTTTTCAGATCGCCGACCAGACTCTTGAACTGATGAGCGTCATGGTGACCAACGGTGAAGCTGCTCACCTGGTCGCGGAAAGAGTGTGGCAAGAGACGGTGAAAGCCCTGATGGAGCCTAGCCCGGCAACCTACTTCCAAACACTGATTCGGTGCCAGGCCCTGCCGGTGGTGCTGCCTGAATTGTCTTCCTTGCTCCATGGGCAGACCTTTGAACGGTTGCAATTGGCGGCTCAGGCTAATGCTTCAGCGCTGGTACGATTCGGCTGCCTGTTTGTTCAGGACAATGATCAGGCGTCCATCAGAAAGCTGTCGGCCAGATTACGCTTGCCCACTGAGTACGCTGACATGGCAATTTTGGTGAGTGAGTCTGGTGAACGTATTGCGGCAGCGTTACAGAGCCTCAATGGCCAGACGTTGATGTCAGTGTTTGAAGCTGTTGACGCCCTGCGTCGCCCGGAGCGCTTTGCCTCGGTTCTGGATGTACTTTCCTGTGGTTTCGCGGTGGTCAGGCGGGAAAAACAGCAGGTTCTGGCAATGTTGCAAGGTTGCCTGGCCATCAAGGCCAATTCATTGATTTCACAAGGAATAACTGGCAAAGCCCTGGGCGAATGCCTGCGGCAGGAAAGGATCAGCTTTCTGGCCAGCAGGTTACCATAACAACGGATAGCAAATTAAACCGGATAACGCTGTTTACCCTGCCCTTTAAGTCCAGCCAGTCCACACGGTGCCTGAAGAACGAAGTGGAACAAATCTCCAAATTGGCTGTCAAACTAATCAGATCGCAATTGATTAGTTTCACTCGTGAATTCAAGCAAACAGAATAAGGACATGTAACATGGCAAACCCTGTGATCCTCTCAGCTACTGGCAGTCACGGCACATTCTCTGACACTACCTCCACTGTTAGTAATAGCTCCCGGTCAACTGCAAGCCAATCTGTTATCGGTAGTCGCACCGTGTCTATAGCTGACACAATGGTACAAAACCCTGCCGAGGTGGCCCTGGTAGAAGAAGTACTCCAGCCTGACGAGTCCGCAGGTTATATGCAAAAACTGCGCGGTTTCCTGCCCGATCTGAGTAATTTTTTACCGCAAATTCGCGACAGGCTATCCCGTTTCACTGCCTCATCAGAAGCTGTTGCAACGCCTGTTTTTAAACCCACCAAGGTCACTGTTTATCACAATCCCAGCCTCTCTGAGCGCACTGTATCAGTGGTGGCTAAAGTAGCAAAAGTGTTGACCGCGCCAGTCAGATTTCTGGTATGGAGACCATTAAAGTCTATCTACACCACTGTATGCACAGCTAAAACTTTCCTGTTTCACCACGACCGGTATGCAGCTGCCAGGCAGACCGAGCTTGATAATGAACAACAAAATACCAGGGATCACGCTCGCTACATGAGTGAGCGGTGTGTTAATACTGCCGCCAGGATGAATGTTATTGAAGAGAACCTGAAAGCGAAGGTCGAAAGCAGGATGCCCTACGTCCGGGCTCTGAGTGAGATGGCCCCTATTCTTGAACAACGGCGTCAGGCTCTTGAAGCTAACCAATCTAGACCTGACGACGTGGAAAAATTCCGCGAGTACGGTGTGGTACCCAATGGCAATAACCATCAATTCGTTGAGGCCATGGCTGAATACAATGATAAAATTGCCGAGTTCAAGGCTGTACAGGCTCAATACGACGCAGCGGTGGCGAAAGCCAGCAGAAAGGGTAAACAACCTCCTGCCATGCCCGCCATTCTCGCTGAAAAGCCTGAAGCCTATCGTTTCAGATGCCGGGACAAAGCGATTGCCCGGGCATTTCGAGGCACCAACGACAAGCCTCTGCGGGCACATAAAGCCGTCCTGACTGAGCGCCTGGAGGAGCTTCAGGCGAGACGAAGAGAGATGTCATCTAATAGTTCCTTGAGGTGTCAGCCGATCACCTCCACAGACCAATTGGACCTGATCAAGGCGCAGATCAGTTTTTTGGAATTGGCAGTTAATGAGGATCGTCGCAAACTGAAAAACCCTACTCCTGGTGCTCAGGCCCTGCAAGAACGTGTTGATTGCCACACAAGGATCATTGAGTTTAAGCAGTGTCTTGTTGAAATTTTTGAAATTGAGCAGGAATTGATCACGTTGGACAGGGAGCTGCTGCTCATACAGTCATCCCGCGCCATTGATGTCCAGGAGTGGAAAGAGGGTGTAATTGACCCAAACACAGGCGCAGTGGAGCAGGGTGGTCGAGATCGCCTGTCATTAGACGCCATTAAAGTGGACGATGCCAATATCAAGACAGATAGCAATGGCAATGTCACTCACCTCGCTTACATTGTCGAAAGACCTTTGATCAATCCGGTACATGAAGAGCGCGAAGATCGTGATGCCCGTAATAAAGGATTCGTCTGGCGGAAAGCCGGTATGGATGATCATCCGGTTGCCAGCTACGAGGCTGTGAAGGATCACAACGGTGACGTTGTCGGTTCTCGCCCCGCTGAAGTCAAAGGTCAGCACTGGTTTGTTAGAAATGAACCGGTTGTTGACGTTGAGGGCTATGACAAACGTCACTTGGCGGTGCATATTCGTGATACTGAGGTATAAAAAAGCTCAACGGGGCCTGCGCTGGCCTCTCATATCATCCCAGGTTGGGAGTTTTCTGACGACGGGCTGTCCATCGGCAAAAAAGGGTGGGATTACATCCACTGAGGAATTTGTTGGAACAGGCTCGCTACTAATGGACGAAACCAGGGCTCTTTGACTTGGCTTGCAATTTTATCGCCAGCCAGCCCGTCATCTAGATGGTCAAGGGTCAACAACAAGTCGATATCGGCTGCACAAAGCTTCCGGTTGCGATCTCTGCCCAGCTGCTGCTCGAGAGCCTTGCACCATCTGAGCAGTGCCTGCATTTCGATATCTGACTCAAAGCATACGACGCCATTTATATAATCCGGTGCATCAATGCCCACGGCTCTGGTGGTCACCAGCTCACTGATCCAGATCTCGCCAAAAGCCCTGCTGATCTGGTCAAGCATACGTTGACATTGATGCTGTGCATTCACATTGGCGCCAATACCAAGCACGTAAATGGTCACGGCAGCGGCCTTTCTCCTGTCATCTGTGCCCGGGTGCGTTCACACCAAATCGTGGCCAGCGCCCCACTTAACGCGTTGGGCTTACGAATGGTGACGGCTATTTTATCCACCGGGTAATGATCCATTAATAGCGTGATGATGCCGCCAGCCAGGGTTTCAAGCAACTGGTAACGTGAGGTCTCGCAAAATACCCGAACCTGCTGGGTAATGGCATCGTAGTCCAAAGCGTCGTACAGGTCATCACTGATGAATGCTCTGGAAAAATCCGTGGTCAGCTCCAAGTCCAGGATTAATGGTTGCGGAGCCAGGTGTTCAAACTCGTAAACACCGATAACGGCTTGCGTCTCAATCGCTTCTACTCGCACTTTATCCATTGGTACGGCTCATTTTGGGTTATTACGGGTTCAAGTTGCTCCATAGGCCAGCGGGGAGCAGGTGCCACCTCCAGGCCATCGCTCTGGCCAGCCATCAGCCGCTGGCAGCCGGCGTAGGCAATCATAGCACCGTTATCGGTGCAAAATTGTGGGCGGGCGTAGCGCAATTGTGCCCCTTCTTTGGCCACCATATCTTCCAGGGCAGCGCGCAGCGACAGGTTGGCACTGACGCCACCGGCAATAACCAGCTGCTTCATTCTGGTTTGTTGTATGGCGCGTCGGCACTTGATGGTCAACGTTGCCACCACCGCCTCTTCAAAGGCTCTGGCAATATTGGCCCGATCCTGGTCTGACAGCCCTTTGTGCGTCGGATTCTGACGATCCCCCTCACCATTGCATTTAGCCACGGTGTTGAGGGTAAAGGTTTTCAAACCACTGAAACTAAAGTCCAGCCCGGGGCGGTCAGTCATGGGGCGCGGAAAACGAAAACGGCCGGCCTGACCCTGTTGCGCCAGTCGGGCAATGGCAGGCCCACCGGGATAATCCAGGCCAAGCATGGCTGCCACTTTATCAAACGCCTCACCAGCGGCATCGTCCACTGATTCTCCTAGCAGGGTATAATGACCAATGCCGTCTACTTGCACCAGCTGAGTGTGGCCACCGGAGACCAGCAGGGCGACAAAAGGAAATTCCACGGGCGTATCTTCCAGCATGGGTGCCAGCAAATGACCCTCCATATGGTGCACACCCACCGATGGTATGCCCCAGGCCCAGGCCAGTGCTTTGCCAATGCAAGCGCCCACCATCAGTGCGCCAACTAATCCTGGCCCTCTGGTGTAGGCGACGGCGTCAATGTCAGTCTTGTTGACACCTGCCTGACTCAGCACCTCGCTGATTAAGGGCAGCACCCGCTGGATGTGATCCCGGGATGCCAGCTCCGGCACGACACCGCCGTAATCGATGTGCATATCAATCTGACTGAACAGGGCATCCCCAAGCAGACCTTGGTGGCTGTCGTAAAGGGCAATGCCGGTTTCATCGCAGGAAGTTTCTATCCCGAGAACGATCATCTAAAAAACCTGTGGCAAAAAATGCTGGCAAAATTTTCAGGGCAGAGCATCATACGTTAGGCGGGCGCTTTTTGCATTTTTGTTCAATAGGCTTTAGAATTGCGCCCTTTGTAAAATCGCGTTCCACCTGCATTTTTAAGTATCGATAACGTTTTCGCATCAAGGGTTTTCCCGCCTGCGCAAGCCGGTATTTATCGATGTGGTTGATCGCATTCGCGCAGCATTGGCTGTATTTTAACCATAAATGTCTATTGCCCGTAGTGGTGGTGTGCGTTTATGGCCCATGACTTGTTATATAAAGGAAGGTGATCTCTGCATGCCTGCTGTTAAAGTTAAAGAGAATGAACCGTTTGACGTAGCCCTGCGCCGTTTCAAGCGCTCTTGCGAAAAAGCCGGTATCCTTGCCGAAGTGCGTCGTCGCGAGCACTACGAAAAGCCAACTACCGTTCGCAAGCGCAAGGCGGCTGCTGCTGTCAAACGTCATCTTAAAAAACTGCAGCGCGAGCAGCGTCGTCGTGAGCGTCTGTATTGATCAACTGACCGGAGTCAGTAATATCAATCGTGTGATTTGCGTTTTGGCCCCAACCCGCTTCCAGGTTATTCGAAAAGGACTGTGTTATGAGTGATTGCATCGTCAGGGATCAACTGACCGACGCCATGAAGGATGCCATGCGCAATCGCGACAAGCCACGGTTGGGCACCATTCGCCTTGCCCTGGCTGAACTGAAGCGAATTGAGGTCGATGAAAAATCACTGGACGATCAACGTGCTCTGGCAGTGCTGGATAAAATGGTAAAGCAACGTCGCGATGCCATTGTTCAATTCCAGTCTGCCGGGCGCACGGATCTTGCCGACCAGGAACAGCTGGAGCTGGAGGTCTTGGCTGAGTTTCTCCCAACTCCCCTGTCTGAAGCTGAAATTGTTGAGCTGGTGGAACTTGCCATCAGTAGCACTGGTGCCTCCGGCATGGCCGATATGGGCAAGGTCATGGCCAAAATAAAACCCCAGGCACAAGGCCGGGCGGATATGTCAGCTATTAGCCAAATCATCAAATCCCGTTTAGGCTGACGACACAACTGGCGGATAATAATCCGCTGACCATTTTCTGTTCAGGCACCCATCATGGCCGGACTGATTCCCCAGTACTTTATTGATGACCTGCTCGCCCGGGTTGACATAGTTGATTTGGTCGATCAGCGGGTAAAGCTGAAAAAGACCGGTCGCAATTATTCTGCGTGCTGCCCATTCCACAAAGAAAAAACACCGTCGTTTAGCGTCAGTCCGGACAAGCAGTTCTACTATTGCTTCGGCTGTGGCGCCAGTGGCAACGCGTTGAGCTTTGTCATGAATTATGATCACCTGGATTTTCCTGAGGCGGTGGAAGCCCTAGCCGGGCAACTTGGTCTGGAGGTGCCTCGGGAAGAGAGTGCCCATAAACAGCGAAGCCCCGATCACAGCGACCTGTACAGCCTGATGAATCGGGTAGTAGACGTCTATAGTCGTCAACTTAGACAGCACGAACAGTCGCCACGTATCGTTGATTATCTGAAACGCCGTGGTCTGGATGCACAAACCTGCCAGCATTTTGCCATCGGCTTTGCCCCGCCGGGCTGGGACAACCTGAAAGGTGAGTTGGCCACCTCGGAGGAAAGAGAGAAACAGCTGATTGTTGCTGGCGTGCTGGTGCATAACGAAGAGCGCAATACGGTATACGACCGTTTTCGGGATCGGGTTATCTTTCCCATCCGTGACAGTCGTGGGCGTTATATCGCCTTTGGTGGCCGCGTACTGGGTGATGAAAAACCCAAATATCTGAACTCTCCGGAATCGCCCATCTTCCACAAAGGCAAAGAACTTTACGGTTTGTACGAGGCGCGTCAGGCCAATCGCAAACTGAGTCGTATTCTGGTGGTGGAAGGTTATATGGATGTGGTTGCCCTGGCGCAACATGGTATCACTAACGCTGTTGCGACATTGGGCACCGCCACCACAGCTGATCATATGCAGCGTTTATTTAAAGTGGTGCCGGAGGTGGTGTTCTGTTTTGACGGGGACGACGCTGGTCGGCGAGCTGCCTGGCGTGCACTGGAATCTACCCTGGGCAATATGCTGGATGGTCGTCAGGCCCGTTTTCTCTTTCTGCCCCAGGGTGAAGACCCGGACAGTATAGTGCGCAGTGAAGGCGCAGAGAGTTTCGCCGAGCGGATCAAAAGTCAGGCAGTCAGTCTTGACAATCTGCTGTTTCGGGAGCTGGAAGCGGAGTTGGATCTGGCTACCATGGATGGTCGTGCGCGTTTGGCCAAACTGGCGCAGCCTTACATCGACCGGCTACCTGATGGGTTGTTTCGCCAGTTGATGTTGAACCGGCTTTCCGAGCGCACAGGTCTCAACGCTCGCTATCTGCAAGCGCACTTTCAGGAAGCAGTGCGGGTGGACAAGTCAGGAGCAACTCCCCATTACAATACTGTGCCCCAGCGTGACGTCCGTTGTGACAATGGATGGTCGGATGTGCCGGCTGATGACTATCCGCTGCACGAGGCAGGCTTTGCTCCTGCAGTCCACCGTTATGCAACCCCTGCGCGGGTTGCACGTTTATCGTTGTCCGGTTATGCCATAAGGCAGTTGTTGTGCAACCCTGAATTTGCTGGCAAGGTTGCTGAGCCTTTGAGTGAGTTGCGCCTGACAAACGACCATGACAGTCAGTTGCTGATCGATCTGCTGACCGTCCTGAAGCAAGAACCGCGTCTGACCACCGCTAAACTGATCGCCAAATGGTATGATACCTCCAATGGCGAACGACTGAAGTCGCTTGCAGCGCTTGATCATGGCGCAGTGGCGCATTCCGAAGAGTTTCTTGATACCATTGCGACTATCCGTAAAAACAGTAGTAACGCGCACAAGAAAAGCCAGCACAGTAATTCGTTGTCCGGTTATGCCATAAGGCAGTTGTTGTGCAACCCTGAATTTGCTGGCA
>JAKROC010000113.1 GCA_024509075.1 Endozoicomonas sp.
GTATGTTCCAAGTGCCACCCATTCTACACTGGCACTCAGAAAGTGATGGATACCGAGCATTAAAGGCCTCAGGTGGCGGCAGACCTTAGTTCGAGGAAGCTCAAATGAAGCAGGATATCCATCCAAAGTACGAAGAAATCGAAGTTACCTGCAGCTGCGGTAACAAGATCAAAACTCGCTCTACGCTGTGCAAGCCGCTGAGCATTGAAGTATGTTCCAAGTGCCACCCATTCTACACTGGCACTCAGAAAGTGATGGATACCGGCGGCCGTATCGAGCGCTTCAACAAGCGTTTTGGCAAGCTCGGCGCTCGCAAGTAATCGGGCTCTTTGCATCAGAACCGAAAGGTTCAGAAGGCGACTGTTGTTATCCAGTCGCCTTTTTTTTGCTTTTCTGTTCTGCACTTAGTGTTTTCTTCTTCTCACATCAGTAAATACCCATGGACATAAAACAAGCCGCCCTTGATTATCACGCCCTGCCAAGGCCCGGAAAAATCGCCATTGAGCTGACCAAGCCAGCAGAAACAGCTCTTGATCTGTCGCTGGCCTACAGCCCGGGTGTTGCCGAACCGGTCCGGGCGATCGCAGACAATCCGGAAGATGCCTATCGTTACACCGGCAAGGGCAACCTGGTGGCGGTCATCAGCAACGGCTCAGCCATTCTGGGTCTTGGCAATCTGGGGGCGCTGGCCAGTAAGCCGGTGATGGAAGGCAAAGCGCTACTGTTCAAGCGCTTTGCCGGGGTGGATGCCATTGATATTGAAGTGGAATCGGAGAGTCCGCAGGCGTTTATCGACACGGTCAAGCGCATTGCCTGCACCTTTGGCGGCATCAACCTGGAAGATATCAAAGCACCAGAGTGCTTTGAAATTGAGTGCCGCCTGATTGAAGCATGCGATATCCCGGTATTTCATGATGATCAGCACGGTACTGCCATTGTCACCGCAGCGGCCATGCTCAATGCGCTGGAAATTGCCAACAAGAACATTGCCGAGGCAAAACTGGTCTGTCTCGGTGCTGGTTCTGCAGCCATTGCCTGCGTCAAGCTGCTGTTGACTTGTGGCTTTCGGTCAGAAAACATCCTGATGCTGGATAGCCAGGGCGTTATCCACAGCGGACGTAACGATTTGAACCAGTACAAGGCCATGTTTGCCGTTGAAACCGACTGCCGGACTCTGGACGATGCCATTGAGGGGGCTGATGCCTTTTTGGGGGTTTCCGGTGCCAACCTGCTCAGCCCGGAGCAACTGGCCAAAATGGCGGTAAACCCCATCGTTTTTGCCTGCGCCAACCCGGATCCGGAGATTTGCCCGGAGCTGGCCAAAGCGGCGCGCCCGGATGTGATTATGGCCACCGGGCGCTCAGACTACCCGAATCAGGTCAATAATGTGCTTGGCTTTCCGTTTATCTTCCGGGGGGCGCTGGATGTGCGTGCTGCACGCATCAATGAAGATATGAAAATGGCTGCGGTCCAGGCCATCAGGGCGCTGGCAAAAGAGTCGGTGCCGGCGTCGGTCATAAGTGCTTATGATGGTGTCGAGCTGACTTTTGGTCCGGACTATATTATCCCCAAACCCATGGATCCACGGCTTCTCGGTGCGGTGTCTGCGGCCGTTGCCAGGGCAGCAGTGGATTCCGGGGTTGCCCGGGCTGGGTACCCAGAACACTACCCGTTAAACAGCATTGCCGATATTTAATGCATCGCTTTGACCAGAGTCCCGATGGGGATTTTGGTCAATCAGGTAAAGCGGCAAGGTACACCTTTATGCTGCAGGAATTTTGCGATGGCCCGGCAGAGTGATGAGTTAACCGGCCGGCAGGTATGCCGCTGCATCAGTTTGGCGTGATAAACAGTTGCTGAGCTGTGATCCTGACAGTTGTTCAGGAAATCAACGTAGCAGTTGAGGGTTGGATCCACAGCGGCCTTCAGCGCGTTGAGAGCGGGACGGGCGGGAGCTTTGCCATCTTCTTTTAACATCTTGAATTTTTTCAGCAAGGTTGCAACAGTAACCAGCGGCACTACTTTTGGCCGATCACTGGCGGCCGGAGTATCCCATAAAAAAGTCAAATTGCAGTAATTTCCGCTTTCTCTTATGTCTTCAACCATCGTTAGCGCTTCGGCAAAGTGTTCTGAATCGATTTTCTGACAGAGCTCTTCAAGCTTGCGCGTGTTGGGATCGTTTTCAGTGTTGAGTAATTTGTACGAGAGCGCGTTGGCTTTCATGCCCTCCAGAGCATCACCAATATTTTGTGGAATTGACGTGTTGCCAACTGGTAACACTGACAGGTAGGGGTGACCAGTTTGCAGCAAATAGGATGTCAGATTAGCACCCTCGGATAGCACGGGATAGTTGGAGGTGTTTACCAGCATGTCGAATGTTGCCCGGGGTAGATTGGGCATTTTCGCCAGGAACACATTGCTGTTGGTCAGTCGGTTGAGCTGATGTTTTGCTGTTATGTGATTGAGGTCAAGCAAAGGGATTTTCAGTTCGGTGTTCAGGTAATGGAGCATTGAAATTACTTCTTCGCTGTTGTTCGGGAAGACGGCAATAATCACTGGCCGGTTACCGACATGGCGGCCATTTAACCGTTGCTTGACGGCACGTACCCATTGACTCAGTGTGGTTGCCAGAGAGCCAGGGCAGTGCAGCCCATAAACCACGGAGATATCCAGCTGTTGGCGATGAACCATGGCACACATTTTGTCCACCGCCTGCCGGGCAAAAAGAGAGCGTCGATTGCCTTCATCGGAGGTGGTGTTGTCATCGTGTTCAAACAGACTGCTGACTGATAGTTGAATCACTGAATGCTCGGGTAAATGCAGGGGGATTGAATTGGCTTTGTCTCTGCCAGTATCAATATCGGTCAGCAGGTATTCGTGATTTTTGTAAAAATCATAAGGTCGGATGGTGATAAAGCTGGTGTCGTCAGCGTGGTAAAATTCATCGATGCCACTGAACTGCTCGGTTACAACACTGAATGAAAACATAACAGCGGGTAACTCTCTTTGAGCTTTGCCTCTATCTGCAACTGGCAATTTATTCAGTAGGGTCACTTTTACCGTGCAGCCAGAGCGCTCAATGCTCAAGCCATCAGTTAACGGTTTATTTATTGACAACAGCAATCCTAATTTGTTCATACCAGTGACCAAGGCGTCTGAATCCAGTTCCAGTCGGTTTCGGCCAGATGTGACAGCAACAAACAGTGAGACACTTCTTGCCCCAAGGTCAATAAGCCTGTCCATCAACCGTACAGAGGCACTCAGGTCACCAAGGGTAGCGTAGGTTTTGCCATCTGCCGTTTCGTCAGGGTAGGTGATTATATTGAGATAGACACCAATATTGCTAATGCTGGCCAGGAATGCCTTGGTTGTGTGTAGATAGTGAATGTCAGCGTTCTGGGTGCTCAGATCAAGTGTTGTAGTGATCCCGGAAGCAGGGCAGGAGAGCGGTCTGTGGCGCTCGGTCAGTTGACACAGTGTTGCTTTGTAGGTCGTAAAATCAAACCCCTTGATGGGTTTTGGTGGCACTAGTCGCTGTGATTGCATTTCACGGAAAAGTGCCGGCAGGTTGGTAGATAACCTGAAGAAGTCTGAGTAGCTGTTAATGCTCGACAGCATTCGCTGGGTTATTTTTAAAGTGAATAACCAGCGAATGCAATCTTCGTTGTTGTGGGTAGCTTTGGCACACAAAAGGTCTGCAATACGTGCCCTGCTATTGAACAGCCCAGGTGTTTTTTCGAGAAAAAACTGCAGAATCTGCCGGTTGGTTTTTTTGCTGACGACAAGGGCATAAAGACTTTGAAAATCGTACCAGGCGTAATTACCGTCGTAGGTGGAAAAATGCCTGGCAGTATCTGGCCAGTTGCTGACAATGTAACAAATAGCTTCGAGCTGGCCTGTCATAATGGCCTGCCAAAGTGCGGTATTTCCAGTGTCGTTTATTTGCCTGAGACAGTTTTCATCCTGACTGGTTATGATGCGAATGCTTTCTACATCACCTTTTGCGGCGGCCAGCTGTACCGCGGTCAGGCCGTGCCGGCCTTCCAGTGAGATCAGTTCGGGCAGCTTTTTCACCAGTACCTGTAAGCTGGGGTATTGCCTGTGCTCAATGGCGTAATGCAGCAGCGTGGTCTTATGATCCTGATAATGGGGCTGTCCATAACAGACTCTTTCACCGCGGCTCTCAGGGTGGTGGTTGTGGGCAAAGAGCCATGGTTTTGGAATCTGTTCCAGCAAGTCAACCCGGTTGGCATCAATAATAGACCGGATGCTGGCACCAAAATCAGCATCACTCAAACGGCTTAACCGAGACAGTTCACGGCCTTGGCTAAACTTGGTGAGTTGTGGGTTTGATGCCGCAGATTCAATGGTGTGATGAGCCAGTCTGGCAGGCGTGACGGGCCGGGCATTGTTCGATGATGGCCGAGACGGCTTTGCTACAGGATTGGGAGGGGGAGCGGAACGGGGTGAGACTATTTCAGTGTTCATACCAGGGAAAAATCTTATTGTTTATTTTGTGTTATGACTTTTCGCTGGTAATAAAGTTCACTATGCCGCTCTCTCCCGGCCGGGAGAGAGCAATGAGTCTAGAAAATATCTTCCGGTACAAATCCTCGTTCCTGCTCTGCTGATGATGGTGTGATTTCATCGGCCAGTTGTTGTGGTGCGTGTTCCTGACGAAAGACCTCAAAAATGGCTCTGGGGTCGCCGGGAGAAGCGAGTTGTCCGGTCTCTGCGGATATTTTCAGGGTTACCAGTCCTTCAGGCTGCTCACGTTTATGTTCTGGCTTATCTGCCAGGGCCGTTTGCATGTATTCCAACCAGATGGGCAGGGCACCATTGGCTCCGTATTCCCAGCGTCCAAGAGTGGAGTGGTCGTCCATCCCAACCCAGACTGCCGTTAGCACGTCGGGGTTGAAACCAACAAACCAGGTATCCTTGCTATCGTTGGTGGTGCCGGTTTTGCCTCCGAGATCGTGGCGTTTAAGTACTTTGGCGCGCTGCCCGGTGCCTTTCCAGATAACGTCATTGAGAATATCGTTCATAATGAAGTTTATTTGGGGCGACATGACCATGGGGGCTGGTATCGGGTCTTGATCGGATATCCCTTCCTCACTCTCAACAAAACCATCGTCGTCTTTTTTCAACCTGGTTTGTTGGAGATTGGCGACACATTTGCTATTGCAGGCAATGGCTGGATTGGCCTGATGGATAACCTCGTCACCCAATTCCACTCGTTCAATGTAGTAGGGCTCAATGCGGTAACCACCATTGGCAAAAACCGCATAACCAGCGGCCAGTTCCAGAGGCGTCATGGAGGCATTACCGAGCGATAACGACAAGTCCCTGCTCAGTCCTGATTCGCTAAAGCCCAGTTGTTGCAGGTAATCGATGGTGTTGTTGATACCGACCTGGCGCAGAATGCGGATGGATACCAGGTTTCTCGAACGGTAAAGGCCTTCGCGTAGTCGTGTGGGGCCGTTGAACTTCATATTGTCGTTGTTCGGGCGCCAGCTATCTTCGAGTCCGGCATCGTCAAACACAATAGGCGCATCATTGATAATGGTGGCCGCGGTCATGCCGTGTGCCAGTGCTGCGGAGTATATGAATGGCTTGAACGACGAACCGGTCTGGCGCACTGCCTGGGTTGCCCGGTTGTACATACTGTCGTAGAAGTTGTAGCCCCCGACCAGAGCCAGAATTGAACCATCATAGGGATGCAGTGAAACCAGTGCTGACTGAGCTTTAGGCTCCTGAGCCAGACGATAACTACCGTCTGTATTGGTACGCACCCAGATCTGGTCGCCCACCTTAAGCACATCTGCCGGCGTTTGCGGCTCTTTACCGGTTCTGTTTACTGATAGAAATGGCTTCGCCCAACTGATGTTTTCCATGGTGATGGTGCCTTTAGCACCATCTTTGAGGTCGATAGCCACCTCTTCATCGCCCACCGTGGTTACCACTGCCGGAAGGAGGATGCTGCGAGAGGAGATCTGGTCAAGGTGTTCCTGCCAGTTTTTCTGGCCTTCAATTTCCAACAAATTAGCTACCGGCCCATGGTAACCATGCCGCTCGTTGTAAGCCATCAAGCCGTTAGCGATGGCTTGGTTGGCTGCCAGTTGCTGTTTGCTGTCGATGGTGGTGTATACCTTGAAGCCTTCGGTATAGGCATCCTGGCCAAACTGCTCAATCATTTTCTGGCGCACCATTTCGGCAATGTAAGGTGCTTCAAGCTCCATCATGGCACCGTGGTAGCTGGCCGTCACCGGTTGCTTGATAGCCTCGTCGTATTGCACTTTATCGATGTAGTCGAGATCTTTCATGCGGCCCAGGATCCAGTCCCGGCGAATCAGTGCCCGCTCGGGGTCATTGATGGGGTTATAGCGAGAGGGCGCTTTAGGCAGACCAGCAATCATAGCCATTTGCGCGAGGTTCAGCTCATTAATGGATTTGCCATAGTAAACTTGGGCTGCTGCTCCTACCCCGTAGGAGCGATTGCCCAGATAAATTTTATTGAGGTACAGCTCAAATATTTCATTTTTTGACAGTTGTCGTTCAATTTGCAAGGCCAGCAAAATCTCATTGAACTTGCGCGAGAATACCCGCTCGTGGCTCAGGAAAAAGTTTTTTGCCACCTGCATGGTGATGGTGCTGCCCCCTGACTGAATACTGCCAGTGGCAACCAGTTGGGCCGCTGCTCTGAGCAAGCTAAAAGCATCAACGCCCGGGTGGGTGTAAAAGCGGTCATCTTCCGCTGCCATAAACGCGTGAATCAGCTCTGGCGGCACCTTGTCAAACTGAACGGGTGTGCGCCGTTTTTCGCCATACTCGGCAATCAGTTGATTATCTTGAGAAAACACACGAAGAGGCGTCTGAAATTTGGCGTCCTGCAGCGATTCCACTGATGGCAGTGTTGGGCTTAAGTACAAAAAGGCGCTTGCACTGACAAGGGCAGCACCACTGGCTACTGTTAATAGTGACCAGCTCAGGAATTTTACTAGGTTTAATTTAACCGTCCGTTTCATGCAGTTGGGTAGTCCTGATTGAGCAAAGGCGGCAGGGTAAATGATGCTTAAAGAATCACGACCTTGAGCAATAGTCGTCCTGGCAGCCGAACAAAAAGACCATTATACGGCGAAAAGGCGCTCTGCTGAAAATGTGATTTTCCTGTACTGACATAGCTATTTTGCCCCAGGGAGTGTTTTCTCTCTGGTCAGTACACAAATTCAAGTGATGGTCGCTACAAAAAAGTGGATTGCATGAAAAAATTTAGCGGTTTGTCTCAAATAACTATTAAACAAGGATTTTGCCAGTGTTTGGGCTGCTGAAAAACAAGTCAAATGCCGTTTTAGGGGTGGACATAAGTTCAACATCGGTCAAGGTTCTTGCGCTTGGGCTGAGTGGCAAGCGCTACAAAGTCGAGGCATTTGGTGTTGAGCCCCTTCCAGGTGGCGCTGTCGTGGAAAATAACATTCAGGACCCGGTGGCGATAGGTGAAGCTATTGCCCGTGCACTGGCTGGGGCCAAAACAGGTATGAAAAATGCCGCCGTAGCTGTTTCCGGTGCAGCAGTCATCACCAAAACCATCGAGATGGATGCTTCTTTGAGTGAAGATGAGATGGAGACACAAATCTCTGTCGAGGCGGATCAGTACATACCCTATGCCATGGATGAGGTGGCCATCGATTTTGAGGTGCAAGGTTTTAATGAGAAAAACCCCAAGCGAGTAGAGGTGCTCTTGGCTGCATGCCGACGTGACAATGTTGAAATGCACGAAGAGGCTCTTCGGCTTGGCGGCATCAAAGTACGGATTGTCGATGTTGAGGCATTTGCCATGGCCAGGGCCTCAGAGCTGATTGAAAAGCAACTGAATATGCCCGAAGACAATCCGGTTATGGCCGTCGTAGATATCGGTGCCACCAAAACAACTCTGAATATTGTCGTTTATGGCAATACGGTATACACCCGCGAACAACTCTTTGGCGGACGACAGTTAACCGAAGAAATTCAACGCCGTTATTCCATGAATGCTGAAGATGCGGAAATAGCCAAGATAGAAGGCGGTCTGCCCAGTGATTATGAGACTGCAATATTAGAACCATTCAGAAAAATGGTGGTGCAGCAAATCTCCCGTTCTTTACAACTTTTCTATTCATCCAGCCAATTCAAGGAGGTTGCCGGTATTGCCTTGGCCGGGGGCGCAGCATCTATTCCGGGTATGGCAAAAATGGTTCAGGAGAAATTGGGGGTTCCAACCAGGGTGGCAAATCCGTTTGCCGGAATGTCCCTGTCTGGAAAAGTGGATGGCAAAAGACTGGCCAGTGAGGCGCCGATGTTGATGATCGCCTGTGGCCTTGCCATGAGGAGCTTTGACTAATGGCAAGAATCAACTTGTTGCCCTGGCGCGAGGCGCTCAGGAAAGAACGCAAAAAACGCTTTGTTGCCTCGTTATGTGCGACTGTCCTCGTTGCGGCAGTGCTGGTCTTTATGGGAGGGCTTTATATCAGCAGCGGCATCGAGCATCAATACAGTCGAAACCAGTACTTGCAAACGCAAATCTCCCAGCTCGACCAGCGAATCAGTGAAATCAAGGATCTGAAAACCAAGAAAGAGCAGCTGCTGGAGCGTATGGAAGTTATCCAGAATCTTCAGGGTAACCGACCCGTGATTGTGCGCATATTTGACCAGATTGCCAGAATCATACCCGAAGGGGTCTATTTCAAAGATGTTGCTCTGTCGGGGGGGCGCTTGACGCTGGTAGGTGTTGCCGATGCTAATGATCGCATCTCTGCCTTGATGAGGAATTTTGATGATTCCGAGTGGTTTGCTGAACCTAACCTGACGGCAGTCAGAAAGGTGACCGCAAGTAGCCAGCGCTGGAATGAGTTTGATCTGACAGTAATCCAGATCAATCCCACCAAGGCTGAGGAGGAGTTATGAGTTTTGCCGAATCGTTACAGAAGCTGAACGATATTGATTTCAGTGAGATTGATTTTAACAACATCGGTTCATGGCCCGTGGGGGGCAGAATCCTGATCTGTGTGGTAACCATGATCATCACGGTCGGACTTGGTTATCAATTCCATCTCACCAGTTTGCAAAATCGCTTTGATTCTGCGGCTCAACAAGAGCTGGATTTGCGTGAACAATTTCGTCTTAAAGCTTTTCAGGCAGCCAATCTGACGTCTTACCGAGAGCAGATGGCGGCCATGGAAGACTCTTTTGGCGCGCTGGTCAAACAATTGCCCAGCGACACAGAGGTTCCAGGCCTGCTTGAGGATATCACTTTCACTGGCCGCAGTGCTGGCTTGCAGATCGAAGAGATCACGCTTCAGGATGAGAACTTCAGCCAATTCTATGTTGAGTTGCCCATCCGCATTGCGGTACAGGGTTCTTATCACGATTTAGGTAGTTTTGTCAGTGGGGTGGCCAGCCTTTCGCGAATTGTTACGCTGCATGATTTTACCATTCGCCCGGGTATAGACGGTCAGTTGTCGATGAATATTCTGGCAAAAACCTACCGTTACAATGAGCAGGGGGGGCTGTGATGAAACAGTTGTCGCTATTAATTGTGGCCACAGCTCTGGGAGGTCTTGCCGGCTGCTCTCAGGTGGGTCATCAACATGGGTATCAGGACATTGACGCTTTTATGGCGCAGGCGAAGAATGAGCCCTCAGGTAATATCGATCCTCTGCCTCAGTTCCGGCCCTACGAAGCCTTCACTTACCAGGTCACAGCACTGCGCAGCCCATTCGAGCAACCAGTAAAAATTATTCTGACCACTGAGCAGAAAAAACGCAACGTCAAGCCTGATACCAGGCGAGTCAAACAGTACCTTGAACAGTTTGATATAAGCACCTTCAGCCTGGTGGGTTCAATCAGTAACGATGAGGGGTTCTGGGGTCTGGTGCTCGGGTCTGATGGTGTCCACCGGGTGCGGGTTGGCGACTACCTGGGGCGTGATCACGGTCGAATAACCTCCATTGATGACCAGCAACTGCATTTGGTGGAGATTGTATCCGCTGGCCCGAGGTACTGGATTGAGCGCTCAAGGGTGATGCATCTCAAGGGGTATTGACAGGTAATTTGCAGGCAGGCATCGCACATCTGAATTATTCGTCGAAGATGCCGATGAAAACAACAATCCTAATTCTGAAATGGGTAAGTTAGATGAAAATGAATACCCTGTTGCCGGCCAGTGTTGTTCGAGGGCTTTTGTGTATGTTGCTGGCAGTTTTGCCAGCATCTGCCTGGGCAGTCACTTTGCAAAGCTTGAAGTCTTTTGCGCTGGCCGAAGACATGATTGAATTGCGTCTGACCTTTGATGGCCCAGCGCCTGTGGTCAAGGGCTACAGTATTGCACAGCCACCGAGAATAGCTCTGGACTTGCCCTA
>JAKROC010000114.1 GCA_024509075.1 Endozoicomonas sp.
GCTATCCATCTCCACCCAAGCGCTTTGCGCTATGGATGGAGAATTACGCAGGTTTGGTTAAAATGGGAGGTATCATTTCATTTAATGAATGAAAATGGTAATACTTACATTCCATCTGTTTTGTATAAAAAGACAAAATACACGACGTAATTATTATGGTTCAAAATTAACCACTATGAGCCTGAGTTCCTCACCACCTCCACTGCTATATACCCAATGGATTTCATGTTGCTACGCGGCGGCAATTGAGTGAAGCTCCGGGAGCGTAGAAATACCGCGTGACCGGGGTGAGCGAAAGCAGCCAACAAAGTAGCAACTTGAAAGGCGACAGGCATAATTCACTGACGCACCAGGCGGGGATATTGACAGTCTTGGAAAAAGGTACATAATAAAACCGTTTTTATAGCGTGTATGGCATAGATGGCGTAAGTCTTGAATGCAGTGAATTGTTAATTACAAGTACCTCTTATGCCGATCGGTTTCCAACGGCTTTCCAGATGTCCTTTCGGTGGTTAGCGTTGGAGCATACAACTGTTTCTGATTTTAGGAACTGGTTGGTTTGATATCGGGAAGAGGTTGTCAGTTGGCTCAAGCCGCAGTATACTGACGGACACTTTGATGCGGGGTGGAGCAGCCTGGTAGCTCGTCGGGCTCATAACCCGAAGGTCGTTGGTTCGAATCCAGCCCCCGCTACCAAACACCTTAAAACCCCCACTGCGGGGTTTTTTGTTAGGTGGCGAGAATTGATGTGCAGTGGTCGTTTAGTCCAAGGCACAAACACACGGGGCTTTATAGCCCTTTTTTTGTTTTCACGGTGTTTTTCACAGGTGTTCAGTCGTGGCAGGTAAGCAGTCGCAACTGGAGACACTTATCGAGCCGATCGTTGCGTCGCTTGATTATCGTCTCTGGGGTATTGAGTTTCTTTCCCGAGGGCGAAATTCGCTGCTTCGGGTCTATATCGATGCAGACAATGGCATCACACTTGAAGACTGCGAGAAAGTCAGTCGCCA
Source organism: Endozoicomonas sp. (assembly GCA_024509075.1). GTDB lineage: Bacteria > Pseudomonadota > Gammaproteobacteria > Pseudomonadales > Endozoicomonadaceae > Endozoicomonas. Next base: position 1,011 of record JAKROC010000114.1, read on the forward strand.
AGTCAGTGCAGTCATGGATGTAGAAGACCCAATTACCGATGAGTACACCCTTGAGGTGTCTTCGCCGGGGTTGGACAGACCGCTGTTTCGACTTGAGCATTACGAAATGATGGCTGGCCACACGGTCAATGTCCGGCTGAGAGTCCCTTTTGAAGGGCGCCGCAAGTACCGGGGCATCATCAAGGGAATTGAAGACCAGGATGTTGTGATTGAGGCCGATGGCCACGAGCTTCTGTTGCCGATCGAAAGCATCGAGAAGGCACAGGTGATACCACAGTTCGACTGAAATAACGATCTGGTCGAGCGGTTATACCGGTTTGGCGGCCAGGGATGCGTTGGCATCGGCATGGACTGGTTCAGCATAGGCGAGGCAGAGCATGAGTAAAGAGATTCTGTTGGTCGTAGAGTCCGTATCCAATGAGAAGGGAGTACCGCCCGGAGTTATCTTTGAGGCGTTGGAAACCGCTCTGGCGACAGCGACCAAAAAGCGGTACGAAACCGAAGTGGATATCCGGGTAGCGATCGACCGGACGAACGGGGAATACGATACCTTCCGTCGTTGGACCGTGGTCAAAGACGAGGATTTTGAATTTCCCGGCATGCATCTGACTCTGGATGAAGGCAAGGAACACGACGAATCCCTGGAGATTGGCGACACCTGGGAAGAACCCATCGAGTCGGAAGTCTTCGGGCGCATTGCTGCCCAGACTGCCAAACAGGTCATCGTGCAAAAAGTGCGCGAGGCTGAGCGTCTGCAGATGGTCGATCAGTACCGGGACAAAATGGGTAGCCTGGTTTCTGGTACGGTGAAAAAGACCACCAGGGACAGCGTGATCGTTGACCTGGGCAACAACGCCGAGGCGGTGTTAAAAAAAGACCAGACGCTGCCGCGGGAAAATTTCCGCATGGGTGCCCACGTGCGCGCCCTGCTGAACGAAGTAGCCACCGAAGGCCGTGGCCCGCAACTGATGCTGTCGCGCACCGTGCCGGCCATGCTGGTGGAGCTGTTTCGCATTGAAGTACCGGAGATTTCTGAAGAAGTCATCGAGATCAAAGGCGCTGCCAGAGACCCCGGCTCACGCGCCAAGATCGCCGTGAAAACCAATGATGGCCGTATCGACCCGGTCGGTGCCTGCGTTGGTATGCGCGGCGCGCGGGTGCAGGCGGTATCCGGCGAACTGGGTAACGAGCGGGTGGATATCGTACTGTACGACGACAACCCGGTACAGTACGTCATCAACGCCATGCAGCCCGCCGAAGTAGCTTCCATCGTCGTTGATGAAGACAAAGGCACCATGGATATAGCCGTCAGCGAAGACAACCTGGCCCAGGCCATTGGTCGCGGTGGCCAGAACGTTCGCTTGGCCAGCGAACTGACCGGCTGGACGCTGAACGTCATGACCGAGCAGGATGCTGCAGCCAAGCAGGAACAGGAAGCCGGCCGCGTGGTTCAGGCTTTCTGCGACCGGCTTGGTGTGGACGATGAGCTGGCCGAATTGCTGGTAGCCGAAGGCTTCAGCACCATGGAAGAGATTGCTTACGTTCCGCTGGAAGAGATGCTGGCCATTGAAGGCTTTGATGAAGATATTGTTGAACAGTTACGCTCAAGGGCCAAGGACCAGTTACTGACGCAGGCCATTGCCCAGGAAGAGAAGCTCGATGGCACCCAGCCTGCTGATGACCTTCTGAATATGGAAGGCATGGAACAGCACCTGGCCTACGAGCTGGCCAGTCGCGGTGTGATTACGATGGATGACCTGGCTGAGCAGTCGGTCGACGACCTTCTGGACATTGAAGGCTTGGACGAAGATCGTGCTGGAGAGCTGATTATGACGGCGCGAAAACCGTGGTTTGAAGAAGCGGGTAACTGAGCGGGCCACTGAGAGGAGAAGTGTGAATGGCAGATGTAACCGTAGAGCAGCTCGCAGCAGTGGTCGGCGCTCCAGTGGAGCGGTTGTTGCAGCAGATGAAAGATGCTGGTCTGACTAAAAGCAGCGCCAAAGAGTCTGTATCCGATGCCGAAAAACAGCAACTGCTGGCCCACCTGAAGCGAGCTCATGGTGATGCTGGTACCGGTTCTGAACCGACCCGGATTACGCTCAAGCGTAAAACCGTTAGTCGCATGAAAGTTGCTGGCGGCAGTTCTGGCAAGAACAAGGTCGTCAACGTTGAAGTGCGCAAAAAGCGCACCTACGTTAAGCGCGAAGCCACCGAAGATACACCGGCAGCGCAAGAGACCACCGCCCATGCGGAGAAAAAGCCTGAAGATCGCGGCCCACGCCGTAACGACCGGGGTCCGCGCAAAGACGACCGCGGCCCACGTCGCGATGGCCAGAAAGATGAACGCAGCACCCGTAGCGATGAGCGCGGCCCGCGCAGCAACAACGACCGTGGCAATCGCTCCGGTGACCGTCCGGCACGGCCTTCCGCACCGGTGGTCGAACCATCGTTTGGTGATGCACCACCGCCCCCACCGGCGGATGACCGCAAGTCTCGCAACAAGCGTGGCGCCAAGGGCAAAGACCGTCGCAGCGACGGTGAAGACCTGCCCCGCCGTGGCCGTGGTCGCGGCGAGCGTGAACGGGACGACCGTCGTGGTGGCAGCCGCAAGTTTGCCCGCAATGCAGCACCGGAATCCATTGCCCACGGTTTTACCAAGCCAACGGCACCTGTTGTGCGTGAAGTCTCCATCCCTGAGACCATCACCGTGGCAGAGCTGGCCAACAAAATGGCGGTTAAAGCCGCTGATGTGATCAAGGCCATGTTCAAAATGGGCTCTATGGTCACCATCAACCAGGTCATCGACCAGGATACCGCCAGCATTGTGGTGGAAGAGATGGGCCACAAGTACAAGCTGAGCAAGGCCGACGCCATTGAGGACACCCTGGTAGACGATCAGTCTGAAGATGTCGCCTATGAGGCCAAGCCTCGGGCACCAGTGGTTACTGTAATGGGTCACGTTGACCACGGTAAGACGTCGCTGCTCGACTACATCCGCAAAAGCCGCGTGCAGGCCGGTGAAGCCGGTGGCATTACCCAGCACATTGGTGCTTACCACGTGGAAACCGACCGAGGCATGGCCTCCTTCCTGGATACCCCCGGACACGCAGCCTTTACCGCCATGCGTGCTCGTGGTGCCAGGGCGACGGACATCGTCATTCTGGTGGTGGCAGCTGACGACGGCGTGATGCCTCAGACCGAAGAGGCCGTTCAGCACGCCAAGGCGGCTGGAGTGCCCATCGTGGTGGCAGTCAACAAGATGGACAAGCCCGAAGCGGACCCGGATCGGGTCAAGAACGAACTGTCTGCCCGTGACGTTATTCCTGAGGAATGGGGTGGCGACACCCAGTTTATCCCAGTATCGGCCCTGACCGGCCAGGGTGTGGAAGAGCTGCTTGAAGCAGTGATTCTGCAGGCTGAAGTATTGGAGCTGACGGCGCCAAACGAAGGCCCTGCCCGTGGCGTGGTGGTGGAATCCCGTCTGGACAAAGGCCGCGGCCCCGTGGCCACTGTGCTGGTACAGGCTGGTCGACTCAACCAGGGTGACAACATCCTGGTGGGTCAACAGTACGGCCGGGTGCGCGCCATGCTGAACGAAAATGGCCAACCGATCAAGGAAGCAGGCCCATCCATTCCAGTGGAAATTCTCGGTCTGGATGGTACGCCAGATGCTGGTGACGAGATGCTAGTGGTGCGCGACGAGCGCAAGGCGCGGGAGATCGCCCTGTTCCGTCAGGGCAAATTCCGTGAAGTGAAGCTGGCCCGTCAGCAGGCGTCCAAGCTGGAAAACATGTTCTCCAGAATGGGCACTGAAGAGAAGAAAACCCTCAACATCGTCCTCAAGGCGGATGTTCGTGGCTCCCTTGAGGCGCTGACGGCATCCCTGGAAGAACAGGGTAACGATGAAGTTGAAGTGAAGGTGATTTCTGGTGGCGTGGGCGGTATTACTGAAACTGACGCTAACCTGGCCCTGGCTTCTAACGCCGTCATCGTTGGCTTTAACGTCCGTGCCGATGCCACTGCCCGCAAAGTCATCGAAGCTGAAGAGCTTGACCTGCGTTACTACAGCGTTATTTATGACATCATTGATGATGTGAAAAAAGCGCTTACCGGCATGCTCGGCTCCGACACCCGCGAGCAGATCGTTGGTGTGGCTGAAGTGCGTGAAGTATTCCGCTCACCGAAATTCGGTGCCATCGCTGGCTGTATGGTTATTGAAGGTACTGTGTACCGCAACGACCGCATCCGCGTACTGCGCGACAACGTCGTTATCTATGAGGGTGAGCTAGAATCTCTGCGCCGCTACAAGGATGATGTCAACGAAGTGCGTAACGGCATGGAGTGCGGTATCGGCGTTAAGAGTTACAACGACGTCAAGCCTGGCGACAAGATCGAGGTTTACAAGACCATCGAGGTACAGCGGACGCTGTAATCGATCTGCAGGCCTTTCGCAATACACCCCAAGCCCGCGTCTCGCGGGCTTTCTGATATGAGCGCTTCACATGGCTAAAGAGTACAGTCGTACCCAGCGGGTTGCGGACCAGATTCAAAAAGAACTGGCCCAGCTGATCCAGCTGGAGATGAAAGATCCACGCCTTGGCATGGTCACAGTCAGCGCGGTGGAGGTTAATCGGGATATGTCGTTTGCTGATATTTACGTCTCCTTCTTGGGCGTGGATGATCAGGAGAAGATTGACCAGTCATTAAAAGTCCTGAGCCAGGCAGCAGGCTTCCTGCGCTCACAATTGGCACGGGCCATCAAGCTGCGTTTTACGCCACAGCTGCGCTTCTTTTATGACAACAGTCTGCGCCGGGGCGCCTATCTCTCATCGCTCATAGATGAAGCCATCGCCAAAGATGCCCAAGCAGACAGCGACGAAGATCCCAAGGAGTAAACCATGGCCAGAAGAGGTCGGCGTGTTAACCGTGGCCGTCCGGTAGACGGCATTATTGTTGTGGACAAAGTGTATGGTGCTTCCTCTAACGAAGTGCTGCAACGGGTAAAGCGCCTTTATAATGCTGCCAAGGCGGGCCATACCGGCAGTCTTGACCCACTGGCAACCGGCGTATTGCCCATTTGCCTGGGTGAGGCCACCAAGTTCTCCCAGTATCTGCTCGACTCGGATAAATCTTACCGTACCACCATGAAAATGGGTGTACGCACCACCACCGGCGACCGTGAGGGGGAAGTGGTGGAAGAACGTCAGGTGACGGTTACCCGCGCTGATGTAGAGGGTGTCCTGGCTCGTTTTCGTGGTGATATACAACAAGTGCCCAGCATGTTTTCAGCCCTCAAACATAACGGACGGCCGTTGTATGAATATGCCCGCGAAGGTATTGAAGTTGAGCGCCCTGCCCGCACCATCACCATTCACCGACTGGAGCTGCTGGATTTCAGCGGTGACGAGTGTGTGTTTGAGGTGGACTGCACCAAAGGCACCTATATCCGTACCCTGATCGAAGACATTGGTGCAGCCCTTGGCTGTCTCGGCCATGTGTCTGAACTCAGGCGCCTGAAGGCAGGCCCTTACACAGAGCACCAGGCATACTCGCTGGACGAGCTGGCGCAGATGCGTGATGAAGCGCGGGACTCAGCTCTGGATGAGCAGCAGCAAGCCGAATTTGCTGAGTTGTCCGCCTTGGTGCAGGAGTCCGGACGCGAACAGCTTGATGCTGAAAAAACCGAGCGTTTCAAAACTCTGTCCCGTTTGCGTCATAAGGCGGGAGACCTGGTCATTGATGGCCTGCTGCTGCCTCAGGACAGCGCGGTTAGCGACTGGCCCCAGGTGAAGCTGGGAGAAACCAGCAGTTACTTCATCTCTCAAGGCAATCCGGTGCAGGTACCCCGGGCGCCAACCAGCGGCAATGTACGTATTTACGGCATTGCCGAAGGCAGCGAAGGACTCTCTTTCCTCGGCATTGGTGAAATTACCGATGACGGACTGGTAGCACCGAAGCGCCTAGTCAAGGGCTGATTATACCCGTCGCCTTTCAAGTTGCTACTTTGTTGGCTGCATTCGCTCATTTGCCGCCGCGAATCAACCGGAAATCCTTTGAGGATATTACGGTGTTTGTCTCGATCGCAGGCGCATAGTTTTTTTGGACGACTTCGCAACATGGTGATAGAATCCCACGCCATGTTGCAAATGGCTGGCTGTAAATATGCACGGTCACGCCGGTTTTTCTGTATTGCATATTATTTGGAGATTTAACAATGGCTTTGACTGCTAAAAAGAAAGCTGAAATCCTTAAGAAGTTTGCCCGCTCTGAAGGCGACACAGGTTCTCCTGAAGTTCAGGTTGCCCTGCTGAGCGCCAACATTGAAGGTCTGCAAGGACACTTTAAGGCAAACCACAAAGACCACCACTCTCGTCGTGGCCTGATTCGCATGGTAAACCAGCGTCGCAATCTGCTGGACTACCTCAAGCGTAAGGATGTCGAACGTTATCGTGCACTGATCCAGAGTCTCGGTCTGCGTCGCTGATCGGCACATAACGGAGGTGGTGGTGTTTGCATCACCTTTCGCAGTCAAGGCACCGCGAGCTGCAATATTTGTGGCTGGCGGTGTTTTGCTATTTGCAGGTTGAATTTCCTGCTTTCCGCCAGAGTGGTTGCCCCACACTGGCAAGCAGGGGGAAGAGACAAGCACGAAGACAGCACTGAAAACCGTTCATCCTGAGCCCATCGAAAGAGAGCGTCATGGCGCGCCGACAAGCCCAGTGCGAACGGAGGTAGGAATCTGCTTGCCACTCCCCTAAGATCAACACTACCCAAGCCTGCACTGTCTGCATGGGGTGCAATTCAGAACCCTTGATTGCCGAGGTTTCTCAATTGCATCCATCTCTATGACAGCCTGGATGCAGGCGGGGTAATATCGACGATTAGTCATATAAAGGAAAATAACGTGAGTATTGCTCCAAAAGCCTCTACTAAAACGTTCCAGTTCGGTCAACATACCGTGACACTGGAAACTGGCCGTATCGCTCGCCAGGCCACTGGCGCTGTAATGGCCACCATGGACGACCTGCAAGTTCTGGCTACCGTGGTGGGTGCCACCAGCGCCCGCGATGGCCAGGACTTCTTCCCGCTTTCCGTCCACTATCAGGAAAAGGTGTACGCTGCTGGCAAAATCCCCGGCGGCTTTTTGAAGCGTGAAGGCAAAGCCAGCGAGAAAGAGACGCTGACCTCTCGCCTGATTGACCGCCCTATCCGTCCGCTGTTCCCGAAAGGCTTCATGAACGAAGTGCAGGTGATCGTCACCGTCGTCTCCGTGGACAAAAAGCATGACCCGGACATTCTCGGCATGATCGCCACCTCTGCGGCACTGGCCATCTCCGGCATCCCTTTTGCCGGCCCCGTGGGCGCTGCTCGTGTCGGCTTCACCGAAGACGACGGTTATATCCTCAACCCGTCGTTTGAACAACTGAAAAGCTCCGAGCTGGACATGGTAGTCGCCGGCACCAGTGATGCCGTGCTGATGGTGGAATCCGAAGCCCAGGAGCTGACCGAAGACGAGATGCTCGGTGCCGTTCTGTTTGCCCAGCAAGAGTATCAGTGCGTGATTGCTGCGATCCGTGAGTTTGCCGCCGAAGTGGGCAAACCAGTCTGGGACTGGCAGCCACAGCCGGAAAAAACCGAGATCAAAGAAGCCCTCGCCGCTGCTTTTGAACAAAAGATTCGCGACGCCTATCAAATCACCATCAAGCAAGAGCGCAGCAACACCCTGTCTGCCCTGCGCGCTGAAGCCGAAGCGACCCTGACCGGCGCAGACAAGTTCGCCGCTGACGACGTGCTGACCTACTTCGCCAAGCTGGAAAAGGCGGTAGTTCGTGGCAACATCATCAACGGCCAACCGCGTATCGACGGCCGTAATACCAAGACTGTGCGTCCGATCACGGTTGAAGTCGGCATGCTGAAAAAGACCCACGGCTCTGCCCTGTTCACTCGTGGCGAAACCCAGGCCATCGTCACCACCACCCTTGGCACCGTCCGCGACGCGCAGTTTATCGATGCACTGGAAGGCGAAAGCCGTGATGCCTTCATGCTGCACTACAACTTCCCGCCGTACTCTGTAGGAGAGTGTGGTCGTATGGGCCCTCCAGGGCGCCGGGAAATCGGCCATGGTCGTCTGGCCCGTCGCGGCATTCAGGCCGTTCTGCCCAACGAAGAAGAGTTCCCTTACACCGTGCGCGTGGTTTCTGAAATCACCGAATCCAACGGCTCCAGCTCCATGGCCTCCGTCTGTGGTTCCTCCCTGGCGCTGATGGATGCCGGTGTGCCGCTGAAAGCACCGGTTGCCGGTATTGCCATGGGTCTGGTCAAAGAAGGTGACCAGTTTGCCGTACTGACTGACATCCTCGGTGACGAAGACCATCTGGGTGATATGGACTTTAAAGTGGCCGGCACTGCGCAGGGTGTTACTGCTTTGCAGATGGACATCAAGATTGCCGGCATCACCGAAGAGATTATGGATATCGCGCTGGATCAGGCTCTGCACGCCCGTCTGCACATTTTGTCTGAGATGAACAAGGTCATCGCCCGCTCTCGCAGCGAACTGTCGCCCAATGCACCAATGACCATGACCCTGAAGATTGATCAGGACAAGATTCGCGACGTTATCGGTAAAGGTGGTGCCACCATCCGTTCCATCTGTGAAGACACTGGCGCGTCCGTTGATATTGCCGACGATGGCACGGTTAAAATCTACGGCGATACCCGTGAAGTGTGTCAGGCTGCTTACGATCGCGTTTACGGTGTTACTGCCGAAGCTGAGATTGGCAAAATCTACACTGGCGTTGTTACCCGCATTGTTGAGTTTGGTGCGTTTGTTAACATTCTGCCCGGTCAGGATGGCTTGGTGCACATCTCTCAGATTGCCGATCAACGTGTGGAAAATGTCGGCGACTACCTGCAGATGGGGCAGAAGCTGGATGTAGTGGTTATGGATCTGGACAGCCGTGGTCGTATTAAGCTGAGCATTAAAGAAGTGGCTCGCATCCGCGAACAGCAGGCTGCACACGGTGAGTAAGATAATTTATCCTCGCCCTGTGGCGGGATAAGTTGTGGCGGGATAAGTTGTTGCAGCATGTTTCAGTCAAACCCCAAAGAAGCGCCTTAAAGGCGCTTCTTTGTTTTTGTGGATCGTGCGCACATTTGTTCACGGTTGAGAGATATCGAGCTAAACGACACCAGACATACCCACTGCAACTGAGAATAAACGGTGTTGCTTTTGCGTCCGTTGTTGGTAAAGGCGCATGACTCATGTGAGACACATCATTGGAAGATGGCTGGATTGGTGGTTTTATGGGCAGGGAGCAAGCAGATGGGTCAGATGGAA
>JAKROC010000115.1 GCA_024509075.1 Endozoicomonas sp.
GGCAGTACCATCGTTGTTAAACTCATTAAGCAACAGCACATCGGGACGGTTTTTCCAGTCGCATATCATTCCACTCAGCCTCGCTATACCAAGTATCTCCAACCTTCATACCAGCCGGAATATCAGCTGCTGCAGTCGTCTCCAATATAGTTGGATTCACAGCATCGGGCAGATCCTTCCATTTAAAGGTCTGGAAGGTGCGGGTGTTAGCGGTATCAATCTGAAACCTGGAGAATAGGGCAAAGGCGTAGTGGCCGTGGTAAAAACCAAAACCGTAGCCATCCCCAGCAGATACCGCGCTGCCATCGTTGGCCAGATCACTCCCTGCCAATTCGGGCACAAGACCAGTATTGGTCGGGTAGTTAACCGTGAATGGATACTCGATCGGCTCCAGCAGATCACCGCCATCAACACTGTTGATGCTCTGGGGGTGACTTAGATAGTTATTTTGGAAACCGACGATTGCGGCCATATTTTCGGCAGTACCATCGTTGTTAAACTCATTAAGCAACAGCACATCGGGACGGTTTTTCTGAATGATGGCCGCGATATTACGAATCTGAATCACCCGCTCAGCCAATTTATAATCTTCGGTATCCTTGGCCGCAGGATTGCCCTGCTGAGAGTGCCAGTTAGCAATTAATTGATCCTGCCGCTCTCTGGACAGCTCCATAAACCCGACCCAGCGCTCGAAGTTTTCTGTGCTATCACCGTCAACAGCAAAAGAGACATTGAACGAGGCAAAGGTAACCTCCTTCGCCACCGCAGGCACAGGAATCCCAATATGTTCATCATTCAGATCACAACCAGTCATTGCCATTGTGGATACCAGCAAACCTGCAGCTATCAACTTCTTCAAAGGGAAAACGGACATTTTTGGGGGAGAGTTCTCAGTCATATAGCTTGCGAGCAATCAAAAAACTTCAATTAAAATCAACCGAATTGTGCCGTTTTTTTGAGGAGTTATGGCAGCCACAAACGGACATAAACAATTAACCAAAAAAAATGCAAGGACAAAATATTGCGCGCGAAGCGTAATCCGATGACTACAACAGAGTCAAGAAACCATTTATACCCGTCGCCTTTCAAGTTGCTACTTTGTTGGCCGCATTCGTTCACCCAGGTCACATAGTATTTCCATGCTCCCGGCACCCGAGGGCATAAAGGCTTCGCTCAATTGCCGCCGCGTAGCAACATGAAATCCATTGGGTATATCATTCTTTCGATCAACCGAAACAGGATTTTCCTGCACACTTCGATCACAACATTAAGTTGTTAACCCATTGATATGGAACTTTTTTGCTAAAAAATGGACTAAAATCATGTGCAAGTGATCAGGTTGGTAATCAGGTTACTTTCCAAAGCCAGGATTCACCACCTATTGACTGGCCAAACATCAGGGATCAAATCTCTAGGAACTTTTGCGTGGCACCGACTTCTTCAGCTTCTTTCGGGCAATCTACACCAACGTCAGACATCTGCACCTTATGTAAGACCAACCTTTTTTCTGGCTGGAGCATTGCCATTATCAGGCCTTGCAACCACCGTTTCCATTTGTATTGCATTACTCGCCAATTGGCCTTAGAGCCAACCGAAAAAACCAGACCAATCTGTCCAATTGATTCACAGCCATTAACCCAGTTGGCATTCCCACCGCCCCAGCAAGACTGGCCAGCACTGCTATGCCGCCACGCCAGTAGTGGCGAACTTGCCAAAGTCCGGGAAATATTGAGCCTTGGAGCACAAGTCACAATCGATGTCACTTCGGAAGATTCTGCGCTTCGAGCGGCTCTTGGTAAAGGCCACCTGGACGTGGCAAGAGAGCTGATAACACACTGCGTCACGAAAACTGAAGAATTTGACACACTTCTGGAGGACTGTGAGGCCAAAAGCAGTCGGTTGATTTTTTTTAATTGCCTGCAAATAGTCGCTGAACTTGGCCATGCCCATGCCCAGGAGAGACTGGGTAAAGTCTATCTGTGCGGCCTTTATGGGGTGCGCAAAAATGACAGCAAGGCTCGTCACTGGCTTGAGCGGGCAGTTGCCAAGGGTCGCACTGAGTTAATTTGCTGCCTGGCCCACATGGTGGGTTTTGGTCACGGCGGCAAAAAAGACCTTCCCAGGGTAGTGGAATTGCTCGAGGCAGGTGCCCGACAAGAAGATCCGGCGAGCCTTTTTGTGCTGGGCGATTTATGCCTTTCCGGAAACTTCAGTCTGGTCAGGAAAGATGTCGTCAGAGCCCGGGTGCTATTCGAAAAGGCCCTTGCAACCGGCTACAACCGGGCAGTAGTTCCCTTGGGCAGAATGCTTTTTGATGGCATTGGTGGCCAAGAGGAGTCAGCAAGAGCACGAACCCTGATTCAAAACTTATGCGCCAGAAATGATCAGTTTGGTCAGTTATTCATGGGTGACCTTTATTTTTGGGGAATCCACGTCCCGCAGCAGAATATTCAGGTTGCGAAAAACTGGTACGAAAAGTCAGCCCGCCAGGGCAACGATTACGCCAAGGTCAGTCTTTCCGTTCTGGTTCGCGATATGGATTCGAAACTGGCTGACACCTTACTGAAAGAAGTACTGACTGACAAATACGAACATCAGAATGGAAGAACTATAATCCAGAATCGTCTTGCAGGGATGTACACTCCGGTTAACCGGGAGACTGATCCGGACAATTTTTCTAAATGGCAGCTGGAGCATGCCCGACAGAGTAAATTGTTGAATAAAGTATTGGACATGATCAATCGCCCTTTACAGCACCCAACAGCCTCAGTGAACAGAAAGCACAGAAAACGGGCAGGCAATCGACGGCCCTCCTCAAACCTGGCAGCAAAAAAAAAACGACAAGCCTACAGTGAGCCCACCATCATCAAGGTAGAGCCCGCAGAAAATCATGTTTTTACGCCAAAGCATCGTATTGATAACCGGTCACCACTATGGGTGGCAGATGCTGTTATCAAAAGGGAAACAGATGGCATCAATACAGTTGCCAAAACTGACTTTACTCAAGCAGGAGTCCCACCAGACAGGAAGCTGCGACAGCAGATTAATGAAGCCATAGAGCACTACAAAGGCCTTGACAATGACCAGAGAGAGCATTATCTGGACGAACGAATGTGCTCAAAAGTACATAACGGCTCGATCGTACCCCAACTAAAAGGCCAAAAAGAGGTTGTTGCCCGCAGACCCATAAAGCAGTGGGAGTTGCTCGGACACTACGCAGGTATACATTATTCTGAACAATCCTATCGCGAGGGGATAAAAGTCCTGAAAAGCACCCGGAGCAATATCGACCGTTACAGCATCGAAGTAGCCCAGAACCATTTGATCTCGGGCTTTCGCGCAGGAAACATTACCTCTTTGATCAATGCCTACACCGATTACCAACCCGATGAGTCACGAACCACCAGAAACAAGCGCCATCAGCTGGTGGAAAATGTGTCATTTCTGCGGCATAGCACCGGACAGGGCAAGCATATTGTCTTTGTCATTGCCATATTGCCCATAAAAGCCGGTTGCCAACTCTGGCTTGATTATGGTGAGGAGTACTGGCAAGGAATCAGGGAACCGATCCAGGTCAGTGACGAGGTGCCGCCATCCCCCGAAGTCGGCGACAGCACCATAACCAGACGATCAAATATTCCCGGTAACCCGAACCCGCCGACTCTTACTGGGTAACACTGAAGCACGACTTTTTCGCCGTTGTTCCAGATGCCGGTCAATGATATTTTTCAGGGCAATTAAAAACCCCAAAAACACAAAGGCACCTGGCGGCAAAATAGCAAACAGAAACTGCTTGTAATTGGGAATCACGGTAATGCTCCAATCACTGGCCACCGGGCCAAAGAGCAGATCCATATTGGCCAGCAACGTTCCCTGACCAATCACTTCCCTCAGCGCACCGAGCAGCACCAGAATGATGGCAAAACCACTGCCCATCATCAGACCATCAAACGCCGACGGCAATACCGGGTTGCGGGAGGCAAATCCGTCAGCACGGCCAAGAATGACACAGTTGGTCACAATCAGTGGGATAAAAATCCCCAGTATGCGGTACAGCTCGTAAGTGTAGGCCTGCATCAGCAACTCAATGCATGTGGTAAAGGCGGCAATGATCATGACAAACACCGGCAAACGAATGGCGTCGTTTACCTGCCGCCGTATCAACGAGACGGCAATATTGGAACCAATTACCACCATCATCGTGGCCAGCCCCAGCCCCAGGGCATTGACCACACTGCTGGACACGCCCAGTAAAGGGCACAGCCCGAGCAACTGAACCAGCGCAGGGTTGTTTTTCCAAAGGCCGTTGAGGGCAATATGAGCCGCGCTGTTTTTTGCGGCGGTGTTATCCGTCATAGCGGCTCTCCTCGCTATTCATCCTGAGTGGGTCGAGCAGGATATTGCGATTTTCCTCAAAGTACTGCAGCGCCCGATAAACTGCAGCCACCACCGCCCTGGGCGTAATAGTGGCGCCGGTGAACTGGTCAAAATCACCACCGTCTTTTTGCACTGCCCAGCCTTCTGCATCAGGATTACCCAGAGATTTCCCGGCAAAACTGAGTATCCAGTCACTGACATTGGTGTTGATCTTGTCACCCAGTCCCGGCGTCTCTTTATGAGTAATGGCACGCACACCAGCCAGAGTGCCGTTACGGTTGATGCCCACCAGCAGCTCAATGCGTCCGCTGTAACCGTCCGGGGCAGTGACCGGCAGGATAACCGCCGACACCTCACCATCGTCCAGAGCCACGTAAGCCTCACGCTGCTCACTGCTGGACAGCAACCTTGCCGGCTGCAATTGAATTTTTGCGTCAACCAGCACATTGTCGTAAGTACCGGCGGGCAATATTTCCATCAATGCCCTGGCTTCATAAGCACGCACCTGAGTCTGGATTTTTTCTCTGGTCATCACCCAGGTCACTGAGATCAACCCCACTGTGAGGATGGCAAACAACCCCAGGCCAATGCTACTGCGCAATATGCTCTGGTGCAGGCTTGGCGGGAGGTGTTTCAGTGGAATCTGGCCATCACCCATAGTTCAGTCCCTCTTTGGCATGCCTTTGTTGGCCCGGTGGTGGCCATAGGTGCGTGGTTGGGTGTAGTAGTCGATGGTGGGCGCAGCCATATTCATCAGCAGGACAGCAAAGGCGACACCGTCTGGATAACCGCCCCAGGCGCGAATGACGTAGACCATAATGCCCACCCCAACGCCGAAAATCAGACGACCACGGTTGCTGGTCGCGCCGCTGACCGGGTCGGTAATTATGAAAAAGGCACCAAGCATGGTAGCCCCGCTGAGCAGATGAAACATTGGCGAGCCATGGCTGTCCGAGCCGCTGCCCTGCCAGAACAGCGTGGCCATAATGGTGATCGCGACCAGCATGCCTATCGGTGCGTGCCAGGTGAACACCCTGCGCCAGAGCAGGAAAAGACCTCCAGCCAGGTACGCTACGTTAACCCACAGCCAGCCGCGCCCCGCCATGCCATCAAAGACCGGGTTTGCCTGCCATAGCTCGTTGATGGTCAGGCTACTGTTCTCTTTCAATACATCCAACGGCGTGGCCATACTGACGGCATCGACCCCGGACCCGAAAATGGCAAACGCCGCATCACTCAGGCTGTTGTTGTGCCCCTCAAGACCCATTGGCGGCAACCAGGCGATCATCTCCTGGGGAAAGGATATTAGTACCAGCACATAACCCAGCATGGCCGGATTAAAGGGGTTCTGCCCGAGGCCGCCGTAAAGATGCTTGCCGATAATCATGGCGAACGACACGGCTACCAGTGATAACCACCAGGGGGCAAAAGGCGGCAGAGCCAACCCCAGCAACACACCGGCTACTACTGCACTGCAATCGCTCAGGCAGACAGCCAGTGAGCGTTGGCGCAGTTTTAGCACCAGGGCTTCGCAACCAAGGGCGATCAGCACACACCAAAGCACATTAATCAATGTGCCCCAGCCAAAAAAGACCGTTTGTGCCAGCAGTCCGGGCAGCGTCGCCAACACCAGCAGGCCCATGACCCGCTGAGTGCTGTTCAGAGCCAATTTATGGGGCGAGGTCTGTCCTGCCCTGATTGATGATCTGCTGTTAATCAAGGCCATTAACTTCAACCTGTCTGTCAATAACAAGGTTCTTCCAGGTCAGGCCACGGCTCATAAACGTCCCTCCAGCGCCAGCTTCAGTCCGGCGACTCGTTGCTCGGCATCGGCCAGCTGTTGCTTCAGGGTTGCCGCATCGTCATCACTGGCACCATCAAGGGCCCGTTGCAGTTTTTTCACGGCAGCGTTGGCCATTGCCAGCTCGACTTTGCGCTTTTTCTCATCGTCCGACAGAGCCGGCCTGGCTATTTTAACCCGCTTTTCTTCTGCCTGAACTTCAGCCGAACCGCCTTCAAACGCCTGCTCAAGCTTGGCTACTTGTTCATTCAACATGGCTAAATTAGACGTCAGTTTTTTGGTAGTCTCGTCATCAACACAGGCACTGAGCGCCCTTTCAGTCTTTTTGGCCTGAGCCCTGGCCATGGAGAGCTGGATTTTCAGCTCTTTTTGTTCGCCAGACAACGCCACTTTTGCGGGAGCTCCTGCTGCCTTGCGCGCCTTGGCTCGGGCAATTGCTGCCTGCACCGGATCGTCTTCTGCCACCTGCTCCTGAGCTTTGGCGGCTTTGAGTCTGGCGGCGCGCTCCGCATTGGCCTGACGTTTGGCCTCTTTTTCTGCGCTTTCCTGCGCCATTCGCGCCAGGCGATTTTCATAGCGTGCCCTGGAGCGTTCAGACTGGGCCTGTTTGGCCTCAAGGGTGCGAATGGCACCTTTAGATGCCCGATAGTACTGCACCAACGGAATGGCCGACGGACAGACAAAGGCACAGGCACCACATTCGATGCAGTCAAAGAGGTTATGATGCAAAAGCTGCTGGTAATTTTCTGCCCTGGCGTGCCAGTAAAGCTGCTGGGGCAGCAGCGATGACGGACATGCCTGAGCACAATGCCCACAGCGAATACAAGCCTGCGGGTCCGGTGCCGCCGGGAATTCGGCCTGTGTTGCGGCAATCAGACAGTTGGCGGTCTTGGTCACCGGAATATCCAGCCGATCGACACTAAAGCCCATCATTGGGCCACCAAACACCAGGGTGGATAACTGTGATTCATGCAGACCAGCCTGTTGCAACAAATGGTGTGCTGGCGTACCAATCAAAGCATGGACATTGTGCGGCTTTTGCAAGGCAGCGCCGGTCAGAGTGGTGATACGCGAGATCAGAGGTTTGCCATCGACAATGGCTTCTTTAACAGCAACGGCGGTGCCAACATTTTGCACCACCATACCCAAATCCGCCGGCAATCTGCCCGATGGCACTTCCTGACCAGTTAAAATCTGAATTAACTGCTTTTCGCCACCAGAAGGGTAAATGGTTGGAAAGACGACAATCTCCATCTTGTCAGCATCAACTGACTCAGCGAGGGCTGCCCGCATGGCAGCAATGGCTTCAGGCTTATTATCCTCAATACCGATCAGGCATTGCCCGGCGCCAAGCACGTACTGCAAAATTGCAGCGCCGGCAATAATTGCCTGCGCCTGTTCGCGCATCAGCATATCGTCAGCGGTAATGTACGGCTCGCACTCCGTACCGTTCAGGATCAGCGTGTGGATGGGTAAACCAGACGACAGTTTAAGCGCTGTGGGAAAACCAGCCCCTCCCATGCCACTGATTCCAGCATCGCGAATTCTGGCCACCAGCTCCGCCGGTGGCAATCGGCGATAGTCGTTTACTGCGGCAAGTTCACACCAACGGTCAGCACCGTCTGTGGTCAAAATGATACACGGCTCACTGAAACCTGATGGATGGGGAATCGGACGTGACTCAAGGGCAGTAATTACCCCGGAGCTGGGCGCGTGCAAAGCGGCACTGACCACGCCCGACGCCCTGGCAATCAACTGGCCTTTGAGCACTTTGTCACCCACTGCTACCACTGGCTCAGCGGGCGTGCCGGCATGTTGCAACAACGGCAATACCAGTGTCTCTGGCAACGGCACCGAAGCGATGGGCATGCCGGTGGACTGATGCTTGTTTTCTGCCGGATGCACGCCGCCGGTCAGTGGCCAGATTTTACGTTCAGAGGTTGCAATCAATTTCGTTTGGGCATTCATGACATCTGCCCCCTGCGGTCAGTGGCAATCAGGGCACCGTTTGGCGGCAATGGCCAACTCCAGGTTCGGGTCGTGACCGCTACGGGTCGCATTTCAATACACTCCACCGGACACGGATCCACGCACAGGTCACAGCCAGTGCACTCATCGGCCAGCACGGTATGCATCTGTTTGGCTGCGCCGACAATGGCATCCACCGGACAGGCCTGCAGGCACTTGGTGCAGCCGATACACTCTGCTTCACGAATAAAAGCCACACGCGTTACTGGCACTTCATCGCCTTCGGCATCAAGCGTCTGCGGCTCCATATCCAGCAAGCCAGCCAGAGCGTTTACTGTGGCTTGCCCGCCAGGCGGGCACTTGTTGATGGCTTCGCCATTGGCAATAGCTTGTGCGTACGGGCGACAGCCTGGGTAACCACACTGGCCACACTGGGTCTGGGGCAGGATTTCATTGATCTGATCAACAATCGGGTTGCCCTCCACCTTATAGCGGATTGAGGCAAACCCAAGGATGGCACCGAACAACAAAGCCAGAGCCAGCAAGGCACTGATGGCATAAAGCACAATCTCCATGAACTACTGCAACCGCTCCCGCACGCTGGTAAAACTCGTCTTACTTGTCATCAACCCACCCTACAGTTTGATCAGCCCGGTAAAGCCCATAAAAGCCAGCGACATCAGCCCGGCACTGATCATACCAATGGCCGTACCGCGAAACGGCGTGGGCACATCGGCCGCCGCAATACGTTCGCGCATGGCTGAAAACAGCACCAGCACTAGAGAAAATCCGACCGCCGCACCAAATCCATAGGTGGTCGAATCCACCAGAGAACCGTCCATACGTCTGGCCAGTAACAGCAGTGGATGGCCAAGCTTGCTCATCGCTTTGGCAACGGCTTCGCCAATGCCGGAGCTGGCACCGGTAATTACTACCAATGGTTTCTTGTTCATCAGGTGCTCCTGAAAAGTGTCTGAGGATTTCCGAAGTGCGAACGAAATAGTGCCGTATAAGCCGTTAATAATAAAGACTGGGCGATGAGTATTTTTTCTACTGTTGTTGTCCAACAGCAGATGTTTCAGGGTTTTTGCCGGGTTTGCAGACACAATGATGTAGTGCACTGCATGCATCGTGTCCGTTGTGGCGTTATAATCCCGCCTTTTGATTTGCACCTCCTGGTCAATCCTCAGGGCAAATCAGCCGTACAACACTCAAACCGGGTTCCGGTTTGGCGTCATTCAGTGAGCGTCTGGCAAGATCGTGCACGGGCATTTTGCCGTAAAGCTCTGGCGCCAGCAGCAGGCAGGGAAACCAATGAGCGAACTGATACTGATTCTGGTCAGCGCCATACTGGTCAACAATTTTGTCCTGGTCCAGTTTCTTGGGCTGTGTCCCTTTATGGGGGTGTCCAACAAGCTGGAGTCGGCTATGGGGATGTCCATGGCCACCACCTTTGTGCTGACGCTGGCCTCTATCTGCAGTTATCTGACCTACAAGTACATCCTGTTGCCGCTTAACCTGGGCTTTTTGAAAACCATTGCGTTTATTCTGGTGATTGCGGTGGTGGTGCAGTTTACTGAGATGGTGGTGCGCAAAACCAGCCCGCTGTTGCACAAGGTGCTTGGGGTGTTTCTGCCGCTGATTACCACTAACTGTGCAGTGCTCGGAGTGGCTTTGCTGAATACCAACCGAATGGACGGTTCTCTGGTGGATTCGGCCACCTATGGATTTGGTGCGGCGGTCGGATTTTCTCTAGTGCTGATGCTTGTTTTCTGCCGGATGCACGCCGCCGGTCAGTGGCCAGATTTTACGT
>JAKROC010000116.1 GCA_024509075.1 Endozoicomonas sp.
GAGCTGATGGCTACTCTGTGCTGTCGTGGTGACTACCGTTTGCTGTGCCTCCACCGGCTCGGGGCGAGCCGCCGATTGCGACTCGGGCTGGACTTCTCTAATGATGTCGTCCTGGAACTGTGCCTGTTGGTCACTTGATGGCAGGGCTTTCTCTTCAAGGGTGCCACTGCCTTGCTGGTTGATTTGGGCCAGGTAGTCAGCCTCTTTGGGCTTATCTTTGCTTTGGTACGTGGCCAGGGTGACTTCCAGCGTTGGTGGTGGTGCTGGTTTGCTGTTGATGTCGAAAGTAACGCCCAGCACTACAATGGCGTGCAAAAGCACTGCCAGAAACAGGGTAAACCCCAAACGGTCCGCCGAAGATGCCACTGAGTTCTGGCTGTTGGGAGTCATTGTGTGGTTGCTGCGTTTCCCGATATGCACTGGCCGTCCTGATTAATCCGGTATGGGTAACCCCCTGGCGGGGCATCATGCCAAGAGAAAGCGCTTGATCACGCCTCACCCCTCAAACTATATGCAAGTTTGCCACGGAAAAAAACCGTCCAGCATTAATCAGCAGGGGCTCAGGACGTGGCTCCACGTTTGGCGGCAATTTTTTCCTCTATTTTATCCATCAGCTGGCCGGCGATGTTGAGCTGAAACTGGTTATCCAGCTCACGGATGCAGGTTGGCGAGGTGACGTTAATTTCTGTGAGGTAATCGCCGATCACGTCTAGCCCGACGAAAAGCAGTCCTTTTTTGCGCAATTGCGGCCCTACCTGGTTGGCGATCCACAAATCCCGCTCACTCAGGCGGCGGCCTTCACCCTTGCCACCGGCGGCCAGATTGCCTCGTAACTCGCCGGCTGCAGGAATCCGCGCCAGACAGTAAGGCACCGGCTCACCGTCAATCATCAGGATGCGCTTGTCACCGGCGCTGATGTCTGGGATGTACTTCTGGATCATGGCCTGACGCTGACCCAGCTCGGTCAGTGTTTCAATGATCACACTCAGGTTCGGGTCATCGGGCTGGGTACGAAAAACAGAACTGCCGCCCATGCCATCAAGAGGTTTGAGCACCACGTCACCGTGTTCGGCCGCAAACTCCTTCAGCAGTCGGGTACTGCGCGACACCATCACCGGGGGTGTACATTGGGGGAACAGGGTGGCAAACATCTTCTCATTACAGTCACGGATGCTGCGCGGGTTGTTGACGATCAGCGTGCCAGCGGCCTGGGCCTGTTCCAGCAAGTAGGTGCTGTAGATAAACTCCATGTCAAACGGTGGGTCTTTGCGCATCAAGAGCGCATCAAGTGCTTCCAGGGGAAACTCCTGTCGCTCACCCAGTTCGAACCAGTTTTCAGGGTTTGCCTGCACCGTCAGCGGGCGCATACTGCCCATGGCTTGGCCATCTTTCTGGTAGAGATCCGCCTGTTCCAGATAGAACAGGCGCCAGCCTTTGGCGCTGGCGGCCAGAAGCATGGCCAGTGAGCTGTCTTTGTGGTAGTTGATGGCGGCGATGGGATCCATCACAATGCCGATGGTGATGCTCATTGCAAAGCTTCCCTTATGATGTTTCTTGTTCGCTGTCGACCGGCGTAATCTTGTTGGTACCGCAGGCATGAGCCATAGCTTCACCCATGCGGATGGTATCGCCAGCCTGCCATTTGCCTAGCCACTCAATCTGCTCTTTACCAAACAGGACAATGGCCGTTGAACCCAGTTTAAAACGCCCCATCTCATCACCACGCTCCAGTTGCACTGGCTGGCTGGCCTCACCGTAAGTGGTTGTGGCTACATGGCCGCGCTGCGGTGTTACTTGACCAGCCCAGACGGTTTCAATACTGGCTACATTGATGGCTCCCACCATAATGACCGCCATGGGGCCGTAGCGCGTTTCGAAAATACTGACCACACGCTCGTTACGGGCAAAGAGGTTAGACACTGTTTCAGCCGTGGTCTGGTTGACAGAAAACAACCGGCCGGGAACATGAATCATCTGCTCCAGTTCTCCGGCCATTGGAGTGTGTACCCGGTGATAATCTTTTGGCGAGAGATAAATGGTGGCGAACTTGCCGCCCATAAAGCGCTCTGCCAGGGTCAGGTCACCACCGAGCAGGGCCACCAGGCTGTAGCTGTGCCCTTTGGCCTGGATAATTCGGCCGTTATTGATATCGCCAATCTGGCTGATCATGCCATCGGCAGGGCTAACCACCAGAGAAGTGTCGTCTGGTATCGGACGTGCACCCTCTTTTAATGCCCGGGTGAAAAAGTCGTTAAAGTTACAGTAGTCCTCTACCTCGGTTCGCTCGGCTTCATCCATATCAACGTGATAATGATCAATGGCCCAGCGAATCAGGCCGTTTTTGATCCAGTTGATGCGACAGTCAACGACGTAGTGCACTGACCGAGAGATCAGATGATGGGGTAAAACATATTGAATAGCGGCGAACAGTTTTTCTTTCACGGTAGTGGAATATCCTGTGTTTATTAATGAATTGTCGTATATACAGTGGGTTTCATGTTGTTACGCGGCGGCAATTGAGAGAAGCCCTTGTGCCCACGGGGGCCGGGATCTGTGCACAAAACAACAAACTTGCGCCATTGTAATTCATGCCGTGCCTGGCTGCATCTCGAGGATTTTACCCAGAGCTCCAACTATTTATACGCCTGATGAGGTTGGCCTGTCGATATAGTTTTGATTGGCAGAGCACTCCATTTGTACGACAAAACCCGGAAAGCCTGCCTGGCTTACCCGGAGCACCGGTCAGGGTAATCTGATTAGCGCTATTGGCATGAGCTGATGAATACCTCGAACGATGGGCATTTATTACTTGAATTCAAGAAATATCAAAACGTACGTACAGTCTAATTATGATTACCTGATGCGTTTTTGGACGAGAACTAGATATTCTCAAACAATACATCGAGCAACAGGATAGACCTCATTAGGAGTCCTGTCGGACTCCGAGCTATCCCTCCCAGCACTAAAAGTACTGGGCTTCCCACTCTTTTCCAGTGATGACACTATTTTTGTCACGCCAACCCACAATACCGCCATCGATAAACTCTACCTTACCATCACGACCGTGCTGGATCGTTGATTCAGGCCGGCTGGTTCGCTCGCTCAGGTATAGCAATAATCCTTGGTTCGTGGCCAGTAACAGACAGAAACCGATTAATTCCTGTCTTATTGATCACCAATGTGGCCGTGCTGACTAAGGGATGACACTGGATGGCGCTTTGTGACCAGACCTCTTCATCCATCAGCAGCGTTACCCGGTGTTTTTGGTCATTTTTCAATGCCAGCAGGGAAACGGCACCCGGTTCAATATTTAACACCTCCTGCAACTGCCTTGCGGTGGCCAATTGCACTCGCCCGCCAATCAGTTTACCCAGTGCTGGCCAGTCAAGGGCTTTATGGTCAGCCATCACCAGTAAAAAATAGTGTTGTTGCCCACGTTCAACAATAAACAGGTTTTTAGTACGCGCTCCAGCCAGCTCAGGTAGCTGCTCATTGGCCTCGTCACAGGTTGCAAACGGTGGATGGGTAACGCGGGTGAAGTTGATGTGCTGGCGAACCAGAAATTGCTCAATGGCCATAAGAAGATCCCTGTGCATTTATTATTATCAGTTATCGCAGTATGTCTCTGACACCACTAAAAGCCTGATATTAGTTCTCTTGCTCAGGCTTTTGGTGATCTACTACAACCGTCGCTACGCTCACGCAGCAAGAGAACTGACGGCCGTTTGCAGAAATGTCCAGAACCGTTCAACGCTCTCAATATGAACCCGCTCCCTCGGGGTGTGAGCATCTTCGATCTGCGGACCGAATGAGATCATATCCAGCCCTGGTTTGACAGCGCTTAAAATGCCACACTCCAACGCCGCATGGATAATTCTGATCGTTGGTTTATTGTCGTGCAACTGCCGATGTACAGCAATCAGACGTTTGAGTACCTCAGAATCGGGATTGGGTTGCCAGCCAGGGAAATGCCCCACTTGCTGCACCTCGGCACCAGTCATGCACAACAGGCCGCGGATATTGTCGGCCAAGTCCAATGCGGCACTATCCACCAGGCTGCGGGTAAAACAAACCACGGCAACACAGCCGTCCTGCATAGACAAAATGGCCAGATTGTTGGAGGTTTCCACGACACCGGCAAAGTGGTCACTGTAGCGTTTTACGCCGTGGTGGCAGCTGTGCAGAGCATTCAGCCACATCGTTTGATCGGTGATGGCAAATACGCTGACTGGAGCCGTTGCCGGAATCAAGGCCAGATGCAAATCCGGGTCAACGGCATCCAGTTCTCGACGCAATGTAGAATAAACGTCATCAATTGTCTTTTGTGCAGCCTGAGCCTGGTCAGCGGAAACACCTACTAGTGCCGAAGCCTCACGGGGGATGGCGTTATCCAGCACGCCGCCCTGGCACTGACTGATGCGCAGTGACAATGGCTCAAGAGCTTTGAGCACCCGCACCAGCATGGAAATAGCGTTGCCGCGTTGCAAGTGAATGTCGCAGCCAGAGTGACCACCACGCAGGCCGGAGACTTGCAAATCAAACCACTGGTAATTCTTTGGTGCTGGCTCCATTGGGCATTGGTGGCGGGCTTCAATATTGACGCCACCGGCACAGCCGATGAAGAGAGCACCGTCTTCCTCCGTATCGAGATTCAATAAAACCGTACCGTTTAACAATGACGGGTCAAGCCCCTGGGCACCGGCCATAGTAGTCTCTTCGGTGACGGTGAACAGCGCTTCGAGCGGGCCGTGGTTAACGTCCTGAGCTTCCAGCAATGCCAGCATGGCAGCGACGCCAATACCATTATCAGCGCCCAGAGTCGTATTGTTGGCTGTCAGCCACTCGTCCTTGATTAGTAGCTCCAGACTGTCAGTGAGAAAGTTATGAGGGCTGTTCTGGGTTTTTTCCGGCACCATGTCCACATGACTCTGGAGGATAGTTGCTGGTCTGGTTTCAAAACCGGCGGTTGCCGGCTTATACACCACCAGGTTACCGGCATCGTCTTGCTGCCAACGCAGTCCGTTGTTGTCGGCCACTGTTTTGATGTACTGGCACAACTCCTGCTCATGTCCGGAGGGATGAGGAATACTGGCTAGTTTTTGAAAATGGTGCCACACCGGGGCTGCACCAAGCTGATCAAGATACGTTAAGTTTGGCAAAGTTTAAGTCCTGTTACATTTCTTCAATAGCCTCAACGCCTGGCAAACCAGGGCCAGCCTTGGCTGAAAGGGAGTAAATCAAATGACGGCTGTTGTGCACCTCTTCCTTTGGGTTCAGCCTGATGTTTGGGAATAATATCATCCCGTCGGTCAAATGTTCGAACTCTCGCCCGGTGAAAATTGCTGATCAAGCCAGGGGTGCGTTTTATACCCAATCACTAAAGTCGTGCCGGGTAAGGCCTGATATAGAAAGAGTTAACCGCGTAACAGGCTCTGTACAATGGCATCTGAGCTCAACCTGAATATACTGCTGGCCGAAGATAACCAGGTCAACCGAATGGTCACCGGCAAATTGCTTAAAATGCTTGGCTGTCGCTGCACTGTTGCCAATAATGGCATCGAGTGTCTGGAGTACAACACAACGATTATGACCTGATTCTGATGGACTGCCTGATGCCAGAGCTTGACGGGCCAGGTGCTACACGTCGGATAAGGGCCAGCAGCGACGAGAAAGCCTCTATTCCCATCATTGCCCTCACCGCCAGAGCCATGGCCGCCGATGAGCAGGCGTGTTACGGTGCAGGTAGGACGGGCACATCGCCAAACCAGTCAGCCTTGAGCAAATGAGGAGCATCCTCTCAGAGTGGGCCGACAGGATTGGCAAATCCTGAGCAAGTGCACGAAGCAACACTGCTGTTTAACCTTGAGCCTGCTTGCAAAATGCGCAAACTTTATTAAGGAATCTTTGCGGGGTGCAATTAAACGGCATATGTTGTTAACTGGTGCTGAACGTCCCGTTCATCTGCCATTCATAATCAGAGGATGCTCCTGTTATTATTCACGCACAGGCAAAAGACTCACTGCATCAACCCGACGAGACTTTGCCGTAGATCATAAAAATTACCGCCGGTAACTGCGTAAACTGCTCATCTGATAACTCATGCAGCTTCAGGCGTCATTTACGGCAGACGATGGGAAAATACATGGCTTATAATTTCGATAACGTACCCAGTCGGCGTGATACCTTCAGTATGAAATGGGATCACTTTGCTCCTGATGTGATCCCACTCTGGGTTGCGGATATGGATTTTCCGACGGCTCCAGAGATCATCAAGGATCTGCATCAGCGCGTTGACCACGGAATATTTGGCTATGGCCGGGCAAATGAGACAATCGAGCAGTTAATAGTTGACCGTTGTCGTCAACGTTACGAGTGGGAGATCAAACCAGAGTGGCTGGTTTGGTTGCCTAACCTAGTCACCGGACTGCATCTGTGTGCCCGCAGTTTTGTCGCTGAGTATGAATCGGTCATCTGCCCTACGCCGGTTTATCATCACTTCCCGTTAGCGGCAAAGCAGAGCAAGCGAGCGCTAATCTCGTTGCACTGGACGGAAAAAAATGGCCGACAGGTGCTGGATATTGACGGGCTGGAACAGGAGTTGAAGCACCGCGATGGGGTTTTGCCCCGGCTGTTAATGCTCTGTAATCCCCATAACCCCAATGGCCATGTATTCTCCCGTGACGAACTCAAAGAGCTTGAACAGTTTTGTCAGAGACATGATTTGATTGTCTGTTCCGATGAAATCCACTGTGATCTGATCCTTGATCAAAATGCACGTCATACGCCGTATGCTTCCACTGGTGAATTTGCCAGAGATCAGTCGGTAACACTGATGTCCGCATCGAAGGCCTTCAACCTGGGTGGATTTTGCAGTGCCTATGCCATCATTCCCAATCCTCAATTGCGAGAGCAGTTTAGCCTGGTGCGTGAAGGAATCGTGCCACCACCAGATTCGCTCGGCTATGTCGCTGCCACAGCGGCTTACCGCGACGGCGAACAGTGGCATGCTCAATTGCTTGATTACCTGCGTGGCAATCACGATTACCTGTTACATGCCATCAATGAAATTCCAGGGCTGTCCATGAAGCCACTGCAGGCCACATACCTTGCCTGGGTAAACGTCAATAGTCTTAAATTGGCCGATCCACAGCAATTTTTCCTGGAGGCAGGGGTCGGGGTGTCGCCGGGCAGTCAGTTTGGTGATAACAATTACGTGCGCCTCAACTTTGCCTGCAGTCATAGTCTTCTTGAGCAAGCTGTTACACGAATGGCTACTGCTATAGCCTCACGGTAATGGGATCGAACTGCTGGGTGTATACTCGTCTCCTTTCAAGTTGCTACTATCCAGGGAAGGCGTGTTGAAACAGGAAGCCTGTTGGGTGACTAACGGGAATCCCCCACCATAGCCGTAAGGCTTGGTGGTGGGAGGATGTCAACACACGATTTTACTGTTAAAATTTTCAACCTTCGTCCGCAACCATTCAGTGCATAAATCATGCTCTAGTCAGCCACTATTAGTGAATTACGCTTGGGTAAAGTCATTCCCCGCTTTACCTTCCATTCAGCCATCGACAAACACCGTGTTGACCACTGTCAGGTAAAGTCTGCCGGCCTGGTCGGTGATGAGCAGGCAGAGCCATTCCACGGCGGCTCGGATCGGGCGCTGCTGCAATTTGATAAACGACACTATTTACGCCTCGCCGAGCACTTTCCTGATGCAGCCAACCGCTTTGTACCGGGCAGCTTTGGTGAAAACCTGGTGGTGGCGGGCGTGAGCGAAGCCACTATGTGTATTGGGGATCGGGTTCAGGCCAGGCAGCGCGGTGCTGGAGGTTGCCCAGCCTCGCTTGCCCTGTTTCAAGCTCAACTACCAGTTCCGCGAGCCGGAGCTGTCTCGCTATGTGCAGGATCACGGCATGGTCGGCTGGTTCTATCGTGTACTGGAGCAGGGGGGGAATAGCGGCGGGGGATACCATTGCTGTTATTGAGCGCCCTTATCCCCAGTGGACTCTGGACAGAGTGCAATACTACCTCAATATTGAGCTGGAAAACCGCAAGATAATGGCACAGCTATTACAACTGGAGCCGCTTGCTGAAGCGATCAAAAAAGTATTTCGCAGACGGTTGTAAACAGGCCTGGTAGAAGACTGGAGTGGTCGTTTTTCCTACAACAACCCCAGCCTGAAAGCCATGGCAGACTAAACCAGCCCCTGCTCCTGCCAGGGCAGCAGATACATGGTATCGCTGTGCCTGGAGGTGATTTCATCCAGATAACGAGCTTCCATATTCCGGCGCGAAACCAGCAGCGGGTCTGTGACGTTCAGCGGTGTCAGAGACTGATTCACCACCCAGCCCGCCGGTTTGATTCCGGCTCTGGCCAAGTCTTCCTGCAAGTCTGCCGCTTCGTGTACCGGCGTTGCTTCGGCCAGAGTGCAGATCAGCAGCCGGGCAAATTGCGGGTCACGTAGCCGGGGCAGGAGTCCAGTGACTTCTTCTGAGTGGGCATCGCCGCGCTTGAGCACCTCCCGGTGGTAACTCTGCGCGGCATCCAGCAGCAAGATGGTGTGACCGGTGGGTGCGGTGTCAATCACGGTAATGCGATTGTCAGCATTGAACACCGTACGGGCAAACGCCTGAAAAACGGCAATCTCCTCAATGCAAGGGGATCTCAGGTCTTCTTCCAGCAAGGCACGACCGTCGTCGTCCAGATCCACCGCATCTGCCAGTACCTCGGCCTGATAACGGGCAATTTCTTCTGCCGGGTCAATCCGCTCAACTCGCAGGTTATCCGTAACTTGTCCGGCCGCATCGTGCACATGGGCCGCGGGGTCGGTGGTGGTCAGCGTCACTGGCAACCCCCGTTTGGCCAGATCACGGGCGATTTTAGCCGCCACCGAGGTTTTGCCCACCCCACCTTTGCCCAGAGTCATCACTACGCCCCGGCCATCGTTTGCCAGGGTGTCAATAAAGTGCTCCAGGTCGGCACCTTGCCAGTGCGTTTCAGCCGGTTGCGGTTGTTCGCCCAGCTCACTGTTGTCGGCAAAGAATATTTTCAGACCTTCGATGCCCAGTGGCGGTTTGGCCGACATGGCAATGGTGGACAAGGGCAGGGCACGCAATGACTCGGGCATGGCATCCAGGGCGGATTTTCCCCGTGCTTCCAGGGCAAGGGCGATTGAGTCGCTGGTATCGCTGGCGCGGAACACGCCGTTGACCACCAAGTGCTGATTGGTAATGCCCAGCTCCAGCAACTCACCACTGGTGCGCGCTGCCTCTCTCAGGGCGGCGGCGTCCGGGCGAGTGATCAATACCAGCCGGGTCTGGCTTTGATCGGCGAGAATCTCCAGCGCACGGGCGTAAAGCGCCGTCTGTTTTTCCAGGGCAGCCAGAGGCCCAAGGCAAGAAGAGCCGGTGGTGTTTTCTTCGACAAAGCCAGTCCAGGCTCTTGGCAAGGAGAGCAGGCGCAACGTGTGGCCGGTGGGTGCGGTATCAAAAATAACCCGGTCGAACCCGGCTGTGGCCTGGTCGTCGGCCAGTAGCCGGGTAAATGCATCAAAAGCCGCCACTTCTAGTGTGCAGGCGCCGGACAACTGCTCTTCCATATTCTCCAGCACCGCATCGGGCAGCACGCCACGGTACGGGTCGATGGCTTTGGCCCGGTATGCCGCTGCCGCAGCCCGTGGGTCAATGTTCAGGGCAAACAGATTATTCACCCCGTTGACCGCGGTTGGTTCGCCGCTCAATTTGGTTTCCAACACTTCGTCAATGTTGGATGCCGGGTAAATGCATCAAAAGCCGCCACTTCTAGTGTGCAGGCGCCGGACAACTGCTCT
>JAKROC010000117.1 GCA_024509075.1 Endozoicomonas sp.
GCTGGACTGCTTTTATGAGCCACTTCCCTTCGACATCAAACGGGATGAAATGCTCCACTCGTTCACTGTCTCCACCGGCACCAGTTACCAGATAATCCACGGAAACATTGCCAGCAGCCGCAATACTGATCAGCTGTTTTACCCCCGGATTATCAATCACTCCATTCATCAACCTGGATAGATAGCTTTGAGAAATCCCGGTGGCTTCCATAAGTTTGCCGGTTCCACCCACCTGGTCCCGTACCTTCCTTATCCGCTCGGCCAAACCTTGCTGCATATTAGTCTGCATATCTGCATTGACTCTCTTTTTGCATTCTTTATCATGCTCATGCGCATATATGTATCAATTTATAAACATTGACACCTATTTTACACATAACTCCGTGCATTGCTGCATTTTTTTAATGTCATTCAAGTCAAAGGTGCATAAATATGAATCCAAATGCAATAGCTAGTATTCTCAGGGACCTGACAAAAGTGCTGGACTGCTTTTATGAGCCACTTCCCTTCGACATCAAACGGGATGAAATGCTCACCATGGATGAGGTCTGCCAACGTCTGAAAATTCATCGGAACACGCTTGTGGGCTGGCTAAAAAAAGGGTCATTCCCTGAACCGATTGACGTCAGCGGCCAAAAGCGCTGGCCCACGTCCATGATCAATGCCCGCATCTATGAGGACAATCCACACCTGCGTGAAAAGGAATACCTGATGAAGCAGGCTCAGCGAATTTCCAAATCCGTACCGGACAATTACGAACATCTCCTGGCAGAAGCCAGACGGATATCCAAACCTGAAAAATCAGGGGCATCCGCATGAACCTGGTTGAGCACATCCTTGAGAAATTGGATAACGACAAACAGCTTCGGTTTAAGAACAGAAGAAATCCCAACTACCTGCGCGAAGGCTTTTGTCCAAAATGCGGGGAAGAGGGACTCTGGGTTTATCGTGGTTCACCATGGGTCATGTTGTGCCCAAGGATGAAACACTGCGGGCTCATCACCGATGTCCGGGATTATTATCACGACCTGTTTGAAAATTTTACCGGGCGATACTCGGCAACAGAGGCAGATCCCCACGCCAGTGCCCGGGCTTTTCTGGATTACCGTGGCCTCAATACCGGAGCCATGGCAGGCTGGTACACCCAGGAACAGATGAGGCTGAAAGATGGCAGCACCGCGCAATCCATCCGGTTTAAAATATCCGATGACTGCTATTGGGCTCGCTTGCTGAATCAGGAGGACATTCGTCGCAATAACAACAAGAAAACCAAAATAGTCGGCTCCTATAAAGGTGAGTGCTGGGCACCGCCGGGTCAGAACATCAATGACCGTGATGTGGTCTGGATCACGGAAGCCATCTTTAAATCCTGCGCTCTGTCATTTTTGGGGAAAAAGACCATCACCGGTTTGAGTTCCAATAACCTCCCCATCAATTTCATCAAACGCAATGCAGGCCGGAAAATCACCTGGGTGATTGCTCTGGATAACGACCACGCCGGACACCGCCACGCACCCGACTACAAACAGAAGCTCAAAGATCTGGGAGAGCAAGTTCTGGTGGCATTCCCCCAGGGCAAAGACGACTGGGATGAAGCCTATCGCAAACGCCGGAAAAACGAAGATGACGAATGGGTGGAATATCTTACGGAGGAATATTTTAAAAAAGCCTTGTGGCGTGGGGCATACGACAGTGCCGGTGAGGCAGCAGAAAAAGCATTCTGGCTGTTTGTGAAGACCGATCAGAAATACATGCTTATTGAGCACCATCACAAAATCTACCGCTCCACCATACGAAACAAAAACGATGAACACGCCATGGAGGGATTCAAAGCCGCCTACCTGAGCAATTCCGAAAAGCTCTACACCAGCGGCAGCGAAAATCCGGAACTGTGTATCCAGGAATTTAAGAGCGCGTATCAGACAATACACATCAGCAACTGCCTGCCAAAGTTCCTTTATGCAGAGATCAACCCGCAGACAGAGGAAAAACACTATTTTTTCCGGGTAACATTTCCCGGCTCACGCCCGCAAACATTGGCCGGGCTATCCTCCAATGATCTGGACTGCCCCAGCAATTTCAAACGGGCATTACTGAGCAAAGTGACCGGCGCCCGATTCAAAGGCGTTCAGGCAGATCTGGATATTCTCCAGGAGGAGTGGTTTGACGCCATCAGAGGGCCAGAGGAAATCCGAACCATTCCCTTTGTCGGCTACGACCGCCACACCGGAGCCTACGCTTTCCCGGAATTTGGCTATTACCAGGGAAAAATGGTGACAAAAAACCAGGACGGATTTCTTAATTTTGGCAACATCAGCCTGAAAAGCAGCCTGAAAACCAACGAAGACAACTACTACCACCGAGGTAACAGTACTTTTGATGACAGCTGGTATCAGGATTTTTATTTTGTTTTTGAACACAGAAGTCTGGCGGCACTGGCATTCTGGACCGGCTCGATGTTTGCCGAACAGATTCGCGAGAAACAGGAAGGTTACACCCTGCTGGAAATCTCCGGAGACCGTGAAACCGGCAAAACCACCCTGACAAAATTTCTCTGGCGACTCATTGGTCTGAACAAATACGAAGGCGTGGACCCGTTGAAAATGAACGAACGAGCATTGGCACGCAAGTTTGCCCAGGGCGGAAACATACCCCTGGTCATGATTGAGGGTGACCGCAACGAAGCCAGAAAACGCAGCATGTTTGATTATGACTGGCTGAAAACCACCTGGGAAGGTGGAGCCATCCGGGGAACGGGTTGGAAAAACCACGGACTTGAAACCAGTGAAGACCCATTCAAAGGCTCAGTGATGGTCGTGCAAAACTTGAGCATTGACGGGTCAGACGCCCTGCTCTCCCGTTTTGTCCACCTCCATATGACCGCAAAAGGCTACGACCACGACGTCGAAAAGGCCATTCACCGGCTGCGGGAATGGGACATTGAAAAGCTGGCCAGCTTCCGCAACCAGATTCTCTGTAATGAACCGACCCTGCTGAAAACCTACTTTGAGCAATATGACCTGATGCACCGAAAATTCATTGAAAAGATTCACCAGACGCAGACCAAAATCACCCCCCGGGTCATTGCCAACCATGTCCAGATTCTGGCCCTGGCTCACACCCTGAAAACCGTGCTCCAGGGTCAAATTACCGAACTGCAACTGAAGCAGCTTGAAACCTATATCTGGGACCGATGCCTGGAACGACAACGCCGGCTGCAAAGTGAGCACGAAATGATTCAAAGGTTCTGGGATTATTACGACAAACTCAACTGGAAAACCGTCTGCGAAAATGGCAGCACCTACAACGTCGAGGTATTGAACCACCTGCCCGGCACCGGTCGAATAGCCATCAACCTGACGGACTTTGATCAACTGTGCGGAGAACACAAACTGCAACGACTGGATATCAATGAACTAAAGCGCCTGTTCCCCAACAGCACCAGCAAACGATACGTCGAAAACAAACCCTTACGCAGCAAGCAAGCCAATATGAATGGCAGGACCAGACGCTGCTGGATCTTTGATGAGGTCGTGAATGGATAACCGGAAAAACACAAAAAAAACGGGGCTGGCCCGAACCAAACCCCATTTTTCAATGACTTCATGGTAAAGTCTTCTGTCAATGCCTTGCTATCATAATCAAAACCCCCGTTGAATCCAACCGTTTAACGGGCTGAAAATTTAGCCCGTTAATAGCCTGCCTCTTTTTGATGCCGGAAGGCCAGCAAAAACACAACCTTACCGGGTTCATCATAACGGTAAAGCCCAACATAACCGGAATTCCCATAAGGAATAATGACTTCCCGCAATGCCGGATGATCATCCAGCGGTTTACCCATGAACGGTTGGTTTTCCAACCCTGCCAGTTTTTGCTGAATGGCCATAGCTGCATTGCGAGCCGCCTGGGGGTTTTTCTTTTGCAAGAACCGGCGGCATCGCTCCATCCCATCAACAGCATGTTCGGTAATAATCAATCGTGGCATTGAGGTGGCTCTGACTCTTTATCCGTCCCCCAACTATCCAGCCAGCCCTGGACCTCTGCCCCACTTAAATGGCGACCATCGACCTGATACTTTTCCCAGGAAGCCATGGCCTCCTGCTTAAAAGATTCTTTGGCCTCTTCCCGTTCAACATATTCACGAACAGCCTCTTTCATAATCCAATGTACGGAGCGCCGCCGTTGCTCAGCCAGAATCCGCACCCGGTCTTTTAATCCATCATCAATTTTTATGGACGTGGCCATCTGTGATCCTTTTTATTACTAAGTATTACTTTTAAATACCTTAGCATACCCCCTCAATATTGAAGAGGTGTAACACCTCTCAACGCAATTTTACGCCCAGATCCCAGCGAAAATGTTTTGTTACGCCCCATGTTACCCCGCGTTACGCCCCTGTTCCGCCAACGTTACAACTTGCAAAACCGCTACAGCCCTTGGCCTGTCTGGCCTGCAAGCAATTCTGACCGGCCTGTTACAAACGTTACGCGATTTTGCACCCCACTGTTCATATTGAATATAAGAGAGTCATTTTACAGGCTAATAAGTAATCACAGGCTGGTTTTTTCACTGCGTCGAAACGGTGAAAAAGTGCGTAACATTTGTAACAGAGTTGATTCATCACTCTCTATCTTACTAATACCAACGCCTCCCGCTGTTTCGCTTGCTGTAACAAAACCGTAACGACCCCGTAACAGCGTTACGGTGGCAGCGTAACACCAAAACGAACGTCAGTTGATTCTCCAGGCACTGGTAATTGCGGCTGTTACGCCTGGTGTTCCGTTTGGTTACGCGCTGTTACGGTGTTGGCGTAACAAGCTAAAGCCTTCTATATCGAGGGATAGAGGCCGGTTTTGACCATGCGTTACGGTCGTTACGCACTTTTTTACCCTTTCGACGCAGTGGGAGGCAGCACAATGACCCGTTTACCCAGAACCCCGTTACAGGATCAGGCAGAGAAAAGCAGAGAGGAGTTAATCCGGTATCTGTTGCGCCAGAGCGAGGCAAGGCAGGTGATGTTCCTGCGTTCCCTCAGTTTCGACCGTTTGCGGTATGAGCTGGAGAGCCAGCTAAGAGCCAGAAAATGAAAGTTTTGCTTATATCCTACATTGCAGTACAATTAATCCTACAATGTAGGATATTTTATGGAATTTATAGAAACCAGTGTGTTTACCAGGATCATCACTCAACTCATGCCTGATGATGATTATCGGGCCATGCAAGAGGCCATGATTGTCCAGCCCGATATTGGCAGCATCATCAAGGGAACCGGTGGTTTGCGGAAATTTCGCTGGAAGCTGAATGGTACCGGAAAGCGGGGAGGGTCACGCATTATCTATTACTGGCAAGTCAGTGAAGGCACGTTCTACATGCTCTATGCCTATACCAAAAACCAGCAAACAGACCTGACCGAAGACCAGAAGAAAGTATTAGCAGAACTAGCCAAGGAGTTACGCAATGGATAAAAAAGCATTTGAGGAACTGACTTCCAGCCTGAAAGAAGCCGTTGCCATAGCCAAAGGAGAAAAGAAGGCTTCACGGGTGCACAAGTATGAAGACATTGATGTTACCAGTATCCGCAAGGCAACCCGTCTATCCCAGGAGAAGTTTGCCGCCCTTATCGGCGTAAGCATCAAGACTGTTCAGGGATGGGAGCAAAAAGTCAGAAAGCCACTTGGCCCTGCCCGGTCTTTGTTGATTATGTTTCGTAATAACCCGCACCAGGCAATGGCTTTGCTTCATCAATAGTTACCTGGAAAGACAACTGAGGAGGAGAAAACAGTGACCGGGCTGAAAATTCAGCCCTCTGCAATCAACGGTTACGGTATTGACGAATGGATTTTTCCAGATGTTTTCTATTTGCCTTATTGCTGAGCAGAAATCGAGTCTCCTCTTCAGAAGTATCACTCAACTCCCAGGCCAGCAATTCGGCAATCCATTGATTAATGCTTTTTCCCTGAACCTGCGCCTTTTGGGCAACGCGGGCATGCAATGCCTCGGAGATCCTGAGCATCAGCTTTCCGGAAAAAGGTTTTTGCGGGGACTTTCCAACGGCAGAACAGGCTTCCAGATAGTCATCCACCGCCTCATGAAACGCCGATTTCAACTCGATAACGGACTGCCCGTGAAAGCCGACCTGGTCTTTAATGCCAGCAATATGGCCAATAAAACAACCATCGTCATCGCTGTAAACGATGCTGGCAGCGTATCCCAGATAGGTCATGGTATTCATGGTTTGACTCCAATTCGGCTAAGAAAATCCCGTGCGTCCCGCACCTGGTAAGGCTTGGCCTCCTTATGGGGATGCGGCCTGTGGAAAGTGGCCATTTCCCCCTGCTTGTGAAACCGGACACGGGAGCCACGCCCTTCAAGCATCTCGGCTCCCACGGCCATCAATAACGCTTCGATGGCTTTCCATTCCAACTGTTTTGGTGCCGGTTCTTGGTAAATCGCCAACAGTGTTTTGCGGTGCTTGCTATTCATTTATCCAGTTTAATTCATAGTATCAATATTTGATACCATTTATGACGTATTTTTGTTTTGTTAATGACGATAAACACGGCGGCATCTTTGGCTTCCCGGTTGATTCTCTTCATGCAGAACTGCATAATTTCATGCAGACAAGCAAGTTGTTGACAGGACGAAAAATCATCAGGCATTATGCATCTCGCAACGGCAAAATCCGTTGCCGGGCTTGGAACCCCGATTTTAAGTAGAGCACTAAAAGCGCTCATTAAACTGCGCTTTTTTTTGTGCAATCACTCAGCACCTCTTTATGGCGGGCTGGGTGGGGACGGCTTAGGCCGTGCCGGTTTACTACTTAATCGGTGTTCCAATCCCACTCAGTCCGCCTCCAGTCAAGTTTGGAACCTTCTGGTGGCGGTAATACACCGTAAGTAGGAGGCTCTATGACTGCCTTAGTGGAAACTTTTCCAACCCCTGAACATCTGCTGACTGAGCTGAAATTTGAAGATCAGCAGATCACCTGCAGTTCCCTCGATGTGGCTGACCATTTTGACAAGCAACACAAGAACGTTTTGCAGTCCATTCGCAATCTGGAATGCTCTCAAGAATTCACTGAGCTGAATTTTCAGCCCAGTGAATACACCGACCCAACCGGGAGAAAACTCGAAAGCTACAAAATCACCCGAGATGGTTTTGCTTTTCTGGCCATGGGGTTCACCGGCAAAAAAGCCGCTGCCTGGAAAGAGGCGTACATCAACGCCTTCAACCAGATGGAAAAGCGCCTTCAGCACATCTTTGACCCGATGGTGATTGAGTACCGCAAGGTGCAGATCGAGCAGATCGAACAGCTGGTCAAGCGCATCGAGAGCAGCCTGAACCCAAACCACTGGGAGATTACCGAAATCCTCAAGGTCATGGTGCTGCAATTTTCTCGTGAGTTGCTGCTGGCCTGTCAGGATAAGGTGATGCTTGAAGACCGCACCAAAGCCTTACAGGAAGTGGGCATCTCCATTGCTGAAAAGAAAGTGGACCACCCCACCGTGATCCTGTTCTGGGACCAGATCATGAAGATCGGCCTGCCGCTGGTAAACCGCTCGGTGGAAGATGGCCTGATGTGCATCAGCCCCCGCTGGTATTTCCACTGGTGCAAAACCCTGGGCATGAAACCGGTAGCCAAAGAAAAAGAACTGGATGACGTTTTCCGCTTTAGTCATGACCTTCCCTACCTTGGCAAACAGTTTCGTAAAGGCAGAAAACCAGAGTTCTGCTGGTACTTTGCTCACCCACTGTTCTGCCGGTGGGTTGCTGAACACAAGAAACTGGGGGCTGACCACTTCAAAGCACAATCGCGCTCCCCAATCCAAGATGATATTGATGCACTGCTCGGTGGGGAGGAAGACTAATGGAAGCGACCAACAACATCACCCTGCCCCTGCACGGCCTGGGCGAAGAGCCGCAACTGCGGGTGACCGGCGAGACAAAACAGGATGGCTTGCTTGTCCTTTATGTGGAAACGCCAAAACCGCTGTTCTTTACCAGTCAGTGCTTTGCCTACCACTGGGATTGCACCTTCCGGCAGATGTTTACCGGGGAAGAGCGCCAGGATTGTATGCACCGGGCAAGGGAGTGGGCCAACTACTTGCTGACTTATGAGGAGGATCGCTGTTACAGCGCCACGGGGCCGATGATCAGTCATTAATCATCGGTAACGCTGCCACCGCCATGGTGCCGGTGGCAGCCACGCAAAGGAAATAGTTCACATGAAACCTTTACGCCCAAACTATTATACCAGCTCCAACATTAACGACATCCAGAAATTAATGGGCTTTATTTTGGCCACTGCCAGCACTGGTGCGTTGATTTTGACGTTACAAGAGCTGGTCAGCGGCATGGCAGCTACACTTCTGGCTACCGGTGCCGGCCTGGCGTTACAAGTCTGTCTCTACCTGTTCGCCCGACACCCTGGCCATCGGGTTCGATGGTTTGCTCACGGATTGTTGGGATTGTCAGTCCTGGTCACTGCCTGGTATATGGAAGACACCTGGCAACAGCACCAGAGCGAGCAGCTGGCCAGACAGCAACAACAGGCCGGTGACCGGTTCCTGGTAAAACAGCAGCAACAGCAACTTAACCAGCTGAACCAGCTGAACCAGCTGAACCAGCAGATTGATATACTGCTGGCCAGCGCTGAGCAGGACACCGGTAATCAGTATCGGGCCAGAGGACTGAACACGCTCAATAATCTGGATGACTTGTACGAGCGACGGGATTCCCTGCTGACGATACTGCAACAACAGAACCACAATGCGGCCACTGAACTGACCGGGCAGACCCTGTTTGTGCACAATGACGCTTTGCGGATATCGTTATTCCTGGCACTTGCCTTGATGATTGACCTGGCGGCCATTATTGCCTTACAACCGGTGACGCTAACTCGACAGAATCAGCCAGAGGCAGTGCCCCAGGAGATCACCCACGATTCGGAACCCCCAGTGCTGGACCAGATCATGGAACGGATCCGCAACGGCAACTATGGCGAGTTTGTTCCGGTGAAACAGATAGTGGAAAGTGAAGCCATCCGACACCCGGAACTGAAAGCCGGCCTGGAACAATTGATGACTGAGGGAGTGATCAGCAAAGTAGGCAACCGGTATCGTCTGCTGGCATTTGAAAAACAAGGTGAACTTTATTAATCATCTTTAAGAATACGTTTAAAAGCACTATTATTAGTTTTTTTATTGATGATTACATAAGGAACTATTTATGGCCAATGTTCACCCCATCCTGTCGGATTTGAGTGCAGGCATATCAGAACTGAAGAAAGATCCAATGGGGGTCATTAAAGCCGGCCATGGTGATGCAGTTGCCATTCTTAACCGTAACGAGCCGGTATTTTATGCCGTACCAGCCAAACTATACGAAGCGTTGCTAGACATTGCTGACGACATCGCACTGGCAAAAATTGTTGAGGAACGCCAAGGGCAAAAAGAAATCCAGGTAAATATTGATGATTTATAACCTTGTTTTTCTTGATGACGCCTGGAAAGAGTGGAACAAATTGGATTCATCCATTCGCAACCAGTTTCAGAAAAAACTGAAAGAACGCCTGAAATCGCCACATGTGCCCAAAGACAGGCTTTCTGGCATGAAAGACTGTTACAAAATCAAACTGCTTAAAGCAGGTTACCGGTTGGTGTATCAGGTAATTGACGACAAGGTTAAAGTATCTGTTATTTGTATTGGCAAACGGGAAGGCAATGCTGCCTATAACAACGCCAAAAATCGCCTTGAATTATAATGAAACTCGACTTTAGAGTTCTCAATGCACAATAGTCCATCTGGCAATGAGCGATTAATC
>JAKROC010000118.1 GCA_024509075.1 Endozoicomonas sp.
AGGAAACGGCGCAAATCACCAGAGCGTTCAGCATGGCCAACGGTAGCGGAGACCTGGGCAAACTGTTTGATGGTGTCGCGGATCTGTTTGTCCAGCACCTTGCGGTCTGTGACTACGATTACCGAGTCAAACAGCGCCTTGCCCGTAGCGTGAGATGAGACTTTGCCTTGATGTTCCAGTCCGATAGGCTGTTGCGCCAGCCAGGCAATAGAGTTGCTTTTGCCACTACCTGCTGAGTGTTGAATCAGATAGCGCTTGCC
Organism: Endozoicomonas sp.; assembly: GCA_024509075.1. Lineage (GTDB taxonomy): Bacteria > Pseudomonadota > Gammaproteobacteria > Pseudomonadales > Endozoicomonadaceae > Endozoicomonas. Next base: position 261 of record JAKROC010000118.1, read on the forward strand.
AACCCCCATTTCCATCGCATTAGCCAACAGAAGGCGTACAACGGTCAGCTGGTGATAGCGGGGAAAAATCTGCCTGGACTTTTTCCTGCCCGTTTTCTCGTCTTTTTCTTCCACCACCTGGGTGTAGTTTTCCAGAATATCCGTCAGCCCCGGTTTGGAGAGTGTCTCCTTCCACAGGTAATCGGTAGCCAGACCATCAGGATTGGGTGGGTTGCCAGTGCCATCGTTAAAGCCCTTGTTGAATGGCAGAAACCAGGAAGCTTTGCCCTTAAGGTGAGTACAGAAACGCACCTCATGGTCATCCACGGCAAAATGGACAGCGCAACGGCCAAACTGAAACAACAGCTCTTTTGGGTCGCGGTCATTCTGGTATTGCTGGACAGCATCCAGGACGGTCTGTTTGGTCAGCTTGTTCTTGAGTTCAAAGGTGGCAATGGGCAGGCCGTTAATAAAGACACCCATATCCAGTGCCAGCGCAGTCTCGGTTCGACTGTAACGTAGCTGGCGGGTAACACTGAAGATATTGGAGGCAAAACGTTCCGCCGCTTTAACATTCCCCGGGGTTGGCGAGCCGTAGAAAAAATCCACATGGGCAGGGCCATGTTTGATACCTGTGCGTAAAACTTCAATCACACCCCGTTTGGCAATCTCACCCTGAAGCCGATGCAGAAACTGGGTACGTTTGGGGCCTTCATGGAGAATACCCAGCGTCTCGCAGGTGTCTGGCTGGGTTTCAGCCAGAAATTGTAGCAGTTTGGTCAGGTCTACAGCGTGTTCTCGGTCGAAATCCTTCGGGTCTCCCTGAAGGTATCCGGCATCCTCAACCAGTGAAGTAACGATAAGGGATTCCAGACCTTTTTCACTGGTGTCAGATGGTTTCATCCAGATGGCTGTCGCCAATCTCATCAAGGATAAACGGGAATTTCTGAACCGTGGTGATGATGATCTTTTTTCCCGCTTTAAGGAAACGGCGCAAATCACCAGAGCGTTCAGCATGGCCAACGGTAGCGGAGACCTGGGCAAACTGTTTGATGGTGTCGCGGATCTGTTTGTCCAGCACCTTGCGGTCTGTGACTACGATTACCGAGTCAAACAGCGCCTTGCCCGTAGCATGAGATGACACTATGCCGGTATGTTCCAGTCCGATAAGCTGATGCGCCAGCCAGGCAATAGAGTTGCTTTTGCCACTACCTGCTGAGTGTTGAATCAGATAGCGCTTGCCAACCCCCATTTCCATCGCATTAGCCAACAGAAGGCGTACAACGGTCAGCTGGTGATAGCGGGGAAAAATCTGCCTGGACTTTTTCCTGCCCGTTTTCTCGTCTTTTTCTTCCACCACCTGGGTGTAGTTTTCCAGAATATCCGTCAGCCCCGGTTTGGAGAGTGTCTCCTTCCACAGGTAATCGGTAGCCAGACCATCAGGATTGGGTGGGTTGCCAGTGCCATCGTTAAAGCCCTTGTTGAATGGCAGAAACCAGGAAGCTTTGCCCTTAAGGTGAGTACAGAAACGCACCTCATGGTCATCCACGGCAAAATGGACAGCGCAACGGCCAAACTGAAACAACAGCTCTTTTGGGTCGCGGTCATTCTGGTATTGCTGGACAGCATCCAGGACGGTCTGTTTGGTCAGCTTGTTCTTGAGTTCAAAGGTGGCAATGGGCAGGCCGTTAATAAAGACACCCATATCCAGTGCCAGCGCAGTCTCGGTTCGACTGTAACGTAGCTGGCGGGTAACACTGAAGATATTGGAGGCAAAACGTTCCGCCGCTTTAACATTCCCCGGGGTTGGCGAGCCGTAGAAAAAATCCACATGGGCAGGGCCATGTTTGATACCCGTGCGTAAAACTTCAATCACACCCCGTTTGGCAATCTCACCCTGAAGCCGATGCAGAAACTGGGTACGTTTGGGGCCTTCATGGAGAATACCCAGCGTCTCGCAGGTGTCTGGCTGGGTTTCAGCCAGAAATTGTAGCAGTTTGGTCAGGTCTACAGCGTGTTCTCGGTCGAAATCCTTCGGGTCTCCCTGAAGGTATCCGGCATCCTCTACCAGTGAAGTAACGATAAGGGATTCCAGACCTTTTTCACTGGTGTCAGATGGTTTCATCCATGTATTCCTCTTCTTCAGTGATTACACCAGGTGCTATGGTGGTCTCACCTAATGTCAGTAGCTCTTTCTCAGGAATAATCGGTATTTCAATGCTTCGAACATCAAGCTGACCGGTGACGACATCAGCAATCAACCTAGCTTGATACTCAAGCATTAGCTCAATCTCTCGTAGTGCTTGGGTGATGGTTTCATCGATATCTGAAGTTGTTGCTTGTATATGAGTGAGAATCTCTAATTGTTCGGACGTTGGTGGCAAAGGTGCTTTGATGTTTTCAAACGCCCAAGTCGAAATTTCAAAGAAAGTAGTACCATTTGCAGCTCTCTGAAATACTGGCTTCATAACTTTTAAGAGCGTGAAGCAGTATTCACTTAAAATAAGATGCTCATCAGGCACAACGGCTTTACATCCTTGATTAGTACACAGTTCTACTTCCGCTAAAGAGGTGTTTCCAACAGGGGCTCGAGAGGTAATAATTACGCTCCCCGGAGGAACCATGGCAGTTGAGCAAGAAGCAACACCGGCATCAGTAAGTTTGCGAACAGATGTAAATAATCGCTCGCTCTTACTCACATCTTGTGGCGTTACCCATATTATATCGCCATCCCAAAGGTCTTTTTGGCCGCTTGAAGGTGTTGCACCACTCTGTACTCTTTTCGAGATGAATTTGATTTTCCTTACACCCCAGTGTTCTGGAATATCACCAATCCACTCCACACCACTGGGTTTAAGTTGGGCATTGGGATTGGTTCCACGCCTAACCGCCTGATTGATGATGTTTTGCTTTTGCTCTTTAAGAAGAGTGATCAGACGCTGCTTATTGCGGATAAACAACTGCACCTGACTGCTTATGGCGTCAAGATATCGAGCAATTTTCTTCTGTTCCTCTATCGGTGGAACTGGCGAAGGCATACGCTTGAAATCCTGCCAGTAAAGACGGTTACGGTCTTTTACAATCCCCCGTGAATAGGCATCAACTTCGTTCATATAGGCAGCGGTACGGAACAGATAGCTGTAGTAACGGCAATCCACATCCGGGAACGGGCGAACAACCACGTAAGCCGGGCTGACCAAGCCATCGACGGGAGCCACGCCAACCGCTCCCTGCCACATACGCATCATGTTGTAGGCAATATCACCCTGAGCGGCCCGTTTGTATTTTTCTCGGTCCGACATCACCTGCTTGCGCTTCATGTTGTCCATATCACGCACGCGAACACCGGTTCTCAATGAAACTTCAAGGATGGGTAATGCCCCAAAACCAGTCTCATTGCGCTGAGCAAACAGACGACCATTCCTGAACACTTGCCAATGTGCCGGAATTTTCCCAAGAAAGGGCTGGCCGGAGTTCTTGTATTTTGGATAGGGAACCAGCTTCATCACTCCGCCTCCCCGACAATCTGTTCCAACAGCCCTTCGGTTTCCTGCTCCAGGGCGTAGATATCGGCCTTGATCTCATCCAGTGTGCGCATGGGAGCAGGCCGGTAAAAATGGCGAGTAAACGAGACTTCATAACCCACCAGAGTTTTGGCAGGGTCAATCCAGGCATCCGGCGTATAAGGCAACACCTCCCGGCGGAAAAAGGCTTCGATGCCCCCTTCCTCCAAAAGTGGCACCTGCTCGCTATCCCGCAGGTCAGTATCGGGCTCATACTCAACCACACAGGCTTTGCCATCGACTTCGCTTTCATACAGGCCGTAAATAGAATCTGCTGCGACCTTGCCCGGTTTATGAATCTTTTTGATCACACGTTCGGCATCTTCACGAGTCTCACACAGTCCACTTTGCAGCAGCTTTTTGCGCTTGGCGGTGAGTTTGACCCCATGCTTTTCAGCATCAATGAGACAGGCTTCCAGAAAATGATTGAAATCAAGATGCGGTCCTGCGCCAAGCTCAGCAGCAACACGATTGACCAGGTTGGCCAGTGGTGCTTCTTTAGCGTTACCGCATATCGTTTCAAACTGCTCCAGTCTGGCCGGGGCAAGATCCACGGCAAGTTGCAGCGGTCGATCCACCGTGACCTTCCAGTAACCAAAGGCTTCATTGGGAAAGATTTTCGATTGCTCGCTCTCAACCGGATTGATCATCAGGTCAACAATGGTTTCGATCTGGCCATCGGAGAACTCACAATTTTTCTTGCCAAGGTTTCGGCGTAACGGCACATGCCATTCGCTGGCATCAATCAGTTGCACCTTTCCTTTGCGCTGCTCACTCTTGCGGTTGGTGAGCATCCAGATATAGGTGGCAATGCCGGTGTTATAAAAAATGTTCTCTGGCAGAGCGATGATGGCTTCCAGCCAATCGTTCTCAATAATCCAACGACGTATATTACTTTCACCCTGACCGGCATCGCCGGTGAATAGTGATGACCCGTTATGAACCTCTGCGATCCGGCTGCCAAGGCGGGTGTTCTCTTTCATTTTGGTCAGCTTGTTGACCAGGAACATCAGCTGCCCGTCAGAAGAGCGGGTAATCATCTTGTACTCAGGATCATCACCATGTTGGGTGACAAAGCGCGGATCTCGGATATCGCTTTTGCCACCGAGCCTTTCGAGATCACTCTTCCAGCTTTTGCCGTAAGGGGGATTAGAGAGCATGAAGTCAAACTCCTGAGATGGAAAACCATCATCAGAGAGTGTTGAGCCGTACTTCATGTTTTGTGCTTCGGCGCCTTCCCCTTTTAGCAACAGGTCAGCTTTGGAGATGGCGAAGGTTTCTGGCTGTATTTCCTGACCATAGAGATGAATGGAGACCTCTTTGCCATGGTTTTTGGCCAGCTCGGCCAGTCGTTCTTCGGCCACGGTTAACATGCCACCGGTACCGCAGGCACCGTCGTAAACAAGATAGGTTCCGGATTCGATATCATCGGCCACAGGCATGAAGATCAGGTCGGCCATCAGCTTGACCACATCGCGGGGCGTAAAGTGTTCCCCGGCCTCTTCATTGTTGTCTTCGTTAAACCGACGGATCAGCTCTTCAAAAATGGTACCCATGGAATGGTTGTCCAGGGCCGGGAGTAACTCATTACCCTCTTCGTCCTGAACCGGCTTTGGGCTGAGATTGATGCGGTTGTCGAGGAATTTTTCTATCAGGTGGCCGAGAATATCCGCTTCAATCAGCGTGGGGATCTGATTGCGGAACTTGAACTTATCCAGAATCTCCTTCACGTTGTCGGAGAAGCCATCCAGATACTCTTCAAAGTCGGCTTTTAACTGTTGTTTTTTGGCGCGGTTTTTCAGATCACGGAGGGTGAACGGCGAGATGTTATAAAACGCTTCACCGGAGGCCTGGCAGAGCGCAGCGTCCTGATTGGCGATACCGGCGTTATCCAGCTGTTCCTGCATGGCCAGTACACGTTCTTTGCTGGGTTCCAGTACGGCATCCAGACGACGAATGACCGTCATTGGCAGAATAACGTCGCGATATTTGCCACGCACATAGATATCCCGTAGCACATCGTCGGCAATACCCCAGATAAAACGCACAATACTGTTATAGATTTCATGGTTCATAGCCGGGTGTTACTCCTGGTTTATCTTCTGGTCGCTTCTTTTGGGTGACTTTTTGGGAGGGCAGGTTCAGCGGCTCCGCCCGCTTTAACTCAAGCATCAAGCTCAGCTTTTTTGAACTTCCGTCGGCCCAAGCGGTGGGCTGGCATACCCTGTTTATCGACCCAACGGTATACAGTATCGCTGCTCACACCAAGATATTTACCAATCTCGTCTACCGATAACCAGCGGTCGTCTACCTCTACTACTTGTTTACTTGTCATGGGAATTCGTCTTGCCAAGTCAAAAAAGGAGATGAGGGAATGCAGAGAAGAGGCACCCCATTCAAAATATTAAACAGGTGTCGAGTGTATTTTGGGGTTAGCCGACTTTCAAACGGTTTTAACCGCATAAGAGGGGCAAAAATCCAGAGTATATTGGATGATCTTATAAATCATCATGGCATGCTTATTAATGTGGGCCGATGCTTTGCACTCGCTAGCATAGTAGAATGATGCTTCAGTTATGAGCAAGCTAGACGGTCGTAATGTTTCCCTCAGCCTTAGAGAAGCTATCCGCATTGAAGCTGTACAGAAGTGGATATACCCGTCGTCTTTCAAGTTGCTACTTTGTTGGCCGCATTTATGCCCTTCAGGGTATTCGCTCGGCGACTGCTCCATGCGTTGCCTTCATGCCCTTAGGGTACTACCTCCTGCATTTATGCCCTCCAGGGTATCCATGCAGTCGTCACCCCGGTCACGTAGCATTTCTGCGTTCCCGGCATCCGAGGGCACAAGGGCTTCGCTCAATTGCCGCCGTGTAGCGGCATGAAATCCGTTGGGTATATAAGGCCTGTGGCTACAACGATCTTGAATACCTTTATCTGAAAATGTCAGGAGGCCCAGATTTGATCAGCCAATCTGCGAAAGACCCAGACAATGCAGCATGTACCCCAACGACAAATGTTGCAATGGCTGACGTCAAGGCAAAATCATATCCTGATGCGCAATGCTGTCCTCTTCATAAGGCTCACCTATCGCCCGAAAGCCAAGTCCCTGGTAAAGCCCCATGGCATACACCTGAGCTGCCAGCTTGACTGGTGTGTCTGGCCAATACTGACGACAGATGTGAATCGCCCTATGCATGATGGCCCGTGCATAGTGCTGGCGGCGATAATCGGGTGCCACTACCACTCGGCCGATGGCTGGATACTGATCAAAAGTAACACCGGGAGCCAGGCAACGGGCACAGGCAATAACGTGACCGTCTTCTTTGATGTAGATATGGCGGGTGGAGGCCAGAGTATCTTTGTTATCGAGGTCTTGATAAGGGCAATTTTGCTCAACAACAAACACATCAAGACGTAACCTAATCAACTGGTAGAGCGTTTCCACCGTTAGCCCATTAAACTCACTGTCGTATATTTCCATGCAACCTCGCAACGAAAGCCCCGAAACAACAACGGGGCAAGAAGAAAAATTATTGGATTTTTTATCGTACTGCCAATACTGGATTCGGCTCAATCACCCGCTGGAACGGTGGTAATGAGTTCATTATCAACTGGCCGTAGCGGGCTGTCACCAGCCGCCGATCCATGATGGTGATGCGCCCGCGATCCTGCTCAGTGCGAAGTAATCGGCCGCAAGCTTGTATCAGACGAATGGCAGCATCCGGAACAGCAATCTCCATAAACGGATTACGTCCCTGAGCTTCGAGCCATTCCGACAGCGCCGCTTCCACCGGGTCATCGGGAACAGCGAAGGGGATTTTGGCAACGATCACATGCTCGCAGTAACGACCGGGCAGGTCAATTCCCTCAGCCAGACTGGCCAGCCCGAACAGAATGGAAGTTTTACCATCATCTATGCACTGGCGGTGTTGTTTCAGTAGCTCCTGACGGGAATAGTCATCTTGCAGCAGTATTTTTTCCTGCCATTTTTTATCCAGCGCGAAGTGTACATCTTTCATCTGCCGGCGGGAGGAGAACAACACCAGCACACCGCAATTGTGGGCGTCAAACAACCCTGGCAACAATTCAGCTATTTCCCCAGTGTGCCCCTGGGCATTGCGCGGGTCGGAGGTCATGGCCGGCACCACCAGCGTGGCTGCCTGGTTGTGCAAAAACGGGCTGGGCACCACCACGCAGCGACAGTCATCAGGCACCCCGGAGCGCATGCGAAAACGACCAAAATTTCCCAGAGCGGCCAGCGTGGCGGAAGTAACAATGGCAGCATAAGCGGGGTTCCAGAGCGTCTGCCACAACGTCCTGGCAGACATAATCGGACTGCTGAACACTTCCAGCTCTTCACCAAAGGGGCCTTCTGACCACTTTAACCAGCGGGCCGATGGAGGCTCATCTTCCGGGTCTTTCAGGGTGTAGGTCAGCCACAACTGAAAATGGTTCTCCAGGCGCAACTGCATGGCCTTGATCTCCGGGTAAAGCTGCTCTGCCTGCCAACGGTCTATGCCAAGCGCACTATCCCCCATAGAGTCGTCCAGAACTTTGGCAACCTTCCCCAGCATGGTGCTGCACTTGCTGAAACCAACCTTGAGTTTTTCTGCCTGTTGGCACAGGGCATCCGGCACAACCCCCCGGGGAAATCGATAGTAGGCAACCTGCATCTCACCCTGGGGGGTGAACTGGGTCTTTGGCTCAAAGCTGGCAATACTGTGTAGCATCTGCCGGGTATGACCGAGGTCATTCACCAACGTGTGAAACTCTGGCTGCATCCGTTCCAGCAGTTCGCCAAGGATGCCGGGCAGCGACTGCTGGCTCAGCGTTTTATGCAGGTTACGCTCGGCTTTTTCCAGCCACGTGGCCGTACCGCGCACCCGGGACTGACAGATGAAATGGTCGATGGCTTTGTCTGGCAGATGATGGCCTTCGTCAAACACATAAATAGTGTTGTGGGGCTCGGGCAAAATAGCACCGCCACCCAGCGCCAGGTCAGCCAGCACCAGGTCGTGGTTGGCAACCACCACGTCAGCTTCATCCAGCTCGGCCCTGGCCTGGTAAAAAGGACATTGGCGAAAGTAGCTGCAACGCCGGCCACTGCACTGGGCATGGTCTGTGGTGATGTTGCGCCACTGGGCATCGTCCAGCGCGTCCGGCCAGCTGTCCCGGTCACCGGCCCAGCTCGTGGTACAAAATGCTTCCAGCATCTTCTGATACAGCTCGCGCAAGGAGTGATCGCCAGACAGGGTAAAACCTTGGTCGGCAAACATATCCATTAACGATGAAGCTGCCTGCTCCTCTTGCAGCAGACGGTCGAGCTTGCTCAGACAGGCGTAACGGCCGCGGCCTTTGCCCAGTGTGTAGGAGAACTCCAGTCCGGTTTTTTCGATAATATCCGGCAAGTCTTTGCTGATAATCTGCTCTTGCAGCGTCACCGTGGCCGTGGCAATCACCAGCCGTTTATTTGCCGCCTGAGCCATGACCACCGCCGGCAACACGTAGCCGATGGTCTTGCCAGTGCCAGTGCCGGCCTCAATTACGGTAACAGACAACTCACCAGTGCGCCGCCCTTCACTGTCGGTGGTAATACCGCCAAGAGCGCGGGCGATCTCGGCAATCATCTGCTTCTGCCCTGGTCGGGCTGTTAACTGATTACTCTCCAAAAAAGCGCTATAGGCTTTCTGGATGGTTCTTTTTTCCTGTTCTTCAAGCACAATGCCAATCGCTCTGGTGAAGTTGCGTAACAGCCAACGCTGCGAGGCGAATTGTATCGGATTTGCCCGGGCTGCACATGGGTAGTTCTGACACTCCGGCACAGTTCATATACCCAAAGGATTTCAAGTTGATTCGAGGCGGCAAATGAACGAAGCCTTTAT
>JAKROC010000119.1 GCA_024509075.1 Endozoicomonas sp.
CTGAGAGACATGAAAAGCAGTTTTGATAAGGTGCAGACTCGCAAACCGCTGGCATGATAAGGTTGACCTTGTAATTTCCGACATGGCCCCCAATATGAGTGGTGCTCTTTCGGTGGATCAGCCCAATGCCATGTACCTGGTGGAGCTGGCGCTGGATCTGTCCCGGCAGGTATTACGTAAAGGGGGCATATTCCTGACTAAGGTCTTTCAGGGGGAAGGGTTCGACGAGTACCTGAGAGACATGAAAAGCAGTTTTGATAAGGTGCAGACTCGCAAACCGCTGGCATCGCGGGCGCGTTCCCGGGAGGTCTATCTGTTGGCTTCAGGCTTTAAGCCCTGAGGCCTGTTTGCAGTAAACGATAGGGTGCATTAATCGGCCTGATAGGTGACAACCACTGTCACATAAGACGCTGATCGTGTATCGTTGAACATAAGCATAAGTGCATCTATCCCAACAGTTTCTGATGTGCGATGCTCAATCTAAATGAATATCTGAGGCTAAGATACGCTCAAAAGAGGTTAGCTCCTTGAATGATATGGCAAAAAATTTGATTCTCTGGGTCGTTATCGCCTTGGTGCTATTGACCGTCTTTAAAAATTTCGACGGTATGCAGTCGTCTACCAAGAAGGTTTCGTATTCCGATTTCATCAGCATGGTGGAGAACCGTCAGGTTGGTAAAGTGGTTATTGATGGCTACACCATCACCGGTACGCTGAACAACAGCGAGCACTTTGAAACCAATTTGCCGCCAGCCGTGCCTGATAACAAGCTGATGGATGACCTGCTGCGCAGCAAAGTGCAGGTGGAATCCAAGCCGATTGAGAAGCAGAGCATCTGGACTCAGCTGTTGGTGGCCAGCTTCCCGATTCTGGTTATCCTTGCCGTGTTCATGTTCTTTATGCGCCAGATGCAAGGTGGCGGTGGTGGTCGAGGCGGCCCCATGAGTTTTGGCAAGAGCAAGGCGCGTCTGCTCTCTGAAGATCAGATCAAAACCACCTTTGCCGATGTGGCTGGGGTTGAAGAAGCCAAAGAAGATGTGCAGGAGCTGGTTGACTTTCTGAAAGACCCGGGCAAGTTCCAGCGCCTCGGTGGTCGTATTCCCCGGGGTGTGCTGATGGTTGGCCCACCGGGAACCGGTAAAACCCTGATCGCCAAAGCCATTGCCGGTGAAGCCAAAGTGCCGTTTTTCACCATCTCCGGCTCCGACTTTGTGGAGATGTTTGTGGGTGTGGGTGCGTCGCGGGTTCGTGACATGTTCGAACAGGCCAAGAAGCAAGCACCGTGCATTATCTTTATTGACGAGATCGATGCCGTGGGTCGTCACCGTGGTGCCGGTATGGGCGGTGGTCACGATGAACGTGAACAGACCCTGAACCAGTTGCTGGTTGAGATGGATGGCTTTGAAGCAAACGACGGTATTATTGTGATTGCGGCAACTAACCGTCCGGACGTGCTTGACCCGGCCCTGTTGCGCCCCGGTCGTTTTGACCGTCAGGTAGTCGTCGGTCTGCCAGACATCCGTGGTCGTGAACAAATCCTGAAAGTGCACATGCGTAAAGTGCCGGTATCAGACAACGTCAAACCATCGGTTATTGCCCGTGGTACGCCCGGCTTCTCCGGTGCTGATCTGGCCAACCTGGTCAACGAAGCGGCCCTGTTTGCTGCCCGTGCCAACCAGCACACCGTTGGCCAGAAAGAGTTTGATATGGCCAAAGACAAGATCATGATGGGCGCTGAGCGCAAATCCATGGTGATGAGCGACAAAGAGAAAAGCAACACCGCCTATCATGAGGCTGGTCACGCCATTGTCGGTCGTTTGGTACCCGACCATGATCCGGTATACAAAGTCAGCATCATTCCCCGTGGTCGCGCGTTGGGTGTAACCATGTTCCTGCCGGAAGAAGATCGATACAGCCACAGCCGTCAGGCACTGCTGAGCCAGATTTGCTCACTGTTCGGCGGTCGTATTGCCGAGGAGATGACACTGGGCAAAGATGGCGTGACCACCGGTGCTTCTAACGATATTCAGCGCGCGACGCATATTGCCAGAAGCATGGTGACCAAGTGGGGCTTGTCAGAAAAGCTTGGTCCACTGTTGTACGATGAAGACGAAGGTGAAGTATTCCTCGGCAAAAACTACGGCAGTGGTGGTTCCAGGATGAATGTCTCTGGTGAGACTGCCAAGCTGATCGATGAAGAAGTGCGTCGGGTGATTGATGAGTGCTACAACCGTGCCCACCAGATTCTGGTGGATAACCGGGATAAGCTCGACATTATGGCCGATGCCCTGATCCAGTACGAAACCATCGACAGCGATCAGATCGACGACATTATGGCCGGCCGTGACGTGCGCCCACCGAAAGATTCCGGCGATGCAGGCGGTGGTGATACCAAGCCCACGGTGCAGTCTGAAGTGAAAGCGCCAGAGAACGACACCAAAGAGCCTGACAGTTCCATTGGTGGCCCTGCCGGGGAGCACTGATCGACAATTCGGTTTATGATTGCTGAGGGCGGGTTTATCCTGCCCTTTTTTTTCATTCAATACCCTCAAGATTAACCTGAACGGACCATTGATACCTGACAGGGCGAGATAGTTTTTCAACTTTATGCTCACGTTCAGCCTGCACCAGCCACGCTTTGGTCTGACTTTTATGAAGACCCAAGTCATCTGAAATTTCTGGATAAAAGGGCGAAATAAGCGCCAGGTTTCCCCGCATCAAATGCTTTCGCCATTTGGCAGAAGTAGCTGCTTTCAGAAGACTGTCAGCCATAATACCAACGGCAGTTCCTTCAGCATTCAGAGCACCCAGCATAGCCGTTTCATCCACCCCTCTTGCGCCACCGGAAACCAATGCATAACCCTGTGAATCCAGGGCAAGAGCCATAGCATGACCGCGCTCAAGCAGCGCCTGAATACGCTTGGTTGTTACTTTTCTATCATGCCAGCTGGCAAGGACATCGCTCAGGTTGGCAGTAAGGGGGGCAAATTCACCCTTTACCACTTTTGCAAAATGGGCATTTAACAGCAGGATCGCCTGGGTATTCTCAGAAAAATTCATTAATCACCTGTCGTCGTCGAAGCCAGCGCAACAGGGTAAACCTTACCACTGCCAGCATCTTGTAGCAGCGCTGCAATGACGGTAAAGGTCCAGCCAGAATCAACAACATCATCAACCAGTAAAACTGGACCCATGTCGTTTAAGTCACTTTGGATAACAAAAACACCATCAAGATTTTGACACTGGTGGAAGCGTACGTTGGTGTGCTCTTCAAGTTGCCGGTTGGTGAGTCCATCGTACCGTTCCAAGGCACCAGGAATCGCAAAAATATCACTTTCCGACGGGAACGCAGATTCACGAGAATATACGTGAATATCCCGATCTTCCAGGCCACTCAATAGTACCCCGGTAGATGACGAAATCCCCCGACCAGCACGACCCACTTGCTGGTAGTAGGCAACGATAAAGCCGGGCGCCTGATAGTGAATAACAAAGCCAAGGTCGGGTTTGTTATAGCCCATCCCCAGTGCATTAGTCGCCACCAGAACTTTAAGCTCATTGTTGAGCAGCATATCTTCAAGGTGCTGACGGTAGCTATTGCTGCCCGGGAATTCTTTATCTTCCGCGTCACTGTAATAAGCCCGGGCCTGAATATTATTTTGGGTCAGCCACCGGCTTACCTGTTCGGCATCTCGTTTGGTAAGGACATAAACAATACCTGTACCGGCAAGCTCAGGAATGGTGTCGACCAGCCAGGCCAGGCGTTCTGCCTGATTTCCAAGTATCAGGGTTTGCAGCTGGAGACCCTCCCGGACCAGTGGGCCACGCTGGATCACAATATCACCCAACTGTTCCCGCACATCTGCAACCACCCTGTTATTTGCTGTGGCCGTGGTGCCCAAAACCGGGGTGTTAGCAGGAATACGGCGTAGAATATTGACTATCCGGCGGTAGTCAGGGCGAAAATCATGCCCCAATCTGAAATGCAGTGAGCCTCATCAATTACCATCAAGCCGATACTGTTGGCAACGGGCATAAGAAGGTCTTCGATAAAACCGTCATTAGCCAAGCGTTCCGGAGAGATCAACAAACAGTCGATCTCATTACCAAGAATTCGTCTGCGGATTAAATCCCATTCATGCGGGTTCGTCGAGTTCAGCGTGACAGCATTGAGACCCAGCCTCCGTGCTGATTCAATCTGGTTTCGCATCAAAGCCAGCAGGGGTGAAACAATGATAGTGACGCCTTTTCCCCGGTCCCGGAAGATTCGGGTACTGATAAAATAAACGGAGCTTTTGCCCCATCCTGTTCGCTGAATAACCAGAAGTTTTTGCTGGCGATTAACCAGTGCATCAATGGCTTCCCATTGACTATCGTGAAATTCTGCCTGGGGGTTATTTATCGCCGTTCTTAGCAGTGTCAGAGCTTGCTGCTGGTTCATGATGTATGTTCTTAGGATGTGTCCTGAAATAACTTCCCGATTTCCGTTCACCCTGAGCAACGTCGAAGGGTGCTGGCACCGGACTTCGAAAGGCTCAGTCCGAACGAGGTTCAGGCTCCATAAATGCGGACGTTATTTCGGGACTGTTCTTCCTTAGGAAACCCCGTATATCGGCGTGGATGCGCCTGACCCACCAGCCATCGACAGTGATCGGATCGACGACATTATGCCCGGCCGTGACGTGCGCCCACCGAAAGATTCCGGCGATGCAGGCGGTGGTGATACCAAGCCCACGGCGCAATTGAGGTGAAAGCACCAGAGAACGACAGCAAAGAGCCTGACAGTTCCATTGGTGGCCCGGCTGGGGAGCACTGATCGAAATTCGGTTTATGATTATTGAGGGCGGGTTTATCCTGCCCTTTTTTGTGGAGGGTTTTATGGCTGATGTGTTCACGCTGGACTGCGCGGGTAAACTGTTGGATCTGGGTAAGACTCGGGTGATGGGGATTTTGAATGCAACACCGGACTCTTTTTATCAGCCAAGTCGCTGCTCGGATCATTGGCTAGCCACGGCAGAACAGATGATCAACGATGGCGCGGATATTCTTGATATTGGTGGTGAGTCAACCCGGCCGGGTGCCTCCGGTGCACCAACTCCTGAACAAGAATTGGAGCGCGTACTCCCGGTGGTCGAAGGGCTTGCTGCGCGTTTTGATGTGATTATCTCTGTAGACACCAGCTCGCCTCTGGTGATCAGTGAAGCAGTAAAAGCCGGGGCAGGAATGATCAACGACGTTCGCGCCCTGCAACGTGCCGGAGCGCTTGAAGCCACCGCTCAGACCGATGTTCCTGTGGTATTGATGCACTCACTGGTCGATCAGCCGGAGCCGGGCTTTGTGCCGGTGTACGACGATGTTGTACTGCAGGTCAGCCACTACCTGACCGATTGCGTTGCCCGTTGTGAGCAGGCAGGTATTGCCAGAGAGCGACTGATTCTCGACCCTGGTTTTGGCGGCGGCATGTTTGGCAAGACACCTGCCTATGATCTGGCCATGTTGCACGGCTTGCGACGTTTTCATCAACTTGGCTTGCCGTTACTCGCTGGAATGTCACGCAAATCTTTTATCGGGGCAACGCTCGGTCGTGACGTTGAAGACCGTCTGGCGGGCAGTCTTGCAGCAGCCATGCTGGCAGCCCAGGCTGGAGCGCACATCATCCGTGTTCATGATGTCGCTGAGACAGTGGATGTTTTACGCATGCTGCAAGCGGTTAATGAGGCGGGTGGGCCGGAAGCATGATGGTGTTTGAACAAAGTGGGCCTGGCGATCGCCGCTCTGCTGCTTTCGTCGTGTAAAGGAAGTACTGAGCAAACGTATGCCGCAAAATACACCTGGGGTCATGAAGTCAACAGAGTTGCTTTTTGCAATGGCAAGGCGGCTTACTGGGTTGACCCAAGTCCTGCGGGTAAGCCGGTGGAACAGCTCTATCGGGAACAGGCTACGCGAGCCTGCCAACCGATGTATCTGACCTTTCGTGGGCACCTTGTTGACCGCGCTCCGGTCGGTTTTGAAGAAGACTATGACGGAATAATCCACATCAGTGATGTGGATGGCTACTCGTTTGATCTGCCTGCCTCTTGCACAGATTCGCACCACGGCAATTGACCTGACTGCTATAAACGACAATTAGAAACTGCCATCCAAAGCAACGTTCGCTGTTTTTGTACTGGCGATTCAGTAGTATGAGTGCGATTATCGCTCATCACTCTTTCATCGTAGTAGGAGACTATGGTGCGTAAATTTTTTGGAACTGATGGTATTCGGGGCAAAGTGGGAGAACACCCAATCACGCCGGATTTTGTTCTCAAGCTAGGTTGGGCCGCAGGCCGTGTTCTGGCCGAAGAGGGGGAAGGCAAGGTCATTATTGGTAAAGATACCCGCATCTCGGGCTATATGTTTGAGTCTGCCCTGGAAGCTGGCCTGTCGGCAGCGGGTATTGATGTGGTATTGACCGGCCCGATGCCAACGCCAGCCATTGCTTACCTGACCCGCACATTCAACGGCCAGGCAGGTATTGTCATCAGTGCCTCTCACAATCCATTTTACGACAATGGTATTAAGTTTTTTGGCGGTGATGGCAACAAGCTTTCTGATGACGTTGAGATGAAAATTGAGGCGTTGCTGGCGTCCGAGATTGACGTCGTTGATTCTCAGGATCTCGGCAAGGTCACCCGGATGAACGACGCTGCCGGTCGGTACATTGAATACTGTAAGGGCATTGCCCAACAGATTGACCTGCGCGGCATGAAAATTGTTATTGATGCTGGTCATGGTGCAACCTATCAGGTGGGGCCGGCGGTATTCCGTGAGCTGGGCGCTGAAGTGATTGCCATTGGCACCGCGCCCAATGGCATCAACATTAACGAAGAAGCCGGTTCTACCGAGCCGTCCGGTCTGGCCGCCAAGGTGCTGGAGACCGGTGCAGACGTTGGTATTGCCTTTGACGGTGACGGCGACCGGGTGATCATGGTGGACAATCGGGGCCAGATTATCGATGGCGATCAGCTGTTGTTTATTATTGCCATGGACCGACACGCCCGAGGTGTTTTGCAAGGGGGTGTGGTCGGGACATTGATGACCAACCTCGGCATGGAAAAAGCCCTGGAATCGGTGGGTATTCCGTTCGTCCGGGCTAACGTGGGCGACCGCTATGTGAATGAGCTGTTGTTAGCCAGAAACTGGCAGCTGGGCGGCGAGTCCTCCGGCCACATTATTTGCCGGGACGCCTCCACCACCGGCGATGGCATTGTCTCCGCCCTGCAAGTGGTCAAAGCCATACATTCAGCGGGCAAAAACCTGTCTGATATGGTGGCCGAGATTAAGCTCTATCCGCAGATCATGATTAATGTTCGGGTGAAGGAAAAAAGAGATACGGATTCGATTCCCGGTATTGTTGCGGCAGTCAAAAAGGCGGAGCAGGAGATGGCCGGAAGAGGGCGCGTGTTGCTGCGACCATCGGGAACGGAGCCAGTCATTCGGGTGATGGTTGAGGGGGATGACGCTGACATGGTGAAATTCCACGCCGAACGTCTGGCAAAAGTTGTAGCGCAGGAAATGTGCTGACAAGGCTCAGTACAGCACTAAGACAATGAGCAGCCTTTCCCTTGCGGGCTGCTCAGAATCCGATACCCGCGGCAGCAGAGAGGGCCGATGTCTTTCCTGACATACCGTAACGCCCCTGAATAATGAAACCACAGTCAAAACTTCTGGTCAGGCCAACGCCAGCGACCGCCAGAAGGACGATCCGGAAAGGGTGGTTGCGTTTCATCAAAAGACCGGTGTGCTCATTCCTGATTAGGTTGATGGTGCCAACACTTACCAAAATTAGACACTGAATCAACAAATTACAAAAGCACAGCGTTGTCACCCGTGGCGGCTCAGGTGTTAAATCCTCATGCGAACATACTGGTCCATTGTAAGTTATTGCCTTTCAGGTTAGTATTTCCGCCTTGCGATTATAGGAGGTAAGCGGTATGCGTCAGCCGCTGGTAGCCGGAAACTGGAAGATGAATGGATCTTCAGGCAGTGTCCGTGAACTTATTGATGGCATTCTTTCAGGACTTGAAACCAAGGCTGAAGTGCTGGTTTTTCCGCCTTACCTTTATGTGCAGCAGGTTCGTGACCTGCTGCAAGGGTCGCTGGTGAAGTTCGGTGTACAAAACGCTTCTGATAAACTCTCTGGCGCGTACACTGGTGAGGTGTCTCCGCTCATGGCGAAAGACCTCGGCTGCGAGTATGTCCTGATTGGTCACTCAGAGCGTCGTTCCATCTATGGTGAGACCGATGCGGATGTGGCAGCAAAATTCTGCGCTCTGGTGGATAACGGTTTAGGACCAGTACTGTGTATTGGTGAAACCCTGCAAGAACGTGAAGCTGGCACGACCATGAGCGTGGTTGCCGAGCAACTTAATACTGTGCTTCGGACAGCCGGTCCGGAGCGCTTGGCTAATTTTGTCATTGCCTATGAACCGGTCTGGGCGATTGGTACTGGCCTTACTGCAACCCCTGGGCAGGCTCAGGAAGTTCACGCGTACATCCGTGAGCTGCTGGCAGAGAACGATCAGTCCATGGCGGACAGAACCCGTATTCTTTATGGTGGTAGCATGAAGGCAGACAATGCGGCAGAGCTGATGGCTCAGGCGGATGTTGATGGCGGTCTGATTGGCGGAGCTTCGCTGGTCGCTGCTGATTTCAAGGTGATTTGTCACGCTGCGGGATAGTGATGGAAACCATTATTCTTTTTGTGCACGTACTGGCCGCTGTGGGTGTGATCGCTATGATCATGCTGCAGCAGGGCAAGGGTGCGGAAACCGGGGCCAGCTTTGGTGCAGGCGCCTCTCAAACAGTATTCGGAAGTCAAGGGTCGGCTAACTTCCTGAGTCGCACGACGGCGATACTGGCGACGATTTTTTTCGTGACCAGCATCGGCCTGGCCATGTTCGCCAGGCAAAAAGCCGATGCGGTTACTGATGCGGGTTTGCCATCGGTTCAGATCGAACAAAGTGTACCGGTAAACGATGCGCCTTTTTCGGTTGAAACTGTAGAAAAAGCGACCAAAGCGGATGCCAGCTTGCCAACGGTTCAGACTGAACAGAGCGCACCGGCAACCGACGCGCCTTTTTCGGCTGAGCCAGTGGAAAAAGCTACCGAAACGGATGCGCCTGTGTTAGAGTCCGAACCCGTTGAAAGCAGTGCTCCTGCAACGTCTGTGAATGCTCAATAAGTTTTAAAACCTGTTGATATTTAAAGAGTTTTCAGGAACAATAAGCGCGCTTAAGGCCGAAGTGGTGGAATTGGTAGACACGCTGTCTTGAGGGGGCAGTGCCTGTATGGGCGTACGAGTTCGAGTCTCGTCTTCGGCACCAATAAAATCAAGGAATTACCGGGACTTAGGAATAGACTAGCATGGTCGTTTCCCAAAAAAATTCCTAAAAAAAAGCGGCCAAAAAAATAGCCTCTTAATAGTACTCTGGTTCATGACTATTGTTTGACAATAGTCGCATAAAAAAAGGCCTAAAATGGCCTTTTTTTGTACCTTCGTTTTCTTCATCTCGTTCCTTTGACTTCCTGTGTTTTACGGATGTAAACCTTCTTGGCTTCCAGGGTTTTGTGTCCGGATACCAGTCCTTCATGATCCGATACTCCTTTTGCTTTTAGGTCATGGAAATGCCATT
>JAKROC010000012.1 GCA_024509075.1 Endozoicomonas sp.
TGCTCCCGGCACCCGAGGGCATAAAGGCTTCGCTCATTTGCCGCCTCGAATCAACCTGAAATCCATTGGGTATAGGGGGGAGTGGAGTGCTCATGCTCACAAGCTGATGACTTGAGAAAGTGGCAAAATATTCAAAAAACTGTATTTTGTCACCAAGCACACAGTCTGTACGGTCGTCACTGCAAAATTAAGCAGGATTTAAGGAAACCACTATGACACTGACAGAACTTCGCTACATTGTCACCCTTGCCCAAGAGCAGCATTTTGGCAGAGCTGCCGGTAAGTGTTTTGTCAGCCAGCCAACCTTGAGCGTGGGAGTGAAAAAACTCGAAGATGAGCTGGGTGTGGCTTTGTTCGAACGAACACGCAATGCCGTTCGAGTCACTCCCTTAGGTGAGATGATCGTCCGTCAGGCGCAAAAAGTCCTGGAAGAAGCATCAACAATAAAACAACTGGCCAAAGCCGGCCATGATCAGCTCAGCACGCCGCTGAGAGTCGGTGCAATCTACACCATTGGCCCTTATTTGTTTCCTCACCTGGTGCCACAGCTGGGTAAGCAGGCTGCCAGTATGCCACTTTATATTGAAGAGAACTTTACCGCCGTTCTGCGCAGAAAACTGCTCATGGGGGAGTTGGATGCCATCATCATTGCCCTGCCTTTTAACGAACCGGATGTGCTGATCACCCCTCTATACGACGAGACATTCAAAGTGTTGCTGCCCTGGGGTCATCACCTGGAGCAGCAGACAGAAATTGACCCTGCTGACCTGGTGAAGGAAGACCTGCTGCTACTGGGCGAGGGGCACTGCTTTCGCGACCAGTTGCTTGAGGCTTGCCCAGTACTGGTCAACAAAACAGACAGAACCACGGGGATTGACAGCGGCGGTATTGAAGCCACTTCACTGGAAACCATCCGGCACATGGTTGCCTCCGGCATGGGAGTCAGTGTTTTGCCGCAATCTGCGGTTGTCGATCATCATTATGCACCTAACCTGCTCAGCACCCGCCCCTTTTGCCGGCCTGAGCCTGGCAGGACGGTGGCACTGGCCTGGCGGGCCAGCTTTCCAAGACCCAAGGCTATTGATGCTCTTGTCAACGCCTTGCAGCAGTGCTCGCACAGGTGAACAGACCAGCAATAATGGACAGATCATTGAGTAATATTCCGGTAACAACGCTCAAAGGTGTCGGGGAGGCACTGGCCGACAAACTGGCCAAAATCAATATTCACAGCCTTCAGGATCTGCTGTTTCACCTGCCCATGCGCTATCTGGACAGAACCCGCGTTACATCCATTGCCACATTACAACCTAATACTGACGTGGTGATTCAGGGTACCGTTGCTGCTTGTCAGGCAGTCAGCGGCCGCCGCCCCAGCTTGCTTTGCCGTGTTGACGACGGCTCTGGGGCCGTCAATCTGCGTTTTTACCATTACACCGCACCCCACAAAAATAACCTTCGTCCGGGTACGGAGGTTCGCTGTTTCGGCGAAGCCCGCCAGGGCGCAACCGGGCTTGAGTTCTATCACCCTGAATACCGGGTTATTAAGCCCGATGCACCCTGTGACATTCAGGAAACCCTGACGCCCATTTATCCGGCCACCGATGGCTTGAACCAGCAGAGGATTCGCAACCTGTGTGAACAAGCGTTGCAAATGCTTGAAGATGACAGCTTGCAAGAGTTACTACCAGACGAGCTGCGCCAGAAATATCAGCTAGGCCCGCTGGTTGCTGCGGTGCGTCTGCTCCATCAACCGCCGCAGGGTGAATCGGTAGTGTTGCTTAAAGAAGGATGTCATCCGGCTCAAAAACGTCTTGCCTTTGAGGAGTTGCTGGCACACAACCTGAGCATGCAACTGCTAAGAAAGCGGGCGCAATCGGTCGGTGGTTTTGCCATGCCCCCAACGAATACCCTGACAGCCAATATGCTGAGGACGTTACCTTTCGACCTGACCGGCGCCCAGCAACGGGTGGTGGCAGACATCAACCGGGATATGGCAGCCAACGTGCCCATGTTGCGTCTGGTGCAGGGCGATGTTGGCTCTGGCAAAACCGTAGTTGCGGCACTGGCTGTTTTGCAGGCAGTGGAAAATGGTTATCAGGCAGCGGTCATGGCACCCACTGAAATTCTCGCCGAGCAACATCAGATCAACTTTGCCAACTGGCTCAGGCCTCTGGGCATTTCCATGGCGTTTTTGTCCGGCAAAACCTCGGGAAAAAAACGACAGGAGTTGTTAGAAAAAATAGCCTCTGGCGAAGCGATGGTGGTTGTCGGCACCCATGCCCTGTTTCAGGACGATGTGGTTTTTCACCGGCTGGGCCTGGCCGTCATTGATGAGCAACATCGCTTTGGTGTGCACCAGCGCATGGCCTTGAGAAAGAAAGGTGAGCAAAATGGCGGCTTGCCGCACCAGTTGATTATGACTGCAACACCAATACCCAGAACGCTGGCCATGAGCGCTTATGCCGATCTGGATGTTTCTGTTATTGACGAACTGCCCCCCGGACGCACCCCCATCAACACCGTAGTGATTGGTGATGACCGCCGTGAGGAGGTTATCAAACGCCTGAGAAGTGCCTGCCTGGAAGGTCGCCAGGCTTACTGGGTGTGTACCTTGATCGAAGAGTCCGAAGCGTTGCAGTGTCAAGCCGCGCAAGTCACCGCAGAACAGCTGCGGGAAACACTGCCTGAGTTGTCCATTGGCCTGGTGCACGGACGGATGAAAACCAGAGAAAAAGCAGACATCATGCAGGCTTTTAAAGAGGGTCATTTGCACCTGTTGGTGGCGACCACCGTGATCGAAGTTGGTGTTGACGTCCCCAATGCCAGCCTGATGATTATTGAAAACCCTGAACGCCTGGGCCTGGCCCAGTTGCACCAACTGCGTGGCCGGGTCGGGCGGGGAAAAATAGCCAGCCACTGTCTTTTGATGTACCACGCGCCACTATCACGGCAAAGCCGGGAGCGCCTGCAGGTGATGAAAGACTCCAGTGACGGTTTTGTGATTGCAGAGAAAGACCTGCAGCTCAGGGGGCCTGGCGAAGTACTTGGCACTCGACAAACCGGACTGGCACAATTCAAAGTCGCGGAGCTAGAACGGGATGGTGGCCTGCTGACAGCGGTGCGCAGTGCGGCCCGGGAGTTGGTTGAGCGCTCACCCCAGAGTATTGAACCATTGGTAAACCGCTGGCTGAGTCAAACAGATGAGTACGCAAACGTCTGACGGCTCCAGCCAGCGGCTGCGGGAAAATGGTCGGGCCAGGGATGGAGTCTCACGAGGGTTGTGGCGTTTATCCATATAAGTCACCTGCAGCCAAATCCTTGTACTCACGCTGGATCAACTGGATAATTACCTAAAAAATACGCCAACAGACGCTCATAAAAAATAACAACAAGGCACCGTCGTGATTGGGAAAAAGACCATCCTACCTGCAATTGTATGCTCCCTGCCCTGCCTGCCAGCGTATTCGCAAACCTACGACGACTGCCTGTTGCAACAACTCAAGCAGGGAGACAATTCACTCAACCTTTCCACCATCCGTGAGCACTGCGCAGCAGGCAACGACAGCGAGCAAACGCCGTTGGATCACCGGGCACAGGAAGAAAAGAAAGTCCTTAACAACCGATTTGTCATTACGCCGCACCGCCCTAACTATTTTTTGCCGCTCTCCTACAACAGCAAGCCGAACAATGCGCCCTTTGAGCAGCACTTGCCCGATTCACTGACCAATACGGAGATCAAGTTCCAGCTCAGTGTCAAAGCTCCCTTGGTTCGTGGCCTGATGGACGGCCTTGCAGATATCTTCGTCGCCTACACCAACACCTCCTGGTGGCAAGCCTACAACAAGAACTCGGCACCGTTTCGGGAAACTAACCATGAGCCAGAGCTGTTTATCTTCTTCCCCACTGATTACCGGATACTAAGCTTTGACCTGAACGGCATCGCCACCGGGGTCAGCCACCAGTCTAACGGGCGCGGTGGAGAATTGTCCCGCAGTTGGAACAGACTTTACGTCCAGTTTATTCTTTCCAGGGATAATCTGACGCTCAGCTTCAAACCCTGGTGGCGCTTGCCTGAACCTGATAAGGCACCAGGCAGCGCCAGAGGCGATGATAACCCGGACATCAAGCACTACATGGGCCACGGTGAACTGCAAATGAATTACCAGCTGCAATCCCATAACCTGGGCGTGACACTGCGCAATAATCTCAAACACGATAATAAAGGCGCTGTGCAACTGGAATGGTCATTCCCCATCAATGCCAGGTTCAGAGGTTACCTGCAGTATTTCAATGGTTATGGCGAAAGTCTGATTGATTACAATGCCCACACCAACCGGCTGAGCATGGGCATCATGCTGACCGATTGGCTTTGAGCGAGGAACTTTATACCCGTCGCCTTTCAAGCTGCTACTTTGTTGGCCGCACTTGTGCCCTTTAGGGTATTCGCTCGGCAACTGCTCCATGCGTTGCTCTACCTCCTGCATCCATGCAGTCGTCACCCCGGTCACATAGTATTTCCATGCTCCCGAGGCTTCGCTCGTTTGCCACCTCGAATCAACTTGAAATCCCTTGGGTATATTCTCGTGAACTTTTAGAGCCGAACCGCGGAACTGGCTTCTTCATGTCGCTCAACTGGCGCTTTTTTACCAAACAAACCAATCCCCAGAACCACAAAGGCAATGGCAATCAGCGGGCTTAGCCAGTTCAACAGTGCCCAGGGCGCATACTCAATAACCGCAACACCCAGCGTTGAGGCAAAAAACGCTCCGCCGGTGGTCCATGGTATCAGTGCGGTGGTCAGGGTTGCGCCATCTTCCAGTGAACGGGAGAGCACGCGACGATCCACTTTTTTCTGGTCATAAGCATCACTGAACAACTGACCACTTAACAGAATCGACATATATGCCTCACCCATGGTCATATTGCCAAGGAAACAAGCCAGAATAGTGGTCGCCACCAAAGTGGATGCCCGCCTGATACGGCCTACAATACCGTGGATCAGCACTCGCAGAAACCGACCCCGCTCCAGAATCCCACCCAGCGCCAGGGCAATGAGAGACAGAGACAACGTCCACATCATAGCCAGAATGCCGCCACGCCCAAGCAAGGAATCAATACTCTCCAGACCTGTGCGGATATTACCGCCACTATAGAGACTATTGAGCACTGAGGTCAGGCTTTGCCCCTGCATCACCACCGCAAGCAGCACGGCCACCGCTGAAGCCAACATCATGCTTGGCTCCGGTGCCACCCGGGCGATACTCAACCCAAGCATAACCGCCAAAGGCAACAGGGTGAGCACATTAATAGAAAAGGTGTTTTGCAGGGCATTTTGCATAACAGCCAACTGTTCCACCGGCAGTTGGTTCTCGGCATACTTTAAGCCCAACAATGAGAAAATAATCAGGCTCAACGCATAAGCCGGCCCTGCGGTGTAGAGCATACTGCGGATGTGCGCATAAAGATCGACCCGGGAGGACATGGCCGCCAGGTTGGTGGTGTCAGACACTGGCGACATTTTATCGCCAAAACAAGCACCGGAGATAACCATACCAGCCACCAGCGGTGCCGGCACTCCCATGGTGGTGCCAATGCCCATCAGCACCACACCGATGGTTCCCACCGTGCCCCAACTGGTGCCGGTAGCCAGAGACATCAAACTGCACAGTATCAACCCGGCCGGCAGAAACAGTGCCGGGCTGACAAACTCAATGCCGTAGTAGATCAGCGTCGCCAGCGTGCCACTGTGGATAAAGGCCGCAATCAACACACCGATCAGGATAAAAATGTAGATTGCGGTCAAGGCACCGGAGATCCCGGCATTCATCGCCCCGCGAATGGAGTAGAAATCGTGCCCCAGCAAGTAGGCGCTGACCGAAGCAATAATCAGCGAGATAAGCAGTAGGCTATGCAGACTGGTCTGGAGAATAAACAAGCCTGTGCTGATAACGCCAATAATCAACGCAAGAGTGATAAATGCGTGCACAAAGCCAGGCTCTCTCCACTGAGCCACAGAGTCGGTAGAAGCTGTCAAGGCATAATTCCTTTGGTGCGTTAGGCTATTATTGTGAGGGCACCTGTGGCCATAATAGCTACTTATACGTACAGCTGCACTCGATTAATCACTTGGCAATATCTCCAGCAATCATCGTAGTCAGGCGCCCTGCGCCCCACGGCTATTGGCACTTATTTGCATAATAAAACCGGTGGACAGGCCAAGCGCATCAGACTCTCACTATCCGCCCTGTCTGGAGCTGAACGTTGTTTTTATCAGATTATCATTCTCAACAAGCTTGATCTGTGACGTTTTGCCGAAGCGAGACCGCATAGAATACCTATGGATACTTTGCGTGCTCAGCCCGGGGAGCTGAGTGGAACTTTTTCTAAACGTGATGATCAACTCATTGAACGATTGGTGAAGACGCCGGTTGACAATCAGAACGATTCCTACACTGCAAGGCCGGACAAAACAAACGAAAATCCCGGTTGTTTATAATCAGCTTTGTTATTATGTTCCAACTGTTTATTCTGTACAGTCTGGTTACGCTTGCGGGGGCTGACAACCCGATTATCCAGCCCAACCAATGGCCGCCAGCAACCCACGGAGATACCAGGGATTTGTTACACATTATTGATGACATCCGTCAGGAAGCAGCCCTGAAACTTGACCAGACCAGGCGCAGTGAACAGGGGCAGTACATGACCCCCGCTGCGACGGCCGAACTTCTGGCGTCCCTGTTTGATGACCTCAGCGGTGACATCTCACTATTGGACGCCGGTGCTGGCGTAGGTTCACTGACTGCGGCCTTGTTGCAACGAGCCATCCGGGAAGGTGGGGTAAAAAAGATCATTGCCACCGGCTATGAAAACGACCAGATTTTACTCAACAAACTGCACGACAGCATGGCCCTGTTTGCCAAAACAGCGGGTGAGCACCATATTCAGTGGCACAGCAATATTTTTCCAAGTGACTTTATTGCCAGTGCCGTTAACCAGTTGCAGGCCACATCTGTGGATGCAACCCCAATAACCCGTTATAACAAGGCGATTCTTAATCCGCCCTATTTTAAGATCAGCAGTCAAAGCCACCATCGAAAATTACTCCAGCGGGTTGGTATTGAGACCGGCAACCTCTATTCTGCCTTCGTTGCCTTAGCCATCAAACTGCTTGAACCCGGTGGTGAACTGGTGGCCATCACACCACGGAGTTTCTGCAACGGCCCGTATTTTAAAGGGTTTCGTGATATTCTGCTGGATGAAACGGCACTCAGAAAGATCCGGGTATTTGACAGTCGCACAAAAGCGTTCAAGAGCGACAAAGTACTGCAGGAAAACGTGATCTTCCACTTGGTAAAGGGTGGGTCTCAGGGCGATGTTGAAATCTCCTCCAGCAGTTGCGCTGAAAACCCTAATCCGGTAACTCGCGTGGTTCCCTTTCATGAAGTCGTTAACCCTGCTAATCCGGAGCGGTTTATCCACATCGTCACGTCGGAGCAAGCGGCCGATACTGCTGTTAAAGTCAGCGGGTTACCCTGCTCACTGTCGGACTTGGGTCTTGAGGTCAGTACCGGAAAAGTGGTGGATTTCAGAACACGTAACAACCTCAGGATGAAACATGAGGCTTACACCGTACCGCTGATTTATCCCGCACATCTGAAAAATGGTTCCGTTTTATGGCCAATCACTGGCGGCAAAAAGCCCAATGCCCTGATTAACAATAGTGAAACCACCAAACTGATGGTCCCCAACGGAACTTACATTTTAACCAAACGTCTTACGGCAAAAGAGGAAAAGCGTCGTCTTGTCGCTTCCCTCTTCGAGCCTTCCATTGCCGATGTCAATGTTGTCGGTTTTGACAACAAAACCAACTATTTTCATACCCAAGGCAAGCCGTTAGACACCGATATTGCCCGAGGCTTGTGGCTGTTTTTAAACAGCACCATTGTCGATCAATATTTCCGGCAATTTAATGGCCACACACAAGTCAACGCAACAGACCTGAGAAGCTTGCGCTACCCGACAGTCGAACAGTTACAAGCATTGGGCCTTAAAACACAAGGGAATACACTACCATCCCAAGAAGACATTGATGCGCTAGTATCGGCCATTTTTCGGTCTCGCAATCAGCCTTGTCGAATGTGAATATTTCTGGCCGGGTCCTCCTGAATCCACAGCCAAGTGTCATCTGCAAGATTCTTTAGCCTGCCTTGTCGTTCTGCCGCTTTTCTCCAAGTGAGATAAGCGGTCGTGAAACCGATACCCGCCTTGCCATGCCGATCGCAAAAATCAGTTAGGCAGGCTTTCTTGTGCAAATCCACCTCACCATCACTGGTGACAGCTTCAATAACCCACAGCCGGTCAGTATGAGGCTACCAAAGCAAGACATCTGGCATCGCATCGGATAGAGTGAGACTCAACCCCACTACTGCTAATGCTTCTTTTTGAGCATCAGTAACCCTGTCACCGTCCCCATCGTCAATATAAATCACCTGGTATCCCGGCAAAAAACGGGGCACATAAACATCCTGACAAGCACTGATCAAATTGCTATGACTGTTATCCGCCAGCTTTCGTGCCTTTTCAGCCAATTCAGCCTGCAATAACAGACGCTCCTTAACCACATCCTCTTTGCTCTAGGCATCAAAAAGCACCTCCCACTGCCCCTCGGGAGCACTCAGAATCTGAACAAAGTAATCGGACAACCGGTAAGCAGAGTTGGGTGACTTGGCTTTAACATGACCATCAATAAACCGTCGTGTTTTACTTTCCAGAGTAACTTTCTCAATTGCGCCAATTTCCCAAAGAGGTTTCAGCCAATAATCTCTTCCCTCGCGGTCAAGCTTAGCACTCTGACCTCTTTGCAAGATACCTACATGCGCCCCAACGTGTGCAGTAGTAGCGCCATCTCTAAAAGCAGCACCTCAAGGGGCTTTGCTGAACCAGCTTGATCGAGTGTCCAAAAGAGCAAAGACAGCATCCACCATATCAACAGTTTTGCGATCAACTCGCTCAAGAACCCGGGCAATTTTCTCCTTCGAAATACCAGAAAATGACTCAGGTACAGCTGTACCCTCTTCAGAAATTAGTCGGCTTCTCAATGTAATGGCATCATCTACTACACCCATCGCAACCTCCACTACCAAGGAAAAATTCCAGAATCTTATTAACTTGGCAAGAAGAAATACACAACAGAAATTGTATGATACCCGACCATAAACCTGAGTATTTTCAGTCGATTAATGGGGTGACCATTAGCGCTGATTTTTGCCGCACCTCATTGCCTGGAAAAAAGGCCAACGACCACCGTCTTTCCCTTCTAATCAACAGTCAGCAATGCTGGATCAAGACGCTGGTCAAACCAGTTATAGCGCCAGTCAAGATGCGCCCCGGTTACTCGACCGGTTGCCCCAACCTCGCCAATAATCTCACCACGTTTCACCGGGGTGCCAACCGCAACGGCAACTTCACTCAAGTGCAAAAAGCTGGAAAAAAGACCATGGCCGTGGTCGATAATGATGGTGCCGCCAGAGTAATAAAGATCGGGATCTGCCAGGCGGACAATGCCATTTGCCGGGGCTGCCACCGGTGTACCAGTGGGTACAGCGATATCAAGTCCGTAATGGGGACTTCCTGGCTCCCCATTATAATACCTCTGGCTACCATAGACTCCACTGATACGACCTTTTACTGGCCAACCAAAACCGTTAAACAGGTCGCTCTGATCGGTATCCAGCACCCGGGCCTCACGCACTTGTTCAGCTTCAGAACGAATACGCGACAACACTTTTTCATCCGGCGCTACGTACTTTCTGTCGATACCTGTCAGTCGCTGAATATCGTATTCTCTGGGTTTAAGGGTGAGATTAACCGTCTTTGACTGACCATTAGCAAGATATTCTGTGTAAGACTGCTGCAACGGCGCATCACGACCAAAACCCAGAATAAAGCGCCCATCTTTCGCCACTCTAACCGGCTGCTCACCGTAGACAATTCGGCTGCCAGGGGCGGCCTGACCGACATAAATCCCGCCAGGCGTAAGCCGACTTTGCAAGCCCTCTGCGCAGGCAATATGCGATCCCAGTAACAAAATAAATGCCGCGACAATGCGCATTTCGAGCTTCTCCGTGTATCAAACTGTGGGCATCTTATCGTTATTTTGACTTTAACAAAAACAGTGGCATAAGATGGCAAAGTCATAAACAACGGCGCACGTGTGATTTGCACTGACCGCCATCAGCAAAGATGGCCATCAACAACCAAGAGCAGGATAGCATTATGCATTTGATCATATTTGGTATCACCGTGGGCATGCCCGTTATATACGGCTTTGGAT
The DNA here is from genome assembly GCA_024509075.1 of Endozoicomonas sp. Taxonomy (GTDB): domain Bacteria; phylum Pseudomonadota; class Gammaproteobacteria; order Pseudomonadales; family Endozoicomonadaceae; genus Endozoicomonas. Next base: position 10,334 of record JAKROC010000012.1, read on the forward strand.
TACTATATGGCCTGGTTTTTACCCCTCCCTCAATCAGTATGAGCGACTGAGTTCACTAGCTGTGGGCAGCTGGCTTTATTGAGGTCTTCGCTCAGTTGCCCGGCAAACTCTCTGACCCGATTCCAATCTGTAAACTCAGTATCCTCAGTAATATCTGTCGGACCACCAGTCAACTTCATAATCAGACGGATCATCTGCTGGTCAAGCCAGTGATAACGAGTGTAGAGCAAAGCTCCAGCAAATACGCTGACGCGGTTCGGCGTCCAGGGAATCTGCTGCAGGAACTTTTGCAGATAACGGTTATTATATGGATCCCGTCGCTCAGGCTTGCGGGCTGTAAGATTAACTGAAAAAAAATAACCTGGCATAACCGCCAACTGCCCAGCATGCTGTTGTATGAATTGGTAGCATGAGCGATGGTGACGACCATAGCGAATTGAAGAACCTATTAAAATACTGTCGTATGAATGCAGACAGAAGCTCTCTGACAACTCCGTTAACGAGGAGATAAACGTACGGTGGCCTGACTGGGTTAAAATACAGCCAATCCTCTCCATGATTTTGCGGGTCTGTCCTTCGCACCCGACGTATAACAGCGCTATTTGAGGCATATTTTTATCAACGCCCTGCCGTAGGAAAATGACTTTACTGATACTAAGGGACAGTCCCGAAATAACTTCCGCATTTATGGAATCTGAACCTCGTTCGGACTGAGCCTGTCGAAGTCCGGTGACAGCACTCTTCGACTCTGCCCGCGATGAACGGAAGCCGGGAAGTTATTTCAGGACAAATCCTAAACAATTAACCGGTCGGCATTATTAATACAGATCAATGTTTTGTACAAAACAATACTTATCTTCTATTTTTTTCTTAACCATTCTTTGCTCGATTTTAGTACTAGCCGGAGCTGCGCCATGACACACACCTACGAAACACTGCCTGAAAACGTCAAGCTGCACTCAGCCCAGGTGCTTCAAAAAGTTCTCTATTGCGCCATTGACCTTAATATGCAGATCAAAGAGTCCCACTGGTCTATGCAAGGACGGGAATTCCTCTCCGTGCACCGCCTGTTCGACGAGGTTGCCGAAACCGTTGAACATACTACTGATGACATTGCCGAGAGAATCGCCCAACTCGGCCGCAAACCCGAAGGAACGCTGCAAACGGTGGCCAGCAAAAGTATCCTGCCCACTTACCCGGTATCAATAAGTGCAATTGATGAGCACATTGAAGTGATTAGCCAACGTCTGTCATTTGTCACCAGCCTGGCTTTGCAGGCAATAAGTGATATGGAAAATAATGACCCGGTTTCCGTTGACTTGTTAACAGCACGAACTCGGGAACTTGATAAACTGACATGGCTGGTCGAGTCACACTTACCCAAGAGAAAATAGCTGCTTATACCCAAAGGATTTCATGTTGCTACGCGGCGGCAATTGAGCGAAGCCTTTATGCCCTCGGGTGCCGGGAGCGTAGGAATACTACGTAACCGGGGTGAGCGAATACCCTGAAGGGCATAAATGCAGCCAACGAAGTAGCAGTTTGAAAGGCGACGGGTATATTTTCCAGGAGTAATACTTTTGCCCTACCAAAAACCAAAAAACCTTGTCCGCAATTTGTTTGCAAACAAGGTTTTTTATAAACGACAATTGTATTACACAGCAGCAACGGTGGCCGGTCTGAACCAGTTGCGGCACAATTGCAGGTACATACCATATGGACGTCCCATGATGATCATTGCGCCCACTTGTCCGGTACATGCAACAATCACCTGCTCAACGCCTGCACCGGTCAAGAACACTGTTCCGGCATACAACGGTATCTGAAAAGAAATAAACGCCAGCACATCCAGCAGTACCATCTGGAAAAAGCCGGTGCCAATTACCTGCCCCCGACCGATAAGCCAGTCACGGTACAACCCATAAGGCCGCGCCGTTACCAGATTGACCGGAATACTTAAAAGTCGGGATTGTAAAGACTGCTCAAAACTCAAACCGGCCAGCAGTTCAACACACATGCCAACCACTATACCCCAAGTAATCATGGCGAAAGTATCTGCCAGCATATCCCGGTTAAACATATCTCCCCACTCCAAAAAAATCAGCGCAAACGCTCAACGCTGTAAAAACAGCTATAAAGTAACAGCGAATAATCTCATTACTGACTCCGGCAAATACCTGAGAAATCTCAGGCGAATATACCCGTCGCCTTTCAAGTTGCTACTTTGTTGGCCGCATTTATGCCCTTCAGGGTATTCGCTCACCCCAGTCACATAGTATTTCCATGCTCCCGGCACCCGAGGGCATAAAGGCTTCGCTCATTTGCCGCCTCGAATCAACTTGAAATCCATTGGGTATAAAAACCCATGCAGTGCGACTTGCGGATATCCTGATCCGGGCCGGAATCTTTTAAATTGACTGATCAACTGGTGACGAAAACGGGTAACCGGAGGAACCGATTACGGTATAAAAAATATCGCTGGAACGACGAAAAAACAATACTTAATTAAACTTTTTTTCTATAATTTGTCATATTATTTTTCTGTTAAAACAAACAAACGCAGATAGAAAATTCAATCAGGCAAAACATGATAATAAATGTTTTTTCTTGAACCGCTTGTTATCGAATATTATCGTGACGAACGTCGATTCACGGCTGCCAACACATCTCTATAATTGTCCATAAATAACAGGGTTCACCATGCAAACACAGATCACTGATGCCCTTGACAAGCTGCGAGAAAAACAGCCGCTGGTTCACAACATCACCAACGCCGTGGTCACCAATACCACTGCCAATGCGCTGTTGGCCATCGGTGCCTCGCCAATAATGGCTGGTGCTCTTGAAGAAGTCGCTGATATGGTGGGCATTGCCAGCGCCCTGGTGATCAACACAGGTACAATCACCAGCAACTGCCTGCAAAGCATGGTGTTGGCCGCCAGAACCGCCACCTCGTTGAATAAACCCTGGATTCTTGACCCAGTGGGCGCGGGTACCACGGCTTTTCGTCTGACTGCAAACCGGCAGTTGCTTGAGTGCCAACCGACCGTCGTACGTGGCAACGCCTCCGAGATAACTTCGCTGTTTACCGAAGCAAATTCTGGCAAAGGAGTAGACAGCTGCAACAGCAGTGAATCCACATTGCACTTTATTCAGGAAAAAGCCCGCAAGTATCGCCTGGTGATTGCCGTTACAGGAATCAGCGACTACGTCACCAATGGCCATGAAGTCTATAAAATCGATAACGGCCACCCTCTGATGGCCAGGGTAACCGGCACCGGTTGTACAGCCACTGCCCTTACCGGTGCTTTTCTGCCAGTCTGCGACACACCCCTGGTTGCAGCCATCACAGCCCTGGTCTGCCTGGGCATCGCTGGCGAGCTGGCCAGTCGCAACTGCCCGGGGCCCGGCTCTTTGCAACTGCGTTTAATTGATGAACTGTACCGCCTGGACCGAGGCACCATTGAAAGTCACGTTAACGTCAGCAGCCTGAAAAGGAGTTGCCATTGAAACCACCATTCAGACTTCCTTTTCCCACCCTCCCTCTACCCACGGGAGTGAAAAAACCTGGCCTGGTGTTACCGGGCTTACCTTTTAAACTGCTACCATCATTATATTATCAACAGCCCCCTGACCAGGGCTGTCAACCATATTTTCTGTATTCCAATTGCCGAAGGCGACTTCGACCTTCTGCGCAACCGTTGTCTGAAAATCCATATCACCGACATCGACTTCAGCGTTTACATCAGCTTTGATGGCCAGCAACTGATAGCCACCAGCCCACGACATTTTGATGTGGCATTTCAGGGCAGCAGCAAGGCCTTTTGCATCTGGCCAGCCTCCGGGAAGACCTGGACACTCTGTTTTTCCAACGCAGACTGATGATTGAGGGCGATACGGAGCTGGGGCTGGGCATCAAAAACTTGCTCGACAGTCTGGAAACTGAACAGCTCCCCATTCCGCTTCAGCATTTCGCGCTGTTTGCCGGACGCTTTAAATAGCGAGGTAATAGCCCACAGGCAACCCCCAGCGAAGCGCATTGCTCTGACACCGCAGGCCTGCATCATTTGCCACTGATCCAGGATATTCTGACAACTGCCCGACAATATCTGTATACCATTGAGGGTAAACAACCTGTCGCTCTCTTGAGTGGCCAACGGTATACCCGACAATGACTTGATACAGCCAGACTGACGGTTGTCTTTACCCAACGCCTCATTACGGGCCGTGAAACAGCGAGCTGAGCAGGCCAGAGGTAAATATCCATAGCTGAACACCTCCGTTTCCAGATCATTGACACCCAGTTCCTGCAGGCGCAGCAAAATAAGCTTTAAATGATCAAACGACAGTTCAACAGGCAGCACCCAGCGCTTCAGCCCCATGGTATGCAAAACTTGCAAGGCCTCACCGCTGTAGAGATTGACAGAGGGCCCGGTAACAAAAGGCACACCCGCTTTAGACAGATAATGAACCGCTGACATATCATTAGCTTCAACGGCGCACTCGCCATTGGCACAAACCTTGCCCACTTGAGCCAGTTCCGACTCGGCCTCGATCAGCGTCAGTGTCGATAGCACCACTTCCTTACCATTTGCCCGTAACATTCTGGCCAGTGCCAACCAGCCACCCAGCTTCAACTTACGGCGCCTGGAGAAGGCAGGTTGCCGGCAGGACAGACCAGTTCCACAGGATTTGTCCTGAAATAACTTCCCGGCTTCCGTTCATCCCGGGCCGAGTCAAAGATTGCTGTCACCGGACTTCGACAGGCTCAGTCCGAGCGAGGTTCAGATTCCATAAATGCGTAAGTTATTTCGGGACTGTCCCATAGTGTTTTCTCGTAATTTTTTTCACCATACCACGCCCGCAACGGATTCGATTTGATGTTTGCCAACGTCCGATCATGAGAAAAAACCTGCCTATGATCACAGTCAAGAAATCCCTGCTCACTTATCCACCAGCCCAACAACTATGGCTTGAAATTAATGATATGACGCGCCCTGTAATCTACCGTTTGCCCTTCCTTAGTTTGCACGTTGACACTTTCCAGCAGCTTTATTTGGTGCACAGCGAAGGAAAAACCGGGCAATTCCACAGAGGTATCGGGAATTTGTCTGTATTTGCGCCGGAATCGGCCCAGAGAGATGTGGCCACGAAAGCGTCTGACTTCAGCACAAAAGCCTGATTGCACGACAGCATTCTCACAAATGCTCACCAGCCGCTTTAGTATCAGTCCACCCGCCACTTCCAGGGCTAATACACTTGGCCTGCGGTCGTCGGGCAAAAGGCACAACCGGCCTGTGTGGACAACAAACGTTGGGAAAGCGCTCAGATCATGTTCAAGCGTACTGATGATTTGACTAAGCTGACGGGCTGGGCAGTTGCCCAGAAATCTCAGGGTAATGTGCAGTCGTTCCGGTGCCACCCAGCGCAGTCCGGCAACACCCAGCGTGGTGGCCACATGGTGTAAAGTTGAAGCCAGATCACAGGGAAGCATGATGGCAAGAAACGTCCTTGCCGGAGACTGCCCCGATGCTTTTTTCATGCGTTCAATGAAATCAGTCTGACGACTGCCCAAGGGACTGAAAAAAACGACGGTCAGGCTTGATGCCTGACTCCGTCACCACCTCAGGAAACAGACGAATATGTGCCGGCATTTTGAATTTGGCTATCGTTGCAGTTAGTTGCTGCTTGATCAACACCTCATCCAGAGTACCATCCACCGTCTGAATGTAAGCCACTGGCCTTTGGCCAAATTCATCATCGGTTTTAGCCACAACAACCGCCTGTATAATGTTTGGCAGTGTCAGCAGTGCCTGTTCAATTTCCTCTGGATGAATATTCTCGCCACCGGAGATCATCATATTATCCATACGACCACATAACTGTATCTGACCATTAAGCCACAGCCCTTTATCACCGGTGTGAAACCAGCCGTCAGTATCAGCCAGTGGAGAAAGGTCACCGTGGGCATAATACCCCTTGGCCAGGGTTTTGCCTCGCACCAGAATCTCACCTTGGTCAGACAAGGCAACTTCACGCCAGGGAAGCACATGCCCTGAGGTGACACCCCGATCGGTAAATTGCGGCTCGCCAGTGCAAATCTGTGACGCCATCTCTGTCATACCGTAGGTTGTCAGTACAGTTATGCCCTGAGCTTGAGCAGCTTTCACCAGCACCGGTGCGGCTAAACCGCCGCCGAGCAAAATATACTTCAAGGGGGTGTCGTGCAATGACACGCCGGATTGCAGCAGCCGAAACAGCTGGGTATTCACCAGGGAGAGATGGGTAAGCTGTTGCCGGGTCACTATTTCAGCTAACGGTGTTTTACCACCAGTAACAACCACCATGGTTGCTCCAGCGAGCAGGCAACGCATCACGATTGCAAAACCACCGACATGAAACAGTGGCAGGGATAATAGCCATCTGTCGCCGCACGCCAATGGCAGGACAGTGCTGGCACCAAGGGCATTAAAGTAGTGATTGCTGTAACTATGAACCACAGCCTTTGGAATTGCCGTAGTGCCCGATGTTGCCACCAGGTCATAAATGACTTCAGGTAATATGTGGATGGGTTGCAGGTCTTGTTCAAACGACAGTTGACTACCAACAAGCCGACCAACACCTGCACTTTGAGCCACTGGTACTGCTTCGATCATTCGCTGGTAACCCGCTTTCTGTTCTGCGGGAAACGCCGGATTGATCGGGCAAAAAATCCATTGTGAACGCAGGCAAGCCAGAGCTGTCACCACAGTATCCAGTGGCTCGCTGACAACAAATAGCAGACGATCCCCTTTATTTAACCCCTGCTCACGATAGCTTTGGCAACTGGCTTCTACCCATCGATCCAGTTGCTGGAATGTAATCGTCTCAGCGTTGACTTGGATGGCAATCCCGGCAGGTCGATGCATCGCCTGATAACGTAGAGGACAGTAGTTTAACGGCGGGAAATGGGCGTCAAGATAAATCGATTTCATTAATAGGTTTTATCAATAAAGGCTGGCTTTACGTTGATCGACTGCCCGGCAACAATCCTTTCGTCCACCAGGGCTTCGACAAATGCGGTTGCCGTATCCAGTCCCGGCAATTCACCGGGAGTCCACTGTGCACTGAGTTGCTCAAGAATGTGCAAACCAATGGAAGATTCGTAGGAGGAACTGAATACGGCCCGAACACCCTCAGCATGGGCAGCAGAGACCAATTGTTGGCAACGGCCAAGGCCACCGACCAGTGTTGGTTTGATCACGATGGCTGCAAGGCCGGGCATGGGTTCGAACTGATAGCCTGGCTGCTGAACGGTCTCATCAAGGGCGAAGGGCAGCCCAGTCTGCTGGAAAAGCAGGGAAAACTCAGAACTGTGACCAGTGGGTTCTTCAATATAGGCGACCCGTGTCGTATCAATGGCACCGGCCAGCCTGACTGCCTGAGCAAACGACCACTGTCGATTGGAATCGAGCTTGATTCGGACGAAATCCGGCACAATACCCAGGATTTGGCTCAGGGTATCGCAGTCATAGGCAAGGGTGCTGCGCCCTGTTTTCAGCTTGAACTCATCGGGCCACGCCCCTTGCCAATGCTCAAGCCGACGCAAAATCTCTGTTCTTGTGCCATTGAGCAATGGCGCCACTGCCGGTGCAGCTACCCAGCTATCCTGCTGTAACCACCAAAGCGCCGATTCAACACCAAAAGCCACCGACGGCAGCAATGACCATCCCTCAAGAGAGGCCTTATCAGCAAATTGACCACTGTTGACTGCATGGCAGAACGCCTGCAGTTGCCGTTCAGCCTGGTCGAGACTCTCACTACTAAATCCCGGCAACGGGGCAATTTCTCCGAAGCCGTACCGCCCGGAACAGTACAACCGCAAGATCAACCCCTGTCGTTCACGCAGGGTGTTCCGCCTGAACGTCAGAGGCTGCCTGAATGGCAAACGATACCGGAGGATATCGGCCCGACACTTGTTCATCGGTCAGGGGTTGCGGCCGAAACGGCTGAAATCGGGTGCCCGTTTTTGCAAAAAGGCATCACGCCCTTCCTGCGCTTCAGCACTCATGTAGAACAGCAATGTGGCGTTGCCGGCCAACTCTTGCAGGCCAGTCTGACCGTCGCAATCGGCATTCATGGCCGATTTCAGGCAACGCAGCGCCAGGGGCGAATGTTGCAAAATTTCACGACACCACTGCACGGTGGTACGCTCCAACTCGGCCAAGGGGACGACGATGTTGACCAGCCCCATCTCCTCTGCCTGCTTCGCGTCGTACTGACGGCAGAGGAACCAGATTTCCCTCGCTTTTTTCTGACCAACGACACGGGCAAGATAACTAGCCCCATAACCACCATCAAAAGAACCCACTTTCGGGCCAGTCTGACCAAAGCGTGCGTTATCAGCGGCGATGGTTAGGTCACACACCAAGTGCAGCACATGACCGCCGCCGATAGCATAACCGGCCACCATCGCGACAACTGGTTTGGGGCAAGTTCTGATCTGACGCTGCAAATCCAGCACATTCAGATGGTGAGTGCCTTTGTCGTCTTTGTAACCAGAGTCACCGCGGACACTCTGGTCGCCGCCTGAGCAAAATGCCAGGTCACCAGCACCGGTCAGGATGACCACGCCCACCGAATCGTCAAAACGGGCACTTTCCAATGCCTTTTGAATTTCAACAATGGTCTGCGGTCGAAAGGCGTTGCGCTTTTCCGGGCGATTAATGGTAATCTTCGCCATACCTTCGCTGCGATGATAGAGAATATCCTCAAAATCACCACTGAGATTTTCCCAGATTACTCCGCAATCCAGTTGTTCACTCATATCTAACTCCTGATAAAACACGCAACAATTGAGCCATAGCCTCAGGTTGTTGCCGGTGCACATTATGCCCACACTGACTGATCGAATAAACACTGCTGATGATCTGCTCAGACAGCAACTGCTGCCCGAGCTGAGCGAATTTATGATCGTTAGCGCCGTGTATATAGTAAATAGGAACTTTTGTTTTGGTTTTTAATTGCCAAAGAGCACGACGGTAGTCAGGCTGTTTCGACAGGGTAAATGCCATCATTGCCTCAGCCAACAATTGACCATCGCCGTTTGCCCGCTGAGCAATCAATGACTGAATATCCTGCTCATGCAAATCGGCAAAAACCGGCTGCCGGTACCAATCATGCAGCACTTGAGCCAGGGGTTCATCGGCAAAGCGTTTGGCCCAGTGCAAGTCTGAGTGATAGCGCTCCTGGCGCGCCTGCTCACAAACCAGCCCGGGGTGAGCACCTTCCAGAAAGAGCCGTTCAATCCGATGGGCAAAAGCGATGGCATAGGCCGAGGCCAGGCGACCGCCAAGTGAGTAACCCAACATACTGATGCGTGAGAGATCCACCCTGTTGTGATGAGCCACAGTTTGTATGGTCTGCTCTAAACGGTGACAGAAATATTGGCTACCCCGACTATCTGGCTCTTGCCAACAGCTTACGCCGTGGCCAGGTAAATCCACGGCTATCAGATAGAAGTCACCTTCTAGCAGCGCAACCAGTGCCGACCAGTCAGCAACGCTGCCCAAAAAGCCGTGCAACAGCAGTAAGGGTGGAGCATTGATGTCACCATGACAGCAATAAGCGAGGCTCACAGAACTTTAACCCCATTGACCGCCTGTTCAATACAAGCTGCCCCTTGCCCTGAAGGTGTAATTACTTCGATCAAAGTGCAACCACCACGGATAAACGCCCGGTTAAACTGCGCGGTGAATTCCTTCACCGACTGTGGCGCACAGTAATCAATACCAAACAGTGCCGCAGCATGCTCAGCATTGAGGCCATGCGGAGTCACAAAATAATCATTAGCCACCCGCAAGGCATCGCCACGACACCCTTTGGTGGTGATGTGAAAAATACCACCACCGTCGTTGTTGACCAGAACAATCACCAACGGTTTTTTGTTCTGCCTGGCCAGTTGCAGTGAATTAAGGTCGTGAAAAAATGAGACATCACCAATCAGCAGTACCATGGGCTGCTGGTCACCCGTAGCACAACCGGCTGCCGTCGCGATCAGGCCATCAATACCACTGGCACCACGATTGGCAAAAACTCTGGGCAAATGGCCGACCGAGAACATCTGCACCATACGAATGGGCAGGCTGTTACCCAGAAACACGCTACATTTCGCCGGCAATAATTCAGCCAGTGACGCGCCGAGCCACTGTTCATCAAGCTGAACAGGCTTTCGGCCCAGGTGTTGCCGGATCATTCGCGCCTGATGGTGAAAAGCATCAGGCCACTCCTGTTGTGGCTTCAGGTGCTCGCAGGCAGGCAGCAACCGCTGGCAAATGGCCCCAATATCACCAACTAACCGCACATGCTGCCGCTGGGCAGTGTCCACCCGCCTGGGAGCGGGATCAATCATCCAGTAATCCTGCCAGTGGTGACTGGTAATAAACTGATCCAGTCGCTTAGAAGTCAGATAACCACCAATTTGCAGCAGGTGATCCGCCTGCCGGTAGAGTGCTTCCCCAGTGTCGCTCGCCAGTAACAGCTCAGCATGGACAACAGCTGCCGGATGACCGTGAAGTTGTGACTGCACGTCGGCCAGCAAAGGCCAGCCAAGGTGCTCAGCCAGTGCCACGATAGCCATCACATCGCTACCAAAAGGTACACGACCAACCACAATCAAACCACGGCCTTCGGCAAAACCCTGCCACTGCCTGACCTCAGGAAGCTGAGGCAGGGTTGGCAGCACGTACTCTGTGTAGGGTTTGCCCGAATCTTGCCATTGCCCTGTTGCTGACCAATAAACGTCTTTATCCCCAATGCCATCCGACTGATGGGGATAGAGTGGCTCGCGAAACATGCAGTTGATGTGCAACGGTAGCCCGTGGGCACGGGCAAAGGCCTGATCAATACTGCTCAGCAGCCAGCGCAGAGAGATTGTCTGCTCCGGTGGTGGCAGATCAAGCCTGGCACCGGTGTAGGCACCAAAAATACCCAACTGATCAATAGCCTGATTGGCACCGCAGTCGATCAGTTCAGGCGGACGGTCGGCACTGATAACCACTAAGGGAACACCCGACTGGTGGGCTTCAACCACTGCGGGGTAGAGATTAGCAACCGCCGTGCCGGACGTGGTCACGATAGCCACCGGCTCATTCGTGGCTTTAGCGATACCCAGGGCAAAAAAGCCCAGTCCGCGTTCATCAAAATGAATATGGCGAGTCATGCCGTGGTGTGCTGCCAGGGCAAAAGCCAACGGTGCCGAGCGCGAACCAGGGGCCAGGCAGCAATGGCGAACGCCAAGCCGCCACAGCTCCTCAATCAGTGCAGCTGACCAGATGCCATTAATCGTTGATGAAAATTGCAGAGAGTCGGTTGGTAACGTCATGCACAAGCTCGTTAGGGGGATACATCCAGATCGTGATCGCCCTGGCTGTTTGTGGGGAATATTGGCCTGGTATCCCTTTGTTGCTGCCGCAGGATATCCAGCACGGTGGCGATTTTGTTATCAAGCTCGGCCCATTCAGCCTCAGCCATTGAGCCTTTGACAATGCCGGCGCCAGAATAAAGCATGAGGGCGTCGTCTACCAGACGGGCACTGCGAATGGCCACAGTGAAATCACTGCTGGTGATACCCAGCACACCGCACACCCCGGCGTACAGGCCCCGGGCATAGGTTTCGTGGGTTTCGATAAACTGGCGGGACGGCTCCCCTGGTGACCCTCCCACAGCTGGCGTCGGATGAAGTGCATTGAGTAAGTGTTCGTCATGGACTTCCGGGTTGAGTACCCCACGAAGCTGGTAGCGCAGATGCTGAATATGGTGGAGTTTGACCACTGAATGGCTGCGATCAGCCTCCAGAAAGTGACACAACGGTTGCAGTTTGTGGCAGATGTCGTCCAGAACAAGGCGGTTCTCATGGATATTTTTTCTATCGGACATCAGAAGATTCTCTAATTGAACATCTTCTGCCCGACTCAGCCCGCGCACAATGGTACCTGCCAGAGCCTCAGTGACAATGGTATTTTCCAGTCGTTTCACCAGGCGCTCTGGTGAGCAACCAAAAAAAGCCTGCCCCTGCTGGTGTAACAAAAACTGGTAAGTCTGTGGATTGGCCTGTTGCCAGGCGGACAACAATGGCCAGGGTGAAAACTGCCCCGACAGTTGCAAACGGGTTTCTCTTGACAGTACCACTTTATCCAGAGCACCAGTCAAAAATGCCTGCCCTGCGCCGCTGACCATCTGCTGCCAGTTGACAAAATCAGGACTGTAACCGGTCAAACGGACGGTAAAATCAGTCTCAGGTAACTCCTGGGTGAGTTTCAGGGCATCAATATGCCTGAGCGCCTTACCAAGGCTCTCTCTGTAATCTGCGTCGTTGTAAGCCCTGATATTGACCCCAAGTATGGTTCCTTTGCGAGTCTGCACCAGTTCCAACAGCGGAAGACAGACAGCCCCGTAACCAAACGCAGGCCAGACAGAAGCAGGGCTGTCATCAAACGACAGGTAGCAAAGGCAACGACTGCTGTCTGGGTCTGACAGTTGAGTCAATAATCGGCGTGCACTGGCAAATGCTGGCTCGATTTCCTGATGGCTATTTAAAATGGCCGTCCAACTATAGCCCAGAACGGCAATGGCAAACTCCCCTTCCCGGTCTTTCCAGAGGCCCTTTTCAGCACAATCCTGAGCAGCCAGAAAGCCCTGCAGATGCACCGCCGGCATCGGCAACTCAATTCGTATTAGCTGCTCATCAGGCACAGGCTGAGCCAACAGTTTTTGCAACTGCTGCACCATAAGCGCAAACCTGGCCTTTAAAATACTCATCAGGGCACTCTGTCAATTGGGAGTCGTGGAATGAAAAAGCGCGGTAAGATAACGTAATTCTACGTAGATTGACTAACGGTATCTTGGTCGTATTTGCCAAAAAGAGCTATGCTTTTCCCGAAAATTAACCATATGGTCAGTTTTGGCCGTAATTTCCAGATCAACACAGGTAACAATGCATCATGGCTACCAATGGAGAATCAGCCAGAAAATGGCTGAAGGAGAATGGAGAGCAGGTCACTGAGCAGCGGATTGTTCAGATACGGGACAATCTGGTAAAAAAAATCAACCTTCTTAGTGAAACCAGCGAGGATATCCCGGATGCCCACCAAGGACTACTTGAAGCCCTTGATGTCATGGATGACTGGCTGCAACAAACAGCACAGGGGGGGTCAGCAGACTCCTCAACCCTGGATTGTGGCGCGCTGGTCGAAGAACCCTCCGTTCCCGTTCCCTTGCTCAGCCCAGAGGAGAAACGCCAGCGTTTTCGAAAACTGCTGGAATCCACCAGAAGAGGTTAGCCATTAAAAACGGAGTTGCTCACGGGTAACCTCCTACCCAAGACAGACTGGGCGCTCAGACCTTCAGCCTTTCACACTCCTCAACCACCCGGTCATACGTCCAGTCCCCACCTCCCGGGTGATGTACATTGTGCTCATTGAGCTTCTGGCAAATCTGCATGGGGTTCAGCCCCTTTTTGGCTAGACGCTCCAGTGTTTGCTTCATCTCAACGTCGGCTTCGCTCAGCTCCCGGGAATCTCTCGACCCCTTCTTTCTGACGGCCACTTTTACTTGCTTCATAGTCAACTCACCCAACACTGATTACCAGAGAGAGCCTGCGGCTCGACATAATCTATACTCACTTTCTGCTCGCAGTAAAGCAGGAGGTACAAGATGAAACGTCTTTACTATCTTACCGACTCCCTGGACAGCGTGACCCGCATTGTTGAAGACCTTCACAGGGATGGCATCACTGACTGGCATCTCCATGTTCTGAGCCGAAACGAAGCAGGCCTTTTCCATCGTCAGATTCACAGTGCCAATATGCTTCAGGAAAATGACGTAATTCACTCGGGCCAGCTTGGCGCACTTGTTGGCGGTTTGGTTGGACTAGTGGCCGCTACCCTGCTGGAATGGTGGAACCCTTTCGGGGTGGACATCCCACTGCCAGCCCTGATTGTCTTCGCAGGTTTTTTTACAATGTTTGGTGCCTGGAGTGGCGGGCTGGCAGGAGTCACACGGGAAAATTATAAAACCACCCGGTTTCATGATGATCTGGCCAACGGCAAGCACTTGGTTATGGTCGATGTTTCTCGAGAGCAGGAACGACTGGTCCGCCACCAGCTTTATCGATATCATCCGGAAGCCTGCCTTGCCGGTGAAGACACAACATTAATACTTCCATTTAGCCCAAACTTCTGGCATTACCCCCGGCACCAATGATCGCTTATCAACATTCGATGGCAAAGCCAGCTAACACCCATACCCATCGTCTTTCAAGTTGCTACTTTGTTGGCTGCATTTATGCCCTTCAGGGTATTCGCTCACCCCGGTCACACAGTATTTCTAAGCTCCCGGGGCTTCGCTCATTTGCCGCCTCGAATCAACTTGAAATCCTTTGGGTATACTGGTGTTTTGCCATCTGGCAGCAATTCCCGCTGATTTTAATCTTGCATTTTTTTGCTGAATTTTCGAAGATACTACACCCATAACGGACATCTACTTTCATAAAAAAGACGGCTTTTCTGATCAATAGCAGACAAAAAAGCATACAACTTAATCAACGCTAAACTCAGCTACAGCTCTTTAATATTACTGGATTTTCATTGTGTGTGGAGCAGTTACCACCACTGGACCTCACAGGGTAAATGGCGATGGAAGCACGTGGCGTGTCGCTTGATCCGACTGGTCTGTTCACAGGCACCGGCAGATGAGCCGATGACTCTTGCTCTTGATGACTGGGTGATAGAACGGTTTTCTGACAATGCCCCTGCTTGTCGTACCCATCATCAACACAGCAAGAAGACTAATCGACCTCAGTACATTTGGGGGCAATGCTGGGTGTCACTGGCCGTCATATTCGAACGGCTAGCCGACAAGGTATTCACCGGCATCCCTGTTATTTCATTTCCGGCCCCTGCTTCAGGTAACGTGAAAAAACTGTTCGCTGATGTCGGTTTGTTATTTTATCGAAACCTGGCCAGTCTTTCGTGTCATGCAAAGTCCAAAGTCGAGAAATAGCTTACAAGAGTCATGAAGTCTTTGTTGAATCTGCTCTGACCTACAGAATTACTCTCACAGGGGATCTGGTGTCCCGGAGTAAAATAGACGTCTATTCTCTGCTGTTTTTGGCGTAATTAACCGGCAATGACTATCCTTCCGTTTGAACGGTATTTTTATCTCGAGCTCACCCCACCTGCTTCTGTGCACTTCTTTTTCATCACTCAATTCGTCGGGAACTAATGATGAAAGTCACCAAACGGTCATGGCCGGTCCTGATTATTTCTGCCCAGTTTGATGCCATTAATGATGAAGGTTTTCGCCTCAGAGAATTGGTTGAGAATCTGGAAGAGGTGCAAGGGCTGACAGTGCATCCGTCGTTCAGTTATGAAGACGGCATTGAGATTTTCATGTCCCGTTCCGACCTTGGTGCGGTGATTATCGACTGGGATATTCGCTGTGAAGTCAGTGATGAGCGCATGGATCCGGAGGAGCTGCTCAACCTGGTTCGCTCGCGCAACAAGCACATTCCAATCATCCTGCTTACTGAGCGACTGGCCTCAGCCTCCATTCCCACCCACGTACTTGAGATAATCGACGATGCCCTGTGGAAAACGGCCGACACCATTGAGTTTCTGGCCGGGCGCATAGACGTTTTCGTTAATGACTACCTTAAAACCGTCTACCCTAAATTCTTCGGCACTTTGGTCAAATACGCTCAGGAATACAAATACGCCTGGCACACTCCCGGCCACATGGGCGGTCAGGGATTTCTGCACAGCCCGTCCGGTGCGGCCTTGTTTGATTTTTTTGGTGAAAATGTTTTTCGCGCCGACCTGTCCATCTCTGTGCCGGAGTTAGGCTCATTACTGGATCACAACGGTGTCGTCGGTGAGGCGGAGAAAAACTCGGCCCGAGTGTTTGGCGCCGACTACACCTACTACGTACTTAATGGCACCTCCAACGTTAATCAGATTATCTGGCGAAGCCAGCTGGTTCGGGACGATATCGCTTTTGTGGACCGTAACTGCCATAAATCCCTCAACTACGCCATGGTGATCACCGACGCCTATCCGGTCTACATGGTACCGAGAAGGAACAAACGTGGGATTATTGGCCCATGTCGTTTATCTGAATTCTCGGAACAGTCCATCCGCGGCAAGATTCAGGCTCACCCGATCATTCCTGCCGAGCAAAAACTGCACAGCACAGTGAAAATGTCGGCTCTGACCAACTCCACGTATGACGGTATTTGTTACAACGTCATCAACATCAAAAAACAGTTGCAGCAAAGCGTGGAAAATCTGCACTTCGATGAAGCCTGGTACGCTTACGCCCGGTTTCACCCC
The DNA here is from genome assembly GCA_024509075.1 of Endozoicomonas sp. Taxonomy (GTDB): domain Bacteria; phylum Pseudomonadota; class Gammaproteobacteria; order Pseudomonadales; family Endozoicomonadaceae; genus Endozoicomonas. Next base: position 26,701 of record JAKROC010000012.1, read on the forward strand.
ATGTACAAAGACCATTTCGGCATGGCCGATGACGATCGTAACAGCGACCACCCACCCATCTTCTGCTCCCACTCCACGCACAAATTGCTGACCGCATTTTCTCAGGCCTCCATGATGCATATCCGCAGCGGCAGCAGGGTGAAAATCAATCCGGATGAAATCAATGAGTCATACATGATGCATGGCTCCACTTCACCGCAGTACAGCATGATTGCCTCACTGGATGTGGCCACCAAGATGATGGACGACAATGGTGAAATTATGCTGAATGACATCATTCTTGAAGCCATTCGGCTGCGCCAGAAAGTGACCCACATCGCCCGGGAGTCAAAAACCAGCAAAAGCTGGTTTTTCGAGATGTGGCAGCCACGCATCGTCAGCTACGAAGGCAGTGAAACCGCCTTTGAGAATGTGCCGGTGGAGTACCTGGCCAGCCACCAGCACCCGTGGATATTCAGCAAGAAAAATAATTGGCATGGTTTTGATGAGATGGAAGACGACTACGCCATGCTCGACCCCATCAAACTGACGTTTATCACCCCTGGCCTTGACGATGCCGGCAATCTGGCCGACGACGGCATTCCCGCCTCCATTGTCACCGATTACCTGATCAAGCATGGCATCGTCTGTGAAAAAACCGACTACTACTCTTTTTTGCTCCTCAACTCTCTTGGCACCACCAAGGCGAAACAGTGCTCCCTGCTCTCAGCACTGCTCAGGTTCAAGGCACTTTACGACAGTAATGCGCCACTTGAACAGGCGCTGCCACGGCTGGTACAAGAGCATCCCCAACGCTACGCCGGTGTTGGTTTGCACGACCACTGCCAGGCAATTCATCGGTACTTCAAGGAGCAGCGCTTGCTGGACAAAATGCAGGCCGCATTCCAGGTGATACCAGACCCCGCCATGAAGCCAGCCGATGCGTACCACTGTGTAGTGCGAAAACAGGTGGAATACGTGGAGTTGGACAAAATGCATGGGCGAGTGCCTGCGGTCATGATGGTGCCTTACCCGCCCGGCATTCCCATCATGATGGGCGGCGAACTGATGAACGACAAGGCCCGGCCCATCTTTGAATACTTGATGGCCCGGCAAAATTTCGAGAACCGCTTCCCCGGATACGAAAGCGATATTCATGGGGTGGAGCGCACTGAACGGGATGGCCAGCAGTTGTTCAGAGCCTTGTGCGTCACGGCATAACCTGATCAATCATTAACACTAACTTTTGTTTACCGCCAGCGGTAAAGGAGTATTCACCATGGCTAGTGATGGAAAAGCCTCGGACGCGAAAAAGCTGGGCATGATCGGAGCGACCTTTTTGATTATCTCCAGCCTGGCTGGCAGCGGTGTCATTGCCTTGCCGCAACAACTGGCCTTTACCGGCTCCATTACCTTAATCTCCTTCATTCTTGTCACCATTGGGGCGCTGTTCCTGACGTTGGTGTACGTCCGCGCTGGAGAACGGTTTGACGACCCCAGCCCAACTGCCCTGGCCACCTACATCAGCCCACTGCTTGGAGCGCAATGCGGCTTTTTTTACGTTTATGGCAACCTGATATCCAATGTGTCCATACTGATTGCCGGCCTTGGCTATCTGGCCATGTTTATACCTCAGTTAAATAACCCTATTTTTCTGGGCATAACCATCATCACCCTGATCTGGGTATTTGCCGCCCTGTCACTGCGCGGTGTTGGCATTATTGCCCAGGTGGTGTCCGTCACCGTGACGTTGTTGCTGATCTCCGTGGTTCTGACCAGTCTCTTTGGCTGGCTGGAATTCAGCCCCGGACAGTTCAAGGAAAACTGGAATGTCTCAGGCCTGAATGAAGGCTCAGCCATTATGGGCGGTTTTGCCGTCCTGATATTTTCTTACGTCGGTGTTGAGAGTGTGGCTACCAACGCCGCCCAGATTAAAAACCCCCATAAGGTGGTGCCAATTGCCACCATTATCGGCTTTATGGTTGTGGCCGTGTTTTATATTCTCTCAACCACGGTGATGGAGGGCATGTTCACCGCCAAGGAGATTCAAAACGCTCCGGCCTCCTTTGCCTTGTCCATGGAAAAGATCACCAGTTCGTCTTATGTGGGCAGCGCGGTATCACTGGTGATGTCCATTGCCTGTATTGCCAGCTTTATCGTCTGGGGTCTGAACTCGGTAAGCGCCGCCAAAACCAGTGCTGATAACGGCTTTCTGCCTAAAGCCTACTCCAAGGTTAACCGTCACGGCATTCCTCACATCGGGCTGATAATCAATGCAGTCATTATGACTGTTGTGGAAGTTATTCTCATGCTGATGGGCAGCAATATTGCCGAGGCGTTTAATATTTCCGTAACCATTTCAGTCCTGCTGTTGCTGTTTCCTTATTTCTGGTCAGGTATCGCCTTGCTGAAGAAGGATGTCGTAGATAACAAGATTACCGCCGGCGACTTAGCGATTGTGTTGTTGTCGTCTGTGTTCATTCTGGCGGCATTTGCATCTGCAGACTACGACGAGTTACTGATTGTCATCGCTTCCGCCCTGATAATACCCGGCATCTACGTCGTGCTGATGAACCTTCATGTTGTTAGTGCAGACAGCAAGAGCAGCTAGGGGCTACCACGGAAAATCCAGTTCCAGATGAGCCTCGAAAGTTCTCAGGACTGCTTCTTTTGAGTGCAGCACCCAAGATTCAGTCATCAGGTTGTAGAGTGTGTCCAACCAGGAATCGTGGTGATTCAGTCTGTATATCTGTCGCAGGTTCGGTTCCAACCCTTCAGGTGACAGCGCCACAGCAGAGCCAGCCACTTTGTGGGTTGGCAGCCGCCATCGTGAGTAGCGGTTCAACGGGTTATTATCCCGACCATGCAGATAACTGCCTTCAATGTAGATGTGGTGGATAGAGGCAAGACGCTCTGCTGTCATGCCATCAAGCCAGCCTGGGTGTACTCCATGGCTGTTGAAAATATACGCCTGATCAACAAGCGGCGAAGCAAACATTAATGCCTGCACCAATGCACCACTGTACGAGTAACCGGCAATATCAATAGCATGATCCGGGTACTGATTCTTGAGATCACCAACCAGGTCAAGGATGGTCTGCAGTTGATGCCTTACCAAAGCGCAGGGTCCGGAAACCTGAGGCTCGGACAACAGGCATTGAAAAGTGGTAGCAGGCTGTTCGCCGGAAAAGGCCAAAACAACTCTGCCCGGCAACTCGGTAGCCGCCTGCACAAAGACTCTGGCGGTAATGTCAGAATCAGGCACGGCGATTTGACCGACCAGCTGATTGTTTGACGGGCAATCGAGATTGGCTGTGGATAACTCGCCAGGCTGGCGGGTAACGGCAAAGTGAGACCGCCAGTTTTCCGGAATGTCCTCTTCATCGACAACCATCCTGATACCACGACCACCAAGATAGGAGAGCCGGAAAACAGAAAACAGCTGGCTTTCCACAGCATCGCAGCTCAGCACAGCATCCAGCTCTGACAGGTAACTCATCAGAGCGTAGGGGTAATATTCCGGGAGTTGCTCCTGAGTGGGGCGATGAGTATTTCCGGCAAAGGTGCCGGCAGCAGCAAGCAGCAGGGTCAACGCAAACAGCAGTAATTTCTGGCGCATTGGCTCTCCTTTAGTGGAGTCAGGGTTATTCTGCCGTCACCTTCGGCAAATACAGAGCATTTTCCCTTCCTGAGACTACAAAAGTCTCTTTTGGTTCAATTTCTGTGATTAATGGCCGTGACAACTGTTTTTTTGGATTGAGAATTATGTCTGGCCAGTCAGCGGGCTGGAGCCTTTTCCCGATGCAGGTAACTGGCGCTTCCGGTCAGGGCTTCTTGATTGTGCAGCCGCCGGGAATCTCAATGATCAGGTCGCTGTCTGGCTGGCAGCAACAGGTGAGTATTTTTCCTTCAGGAATGAAGGCAATAGGCTCGGTGGTGTAGGTCACCTCACCGTCAACCAGGTTGACCTGACAACTGCTGCAAAAACCTTCACGACACTGGTATTCCATAACAACGTTCTGCTGTTCAAGAGCCTCCAGAACGGTTAGCTCTGCGCGGGGAATAAAGCTGAACCCGTCAAGAATTTTGATAATGTGCGCCATTCTTGTTCCATGATTTGCCAGACCAACAAGGTCTGGCTCTGCATTTGGGATCGGGAATAGTGTTTACAACGAGAAGTTACTGAAGTCTTCCGACTCAACAGCACTGTCAATCTGGCCAACCAGGTAGGAGCTGACCTCCACCTCCTGCGGCGCCACCTGAACGTTATCACTGTTCAGCCAGCTGTTCATCCAGGGCAGTGGATTCTGTTTGATGGCAAAGGCCGGCTCAAAGCCGATGGCGTTCATGCGCTGGTTGGTGATGTACTCCACGTACTGACCAAGAATGTCCCGGTTCAGGCCGATCATGGAGCCATCGCGGAACAGGTAGTCGGCCCAGTCTTTTTCCTGCTCGGCAGCATCGATAAAGATCTGCCGGGCCTGGTCTTGCAGCTCCCGGGCGATCACTGCCATCTCCGGGTCATCCTTGCCCTCGGCCATCAGTTGCAGCATGTGCTGGGTGCCGGTCAGGTGCAGAGCTTCGTCCCGGGCAATCAGTTTGATGATCTTGGCATTACCTTCCATGGTGGAGCGCTCGGCAAAGGCAAAGCTGCAGGCAAAGCTGACGTAAAAACGGATCGCTTCAAGCACATTGACCGAAACCAGCGTCAGATAGAGCTTACGTTTCAGGTCGGTAATACTGATCTCAACCTCTTCACTGTTTACAGTGTGTCGCCCTTCGCCAAACTGATGGTAGAGGCTGACACCAGCGATCAGGTCATCGTAATAGCGGGTAATGTCTCTGGCCCGTTTGGTGATGGCTTCGTTGGTGACGATATCATCAAACACCTGCGCCGGCTCAGTGACAATATTGCGAATGATGTGGGTGTAAGAGCGCGAATGAATGGTTTCGCTGAAGGCCCAGGTCTCAATCCAGGTTTCCAGCTCCGGCAATGAGACCACCGGCAACAAGGCCACGTTGGGCGAACGCCCCTGGACCGAATCCAGCAGAATCTGGTACTTCAGGTTGCTCAGAAAGATATGCTTTTCGTGCTCCGGCAGGGCGATAAAATCACGCCGGTCGGTGGTCAGGTCAACCTCCTCCGGGCGCCAGAAAAACGAGAGTTGCTTCTCGATCAGTTTTTCAAACACCGGGTATCGCTGGATATCGTAGCGCGACACATTGACGTTCTGGCCAAAGAACATCGGCTCCTTGATGGCGTCAAACTGTGCCTGGTTAAATGTTGTGTATGTCATTGTCTGTTCTGCCGGGATGGTTTGCGCTGTATTGGCCTGCTGGCATCTGTCTGACCTTTGGTTCAATGGCATAGGACCCACACGGTTGCTTATCAGCGGTTAATCGTCATTGTTGCCTGACCAGCCGAAGCCAGTCAGCCCATCATATCTTGCAGGCGCCACCAGCGCAGCCATCGTCCATATCATTTTGCGCATCGGCAGCGCCGTCGCGGGTGTTGTGGTAATAGAGCGTTTTCACACCGAGCTTGTATGCCGTCAGCAGATCTTTGAGCAGCAGTTTCATGGGCACTTTGCCACCTTCAAACAGGCTGGGGTCGTAGTTGGTGTTGGCGGAAATCGTCTGGTCGACAAACTTCTGCATGATGGCCACCAGCTGCAGGTAGCCGTCGTTATTGGGCATACTCCAGAGCAGCTCATAACGGTCTTGCAACTCGGCAAAGTCCGGCACCACCTGCTTGAGAATACCATCTTTGCTGGCCTTGACGCTGACGAAACCTCGCGGCGGCTCAATGCCGTTGGTGGCATTGCCGATCTGGGACGACGTTTCCGATGGCATCAATGCCGTCAGGGTGGAGTTACGCAGGCCGTGGGCCTTGATCTCAGAGCGTAACCCTTCCCAGTCAAGGTGCAGCGCCTCGTCACAAACTGCATCCACGTCCCGCTTGTAGGTATCAATAGGGAGAACACCTTTTGAGTACGTGGTCTCGTTAAACCTGGAGCAGGTGCCTTGCTCTCTGGCCAGGTTGTTGGACGCTTTTAGCAGGTAGTATTGGATGGCCTCAAAGGTGCGGTGGGTCAAGCCATTGGCGGAACCGTCGGAGTAGCGCACACCGTTTTTGGCCAGATAGTTGGCAAAGTTGATCACACCAACCCCCAGCGGACGACGACCCATGGTGGAGTTATAGGCGGCAGGGATCGGGTAATCCTGGTAATCGAGCAAGCTGTCCAGAGCACGGACGATCAGCTCGGCCAGCTCTTCCAACTCGCTCAGATCGTTGAGTGCGCCCAGGTTGAAAGCGGCCAGGGTACACAGGGCGATCTCACCCTCCTCATCATTAATATGCGACAACGGTTTAGTAGGTAGGGCAATTTCCAGACACAAGTTGCTCTGGCGTACCGGGGCGACTGCCGGATCGAACGGACTGTGGGTGTTGCAGTGATCGACATTTTGCAGGTAAATCCGCCCGGTACTGGTGCGCTCTGAAGCAAACAGCGAGAACAACTCCAGTGCTTTCAGGGTGGTTTTGCGAATGCTGCTGTCTTGCTCATACTGCCGGTAGAGCTGCTCGAACTTTTCCTGATCGGCAAAGAACGAATCGTACAGGCCCGGCACGTCGCTGGGCGAGAATAGCGTAATATTCCCCCCTTCGATCAAACGCTGGTACATCAGCTTGTTAAACTGCACGCCGTAATCCAGATGACGCACCCGGTTTTCCTCAACCCCACGGTTGTTTTTCAATACCAGCAGGTTCTCCACCTCAAGGTGCCATATGGGGTAGAACAACGTGGCTGCGCCACCGCGCACGCCACCTTGAGAGCAGGATTTTACCGCCGTCTGGAAATGTTTGTAGAAAGGAATACAGCCGGTGTGGAACGCTTCTCCCCCACGGATCGGACTGCCCAGGGCTCGGATATTCCCGGCGTTAATGCCGATACCAGCCCGCTGGCTGACGTATTTGACAATGGCGCTGGACGTGGCATTGATAGAATCCAGGGAGTCACCGCACTCGATCAGCACGCAGGAGCTGAATTGCCGGGTTGGTGTGCGTACGCCGGCCATGATGGGTGTAGGCAGGGAGAGCCGGAAGGTGGACACCGCATGGTAAAAGCGCTCGATATAATCCAGCCGAGTCTCTTTCGGGTAGCCGGCAAACAGGCAAGCACCGATGAGCAGGTAGAGCATTTGCGGGCTTTCGTAGTACTCCCCGGTCACCCGGTTCTGCACCAGATACTTGCCCTCAAGCTGCTTCACCGCCGCGTAGCTGAAGGACATGTCACGGCTGTGATCCATGAACGCCTCCATGCAGTCGAACTCCGCTTCGCTGTAGTCGCCAAGCAGGTGTTGATCGTATTTTCTGGCCTCCACCAGCTTGACCACATGGCTGTACAGTCTTGGTGGCTCAAACTGGCCAAAGGCTTTCTTGCGCAGATGGAAAATAGCCAGGCGGGCAGCCAGATACTGATAGTCTGGTGCCTGGGCAGAAATCAGGTCGGCGGCGGATTTTATCAGTGTTTCGTGGATATCTGTGGTCTTGATGCCATCATAAAACTGAATGCGGGATTTAAGTTCCACTTCAGAGACGGAGACATTATCCAGACCCTCGGTAGCCCACGTAATCACCCGGTGGATCTTCTCCAGATCCAACTGTTCCCTGTCGCCGTCACGCTTGGTGACCTGAATGTTTTTGTTCATTCAACCCCTGCCTGTCTATAAAATGAAACTGCCATTTTGTCACACGCATCACCTCCGCCAGCGGCCACTGGTGGAGATCAATGTGAACTATTTCGGGATAATGTCGGGCGACGTTCCCCCTGCCCGCTCTGTTTTACGGGACAGACGACACAGCCAACATAATGAAAATTCGTACAAGCGTACTTTCAAGACCACCGTCCGCGCTTCCCTGCAAGGTCGTTGTAACAGCAAACCAGCCTCTGTGGCATTTACCGCATGCTGCATTTCTCAAGAATGGATCCGCCAGAGAATACCATATATTGTGTTGCAATCATTCACACACACAAGATAATGCGCCATCGGCATAAATTCAAGCAGGTTTGTCTGGGGGCATGCTGTGGATAAATTGTGCATCTTTCTTGCGCTGGTGCTTACTGACTGACCCGCAGCATTTTTCGCAAAGTCGGAAATTTACCTTATGCTGCTGACATTTTTGCGTCACAAACCAGTGGATCAAAAAGACAGTGTACGACACCTGTTATACCCAATGGATTTCAAGTTGATTCGAGGCGGCAAATGAGCGAAGCCCTTGTG
>JAKROC010000120.1 GCA_024509075.1 Endozoicomonas sp.
TCATAGCCATGAGGAATTACGATAATCATCCTTTGCTGGGTGCTGAATAGTTACATTAGACAAGCTGGCTCATTCAGAATTAAGCAGTCGGCCGGATTGTTCGTCATGTAAATCAAGAAGTCACGGATTCAGGCAATCTTAAACAATTACAACGAGCAAGCCGCGCCTAACAATAAATTTCAGCGGACGGCGCTAGACGCGCCGCCGCTTATGCAGGCGTTGTGCGCTATAGTGCATAGCTTTTCTCTGACTGTAAGTTCAACAGAAATGAAAATGGTTTTGTGGGTTCTGGCGGGAGAGATTTGAATTTCTTTCCTCCTGCCATGCCAGTTTCAACATCGAATAGTCGCTAAGAGCGGAGATCCCTTTTTGTGTGTTTCGAAAATCGTGAACTTAGGATTTATTACACGTCTTAAGGCATATATTCAGCGGGAGCAGCTGCCTGAAAGCGGGTATAGAAAATGAAACTGTACGATCAGCTGATGCGATTTGTTGAGCACGAGCTGGGGCCGATTGCTGGCAAACTGGGCACTCAACGCCATGTCGTGGCCCTGCGGGATGGTTTCCTGGTGGCCATGCCCTTTATTATCGTAGGCAGTTTTATCCTGATTTTTGCTAACCCTCCTTTTTCGGCAGACACGACTAATGCCTTTGGTCGTGCGTGGCTGGATTTTGTCGCTGCACATCGTCCAACCATCGTGATGCCCTGGACGATGATTATGGGGATTATGTCCCTGTTTATCGCCATGGGCGTTGCCTATTCCCTGGCCAAACAGTATCAGATGGATCCCATTGGGGCAGCTGCTCTGTCTGCCATGTCATTCCTTCTGGTTGCCGCTTCTGAAAAGGGGTGGGCACTCCCCCTGAATCATTTTGCCGGTACAGGCATTTTTACTGCTATTCTCGCAGCTTACTTTTCCGTTGAACTGACTCGCATCCTGAAGAAGTACAACATCACTATTCGCATGCCTGAGCAAGTACCACCGGCTATTGCTGCTTCGTTTGCCCTGCTGGTGCCGGTCCTGGCTATTTTTCTTACCCCGCTGAGTCTCTTTGTTCAGCAGAATTTCAGCATGTTGTTGCCTGAAGCGGTTATGGCTTTGTTCAAGCCCCTGGTTTCTGCTTCCAACAGTCTGCCTGCTATTCTCGGTGCCACCTGGATTCTGATCAGCCAGTTGCTCTGGTTTGCCGGTATACACAGCGCGAATATTGTCGTTGGAATTTTGTCGCCTATATTTCTGACCAATATTGCCGCCAATGCTGCGGCTTATGCTGCAGGTGAGCCGGTGCCTAATCTGTTCACTCAGCCTTTCTGGGACTTTTACATTTTTATCGGTGGTGCTGGTGCTACCATCGCACTGGTTATTCTAATGTGCTTCAGTAAGTCTGTGCATCTTCGCAGCGTCGGGCGTATGAGCTTTTTTCCGGGTCTGTTCCAGATCAATGAGCCGGTGATGTTCGGCGCCCCGGTAGTATTGAATGCTTCCCTGTTTCTGCCCTTTGTTTTGGCGCCGGCATTCAACGCTATCATTGCTTATACCGCCGTCAGTACCGGCCTTATTGATAAGGCCATCGCTGTCACCCCATGGACGACACCTGCTCTGATAGGTGCGGCGTGGAGTGCAAGCTGGGCCATTAAGGCCTCGATCCTGACTGCCATTTTGATGGTTCTGGATATTATTATTTACTATCCATTTTTTTTGGTTTACAAGCACCAGCTGCTGGGCGAAGAGTCAGCAAATCCGGCTGCTGCGACGACATAAATAAAAGCCACCGACAACACCTCTGAACTTTGCAGCTGTCACTAAGTCCAATGCACAGCCGAACTATTCCAAGTGAGCCTGCCGGCTGCTTACCCGGCAAGTTTTTAACAATCCAAGGGATCACTGGTTTAAGTGTTATGTTGTCGCCTCCAACGATCAGCCATACAAGACTTTTTCAACCCTGGCAGCCATCGGTCAGCACAGAACCAGAGATTGAGGATCAGACCTGTTTTATCGAACTGCCAAAGGTAACCAGCTATCTGCAGTTGCTTGATAAGCCTGTTTTCCAGGATATTCGGACTCAGTTCCTGCGTGATATTGTTGAGCTGAAGCATCTGGCTCACCGTTATGTCAGTAATCAGTTCGATAAGGCATTGGATGCCTTTCACAATAAGCTTTGCGAGCCGCCAGAGTATGAGTTTGAGGATTTGCCGCACATTTATCGGGAAACCCGTTTTCAAATTCACCAACTGGTATTGAAACTGCGTCATCATAGTCAGGATCAGTGCTGTTTGTCGCACCGGACGGATAATGACTACTTTGCCTCGTTACTGTGCGAATGCCTTAATGGTATTGATCTATGTCTGGCAGGCGTTCACAGTCGCTTTGCTACCACTTTTCTCGATCTGCAGGCCGTCTCTGCCAACGGACTTGACGACCGTCTGTATAAAGCCCGCAGTGACCTTTTTCGTACTTTTGTCCATTCTTTTATGGTGGAGCAGCAACAGACAGGTCTTCGTGTCTCTGAGGATATGGAGGTGCACTGGTTCAATGGTCTGCACAACCTGTACTGTGACAATCTGGCGCTGCACAGCATTTCCGATCCGCTGGCCCATGACTACCTCAATGATGACGACCTGACCTGGTTTCTGAACTCTGTCCGTGTGTCTGTCAACGCTTGCACGGTACTGCGTCGAATTGCCAATGACTGGTCCGGCCAGCTGATTGCCACCTTGGCCAGTGTTGGTTGTTCTCACTGGCTGACCCGGCCAGCCGGGATTGAAGAGAATACCGCTATTGGTGTTAATGCCCTCAACAGCAAGGTGTTTGGTCCCATTAATGGCTTAATGGGAACCGTCACAGATAATCCCATCAATCTGACCGTGGTGATGGACGACACCATTGACGACAGTTTTCATCTAAAGCGTCATCGGGAAAAAATGTTTGCCTGGCTTACTGGTTGTTTCTACCGGGCGGATACCGTCGTTTTTGCCGGCATCACCGGTGGTGGCAGGACGGTGACGTATATCGGTACCATCAATCAGCTTTACTTCTGGGTGTTTCAATCAGCCCAACCATTGCACATTGGGCAGAAGTGTGTTTTTACTCCCACAGAACTCATCTCCTTGCAACTGCCACATTTGCATACCATTGACTTCAGTACCTGGCCTGAATTGACGGCCCATGCTCTGCTGACCCAGGCTTTGGAACAAACCACAGGCACAGAGGATATCGCTGCATTTTTCCTCAGTCCCGTGGTAGGCAGGCAACTGCGGTTGCTACCCAGTGCCGTGGTGGAGGCGCTGACTGCACAGCTGCGCGACAAGCTGGTCGATAGCGACGCCGCGTTTCAGGACGCTCTGAGACATCATGTCTGTTCCTGTTTTGCCAGTGCCTTGAGGACCAGGTCCGGGGTTTTGGCTGTCCTGAACTCGGTTGATTGGTTGATCAAAACGCCCTTACTGCAACCGGTGCTTTCCCAGCTGCAAGGCATCGTGGATATCACACCGGTTACAGCTCAGCTCAACAGCTGGGAAATTGCCGAGTTTTCACCACAGCAGATAGCTGAATTGCTGACCCCTGAGGATTGTCAGCGACTGTTCCTGCAGGCATTTCGTCTGGGGCAGACGGAACTGGTGGTTAATCTGCTGTTAACGGGCCATTGTCAGGAGACCATTCGCCGGCGATGCCAAACAGCTGGTCAGCGACCTGATGGCCAACAAGATGATTCGGGGGGCTTGATCTACTTACAGTCATTAGTGCCAGCAGACATTAACCACCAAGATGACAGTGGTCGTGTGCTTTTGCATCATACTGTGCTTGGTGGTTACCTGCAGGTGGTCAGGGTATTGCTGAAATTGCCGGGTATTGATGTCAACGTACGGGACAATGAAGGTCATACGCCACTGTTTTTGGCGGTTCAAAATAATCAGAATCTTATCGTCAATGCCATGGTGAAGACGGCGACTATTGATGTCAATATGACGGATTTTGCCGGTGTTACCTCTTTGCAGCTGGCGGCCCTCATCGGTAATCTGGCTATTTTGCACATGTTGCTGGCAGCCCCTGGGATTGAACTTAACTCGCGGGACTCCCTCGGTTTTACACCGTTACTCAGTGCTGCTTGTGAAAATCACCCTTTGTGTGTCAAAGCCTTGGTCGAAACGGCCGGTGTTGATGTCAACGTCTCGAACAATACAGGCTGGACGCCTTTGTGCAGTATTGCCCAGTTTGGCTATGTCGAGTGTCTTAAGGTGATGCTCGCGAGTAAGGCAGTTCAAGTAAACCTGGCCACTTACAAAAGCGGCTGGACGCCGCTGTTTTGTGCCGCTGAGCAGAATCGGTTGGAATGTCTCAAGATTTTGTTGGCCCGGCCTGATGTGGATGTTAATGCGGCAACGTCAAATGGTGCATCACCTTTGCATATCACTGCCGCGCATGGTTTCGACCAGTGTCTGCAAGAGTTGCTGAAAAGGCCTGAAATAGAGGTTAACAGACCGAGCATTGACGGTGCCACACCCTTGCATAATGCCGCTTCGCGTAACCGATGGGGGTGCCTTAAACTGCTGCTCAATCATAAAGGTGTGCAGGTCAATGCCGTTGCCAAGGATGGCGCTACTGCCTTAAACGCAAGTGCCAGTATGGGCTATATAGAATGTGTCAGGCTGCTGTTGGGGATACGAGACGTTGATCTGAATCATAAGAGTTGTGGTTGGTCACCTTGTGTCAAAGCCTTGGTCGAAACGGCCGGTGTTGATGTCAACGTCTCGAACAATACAGGCTGGACGCCTTTGTGCAGTATTGCCCAGTTTGGCTATGTCGAGTGTCTTAAGGTGATGCTCGCGAGTAAGGCAGTTCAAGTAAACCTGGCCACTTACAAAAGCGGCTGGACGCCGCTGTTTTGTGCCGCTGAGCAGAATCGGTTGGAATGTCTCAAGATTTTGTTGGCCCGGCCTGATGTGGATGTTAATGCGGCAACGTCAAATGGTGCATCACCTTTGCATATCACTGCCGCGCATGGTTTCGACCAGTGTCTGCAAGAGTTGCTGAAAAGGCCTGAAATAGAGGTTAACAGACCGAGCATTGACGGTGCCACACCCTTGCATAATGCCGCTTCGCGTAACCGATGGGGGTGCCTTAAACTGCTGCTCAATCATAAAGGTGTGCAGGTCAATGCCGTTGCCAAGGATGGCGCTACTGCCTTAAACGCAAGTGCCAGTATGGGCTATATAGAATGTGTCAGGCTGCTGTTGGGGATACGAGACGTTGATCTGAATCATAAGAGTTGTGGTTGGTCACCTTTGAATGCTGCTGTTAAGGGCAATCATCCAGTCATCGTCAATGCGCTGCTGGGCAATTCGGGCGTTGACGTCAATACCCGGAATGATATCGGCCAGACACCACTGCATAATGCGGTTCTTTCAGGTCTTCTCGAATGCACTACATTTTTGCTTGAGGCGCCAGGTATTGACCTTAATGCAGTATCGAACAGTGGCCACACGCCGTTGAATATGGCGGCTCATTCCGGTAGTTTCTTGTGCCTGAAGGCACTGATCTATATGGGCATTGCCGACGTTAACCTGCCTGCCTACGACGGGATGACACCTTTACACAGTGCCGTTCAGGGTAACCATCGTGCCTGTGTTGCTGCCTTGGTGAAAGTGCCGGGTATTGATGTCAATAAAGAAACCATCCTTGGCGTGACGGCGCTGGAGCTTGCCGCGAAGCTTGGCCACTTTTTGTGTATGGAAGAGTTACTCGCAGCACCGGGGATCAGGCTTAATCAGGCCGCCCGCTTCGGCAACTTGCCGCCCTTGCACAGAGCGGTCTTTTATGGCTTTGTTGGTTGTGTCCAGTTGCTGTCGAAAACGCCGGGAGTCGATATTAACGGGCAGTGCCACAGGGGTTTTACGCCGCTTCATATTGCCGCGAGCAGGGGGCATCTGGATTGTCTTCAGGTGCTGTTGGCAACTCCGGGCATCGAGATCAACCGGGTCTGTCGCCAAGGCTTTACGCCGGAACAAATTGCCATCAAAAATGATCACTCTGTCTGCGCTGTTGCTATTTTTCAAGCAAAGGAGGCTGCTGCCTGCTTGCCCTGTTCCGATCAGTCCAGCGTGTGAGGGCGTTGTGAGAGTGGGAGCAGGCTGGTGGAAAGTGTGTAAAATCGTCGTGCGCTAACTAAACGATGGCCTGGCCTAAATCGGCAAAGTCGGTCATCAGTGTCCCTTGGTAATGCACCGGAACGCGGTTCAAATTACAAAGCAGCTGGTAGGGAGTGGTATTAGCCTTCTGTGGAAATCGGGGTCATATATGATCCGCCCCGCATTGCAAGGAAATCGAGCACTCGTTCTGCCTGATGACCAACCATTATCATCTGGTAGTGGAAACACCAGATGCCAATCTCTCCAGAGGTATGCGCCAGCTTAACGGTATCTACACGGTACGCTTTAATCGAAAATACGGCAAGCTGGAGAAAAAGATACATGCTGCCGGGGTGATTCCTGGTGTGGGGTACTGTTTTGGTGACGATGGTAAAGGATTTATTCGTCTTAACCTTGGTTGTCCAAGAAGCATTCTGGAAGAGAAGATGGCACGCTTACGAACGATATGTTGAAGCCTTAGGTGAAGCGGTTCTTTGATTACTAAGGGTTGAAATAGAGGCAGAGCCAGCCACACTCGTGACTATTGGAAAATTGATTCTGCCTTGCAAATTTCTGTATGGCTGTTTTCACTGCACACGACAATTTTCATAAGCCTCTCTCCCAACTGGTCTCAAAGAGCAGTGCTACAGCCCCAAATAGCTCTTCCAGCCACGTATCAACATGATTCAAAATCCGGGCAAGATAATCCAGTCCTGCTCGGAAGATAGATTGTGCTTTTCGCCCAGGGCTTTTTACCTTGATGGGCATTGTTTCATTTATCCACTCACCTGTCTTATATGCCCAGCAAAAGGCTAATGCCAGAGTGCATAGCAATTTCGATCCTTCAGATGCGTGTCCTCAAGGTTAAAGCCTCGTCCTTTCATAGCCTGAAACATGGTTTCTATCTGCCATCTCTGGAGATAATCACTAATGGCACGCCAGGGTTCGGCGTTACAGATCACCACCATCGGATCGCTCCCTTTTTTGGAGGCGGCAAGGTATACCATTTGTCCCCAGACTTTTCGTGGCTGCCGGATTGCCATGGTTTCGCCTGTTGACAGTGAAAATATTCTGGTTACTGGCAGCAACCTGTTTTGGTACTTATTGGGAACAAGCGTGTTGTTGGGAACTCTGATGCAGAAGGGCCAGTTACCATGAACCAGATATTTCAGCCATTGTTTTCCCTTAAACTCTCTATCCATTAGCAGACGCTGTATGGCTTGCTCAGGGAAAATTTTTCGGAACCTCTTCAGCAGCTCAACACGTTCAGTCGTATTCGAGCAACCTTTTTTGGGCAGGAGTGTCCATAAAATCGGGATAGACATTCCCTTGTAGTTTATTGCCAGAAACAGGATGTTGATTTTGAAAATCCCAAACATCCAGTTAGTTCGATCCATGCTGGGCTGCCACTTGCCTTCTGGGGCGAACAGACTGGCAATCAATGTGGCCATGATACTTTCATCAAAAACCACTTCGAGAAAAAACGCTGAATCCTTCGGTAACAGGAAAGGGTCTGCGACCTTCCGGGGAAGGTGGTTGCAAGACTCGTGAAGTTTATGGTCTGTTTTTCCAGCAGCCCAAGTACAAGGAAAGCAAGGACGTTCAGGCGACACTTGTGCCATTTCAAATAGGTTCTAAACTGCGTGGTGAGTAAGTCGGCGGGTTCCATGGTCTTGGGTCTTTTGTGCTAAAAAAACTCAAGATAGTGGATCCTTCTGGCTTACTCCTGATTTTTGTCGTGTACAGTGACGCGGACCATTTTCTGTCACGCTTTTCGTTACCTATACTAACGCGCCGGTTAGCATAGACATGAGATTGTGCGGCTAGTGTTCGTGGGGTTTTGGGATGTATGAAGCAGTCGTTTTCAAACAGAAATCAGGCAAAGTTAAAATAATTCTGGCTCATGTATCTTTTGTGTCATCAACTACCAGGGGGATATTATGATTATTTCAGGTGCAAACCAGCCTGCTTTGATCAAAGCTGAATACCTGTCATCAGGTGGAAACCGAAAAACACTGGTGTTCCATGACGATGGATCGAAAAAAGTGGAGGCTGTTGAGCTTCTTTCTGCTCTTAAATGTCAAATATGCCATATTGTGCATGAAAGAACTTTGCAAACCAGGTGTTGTGAAACAGTTTTATGTGCATCTTGTTACTTATCTTTCTGGCCTCCCAAAATATGCCCACATGATGGGGTGAAACTTAAGGGTAGTATCCAAAAAGACTTAAAACTTGCGGGACGTTTAATTGATGAACAGATAAAAAAATTGATAGAAAATTTTAGTGATATAAAATCTGTTGAAACAGATATAGATAAAGAAAAAAGTAATCATCAGAGTAATGCAGTAAAACAGCTGACACCTGTTTCTCAAAGCACTTCTGGCCAGTCTGCAAGACAAAATGTACGTGAAATAAATGTTGGAGGAAGTCGACTTGATGAAAATTTCGCGACTATTAACATCCCTAACATAAATTATGTTTCATTCGGTTCAGGTAATACAGTACGCAGCCATAATATGCCCCCGGGCAGCGGCATTACTGTCCATGAAATAGGCAGCACTATTGTCAGGGAAATAAGCGGTGACAATCTGGTTATTTCTAATGGGAGAGTGGTGTCTGGCAACAACATCAAGACTACCACGCATCATATAGACCAGGCTATTCAGCGTAATCCTGTCAGGACATATGATTTTAATATGGACGATGTTGGCTTCATTGATGTGGATAGCCGCTGTGGAGATATCCTTATTGAAGAGCAGGATTGTGAAAAGCAAGATAAGGTGTCAGTCACATTATCTAAACAACCAAAACTTAACTGCGGAGCACTTTCCATAGATAGCAATGAATCAGTTGTTGTAAAAGTTCCGACATCATTCAGCAAATACCTCAAACTACACTCAGCCACGGGGAGTATTCTAACTGGGGATGGTTGTTGCATTAGAACTGGAGGGATAATTCATGCGAATTGTGGCTCTGTAGCTATTAGAGTTGACAGTCAACTCGTTGAAGTGAAAGGTAAAAGTAATCTTGGATCGGTAAATATAAAAGTCAGGAATCACGATGCTAAATTGGCTCGACGTTGTCTGGAAGTAAAATCTAATATAAATAACGTTAGTGTTTTTGATGTAGTAGACCCATAACCCATAAAATGGACAGGTAGCTAAAGTTAAGTTTTCTGGCTGTAACATGACCCCTCAAGAAGAAGTCATGACGGCAAAAAGAAAACGACACAAGCCCGAATTTGAGTTTCAGACAGCACTGGAAGCCTACAAGGAATGGTTCCAAAGAGTTGACTTCCTCCCACCACCAAGCCTGACGGCTATGGTGGGGGATTCCTGTCAGTCATCCAGCAGGCTTCCTGTTTCATCGTTCGTTGCTCAGGGAACAGGCTTGGTTATCGCGTAAAAGTTCCACGTTGGGAGCTTTTACGATGTAAGCGTCCAAACAAGGGGCAGACTCCCCCTATCTGTCGAGATCGGACTTCAGC
>JAKROC010000121.1 GCA_024509075.1 Endozoicomonas sp.
CCTTGCAAATTAAGGGGATCCTATTTTTTGGAAGAGTAAGAAAAGTCGAACATCATGTGAAATATATCAGATCAACAGTTCTGATTCATTACCAATTCCCCTGCAAATAATCTTCCACACTGCAACCCAGGGCGTTCGCATAAACTCGCGTTACTGCATCTTGTGCTCCGGTGAAATGAAAAGTGTTGCAGTGAATTCTCAGATGCTTGCACGCATCTTCAACCATTTTCAGGAAATTAGTCTGGTCGTCGACTCCCGGGGCTTCGCTCAATTGCCGCCGCGTAACAACATGAAATCCATTGGGTATAACACCACCCGGAAAGATTCATATTGAGGCAAGCTTAAGAGGACTCCAAGTGTTACCGGAGTAGCCTGTTTTTTTTAGAGTGAACATCTTCCGGAAGGTTCCTTCGCCCACCGTGCTGATTAAAAATTGCCCTGGCGAAGTAACAAGTACATCATGAGTATTTTTATTGAGGGGATCGTCGTGAGGCAGTCTGAACATGAGAATCTGCTTGAGCAACGTGCTTACAACTTTTCCGCCGGGCCGGCACCTTTGCCCCGGGAAGTTCTTGAACAGGCTCGCGATGAATTGCTGGATTGGCAGGGGCTGGGCGCATCGGTGATGGAGGTCAGCCACCGGGGGCTTGAGTTTTTGCACACGGCTCAGGAAGCTGAACAGGATCTGCGTGAACTGTTGCAGATTCCGGAAAATTACCACGTGCTGTTTTTGCAAGGTGGTGCCCGTGGCCAGTTTGCCGCTATCCCTTTTAACCTGAAAGGTGACAGAAGTTCTGCAGACTACGTTGACAGTGGTTATTGGGCGCAATCTGCCATAAATGAGGCAAGGCGTTATCTCAAAGTGAATGTTGTTGCTGATGGTCGCGCCGGTGACTATTGCGCCATTCCTGCCCAGGATCAATGGCAGCTTGACCGTGATGCGGCCTATCTGCATTACACGCCAAATGAAACCATTGGTGGTCTTGAGTTCTCTTTTATCCCGGATTCACAGGATGTGCCGCTGGTGGCGGATATGTCGTCAAATATTCTCTCCGGGCCTCTTGATGTGAGCCGTTTTGGAGTGATTTATGCCGGTGCCCAGAAGAATATTGGCCCTGCAGGCCTGACGCTGGTTATTGTTCGGGATGATTTGCTGGATCGCGGGTCGCCCACTTGTCCTTCAGTGTTTGATTACCGCCAGCAGGTAGCTCATCACTCCATGTACAATACACCGCCTACCTTTGCCTGGTATCTGGCAGGACTGGTGTTCAAATGGTTGAAAAAGCAAGGTGGGCTGATGGCAATTCGTGAGGTCAATGTGCGCAAGGTTGCCAAATTGTACGGACAAATCGACAGTTCCGATTTTTATCAGAACTCAGTTGAGCCTGCCTGGCGTTCGCGGATGAATATCCCGTTTGCTCTGGCCAGTACGGAGCTTGACCAGCTCTTTCTGGCTGAGTCTGGCGAGGCGGGTTTTCGTTATCTGCAAGGTCACAAGGCGGTGGGGGGAATGCGCGCCAGTCTCTACAACGCAATCCCTGAGCGCCATGTGGATGCGCTGGTGGATTTTATGCAAGATTTTGAACGCCGCTATGGATGATGACAAACTGGTACAGCTGCGCATCAAGATCGATGACATTGACCAGCAGCTGCTTGAGTTGATCAGTGAGCGTGGACGCTGTGCCCGGGCGGTGGCACAGGTCAAGGCCGAACTGGATCCGGATGTGGTGTTCTATCGGCCGGAGCGCGAGGCGCAAGTGTTGCGCAAGGTTATGCGCAATAACCAGGGGCCATTGGATGATGAGCAGATCGCGCGGCTGTTTCGTGAGATTATGTCCTCCTGTCTGGCTCTTGAGGAGACGCTCAAGGTGGCTTTTCTTGGTCCCGAAGGCACTTTTACCGAACAGGCGGCTATCAGGCATTTTGGCCATTGCGCCAGGCGCGTGCCTATGGTGACCATTGACGAGGTGTTCAGAGAGGTTGCTGCCGGTGCGGTGAACTACGGTGTGGTTCCAGTGGAAAACTCCACCGAAGGGGTGGTCAGCCACACGCTGGACAGGTTTATGGATTTTGCGCTGAGTATTTGCGGCGAAGTGGTTTTGCCCATCCACCACTGCTTGCTGGCCAGGGCCAGTCGTGGTGATCAGCTCACGCGAATCTATTCCCACACCCAGTCTTTTGCCCAGTGTCGTCAGTGGCTCGATAGTCACTGGCCGGGCGCCGAGCGAGTAGCGGTGAATTCCAACGCTGAAGCGGCCCGGCGAGCCAGTCAGGAACCACACTCCGCTGCTATTGCTGGCATGATGGCGGCACAGACCTATGGTCTTGAGATTCTTGCGCAAAACATTGAGGATCGCCCGGATAATTCCACTCGGTTTTTGATCATTGGCAAACACGCACTGCCACCGAGCGGTGTTGATAAAACGTCGGTGCTGATCAGTATGCGTAACCAGCCAGGTGCCCTGCGGGCGCTGCTGGAGCCTTTTCACCATCACAATATCGATCTGACCCGTGTGGAAACCCGGCCTTCCCCCAATGGCGCCTGGAGTTATGTGTTTTTTATTGATTTTGCCGGGCACCAGCAAGACGATTTGGTTCGTAAAGTACTGCGCCAGCTTGGTGATCGGGCCAGTGAATGTCGGGTGCTCGGTTCTTACCCCGCAGAGGTTTCTGATTGCAGTCTACCCACCCGCTAGCGGTGTGTGCTAATTGATTGGCATGGTTGTCTGCACGCTCCGGAGAATTCTTGCTGTCATTTCTGCCTGTCCGGCTACTCTCTCACCATACCCTCAATGCTGCGGAGTTTGACTATGTCCTGTGATTTTCTCAAGTTGGCCGTACCTGGTGTTCGGGCCATGAATCCCTACCAGCCAGGAAAACCGGTGGCAGAACTGGCCCGGGAGCGAGGTGTACGGGTTGCTGATATTGTCAAACTGGCCAGCAATGAAAACCCGCTGGGGCCGCCGCCGTCGGCGATAAAAGCCATGGCGGATTCTCTGACGGAATCGGCCCGGTATCCGGACGGCAGCTGCTACGAACTTAAGCAGGCGCTGGCAGCAAAGCTGAGAGTATCGCCAGAACAACTGACCCTTGGCAATGGCTCAAACGATGTGCTGGTGCTACTGGCTGAATCTTTTCTTGATAATCACACCTCTGCGGTCTATTCCCAATATGCCTTTGTCGTTTATTCTCTGGCAGTGCAGGCTGTGGGGGCGGAGGCTATTGTGGTGCCGGCCCGGGATTATGGCCACGACCTTGAGGCCATGGCGGCGGCCATTAAAGAAAACACCCGATTAGTCTTTCTGGCCAACCCGAATAACCCCACTGGTACCTGTTTCAATGAGCAACAGTTGTTGGTCTTTCTGAACAAGATTCCATCATCGGTGCTGGTTGTTTTGGACGAGGCATACTTTGAGTACGGCCTGGGCGGGGATTTGCCCAATGGTGTGACGCTGCTGGAGCGATACCCCAATCTGGTGGTTACCCGAACCTTTTCCAAGGCTTATGGCCTTGCTGGTGCCCGGGTGGGGTACCTGGTTTCCAATCCGGTGATCGCTGATGTACTCAATCGGCTGCGTCAGCCATTTAACCTGAATCTGCCGGCCCAGTTTGGAGCCCTGGCCGCCTTGCAGGATGAGGACTACATCAGAGAGTCCATTGAGGTCAATCAGCAGGGGATGGCCTGTCTTGAGCGGGGGTTTGCTGACTTGGGTTTGAACTGGATTCCTTCGGCCGGGAATTTTATTACCGTTGATGTGCAGCGTGATGGGGTAGAGGTATATCAGCGTTTGCTGGCCAAGGGCATTATTGTCCGACCCATTGGCGGTTACGGTATGCCCGGACACTTGCGCATATCCATTGGTCTGCCCGAAGAGAATCGTCGTCTGCTGGCGGCACTGGCTGAGGTCTTGGATTGATGTGGACACAGGAAAGAAGTGACAGGGGTTATAGATAATATTGACGACAATGATCTGATATTTATTGCGAGTCCGGGCGGCAGTCTGTGCGGTGAGGTACGGGTACCCGGCGATAAATCCATATCCCATCGGGCGATTATGCTGGGCGCTTTGGCGGAAGGGGAGACCGTGATTGACGGTTTTCTGGATGGTGAAGATGCCCTGGCCACGCTGAACGCTTTTCGTGCCATGGGGGTGAGGATCGACGGACCGGAGCAGGGGCGGGTGGTTGTGCACGGTGTTGGCATGCAAGGACTGAAACCGCCACAAGCGCCGCTCGATCTGGGCAACGCCGGTACCGCCATGCGTCTGATGGCCGGATTGATGGCGGCCCAGCCGTTCGCGGTCACCTTGACGGGGGATCAATCGTTATCGCGGCGACCGATGAATCGCGTGGTGGCACCTCTGCGGGCCATGGGTGCCAATATTGACACGGCACCGGGCGGGCGGCCTCCTCTGGTCATTCATGGCGGTGCGCGATTACGGGGGATTGATTACTCGCTGCCCGTGGCTTCTGCCCAGGTGCAATCTTGCCTGCTGCTGGCGGGGCTGTTTGCTGAGGGTGAAACCATCACCACGGCACTGGGTGTTGTCCGCGATCACACCAGTCGTATGCTGCGGGGTTTTGGTTACCCGGTCTCAGTCAGTGGCGACTATAATACGACGGTTGCCGTTAAAGGCAGAGGCAAGCTGACGGCAACTCATATCATCGTGCCTGGTGATGTGTCATCGGCGGCCTTTTTTATGGTGGCGGCATCCATTGCGCCCGGCTCTGAAATTCGCCTGAACCATGTGGGCATGAATCCAACCCGTTGCGGCGTGGTCGAGATTCTCAAGATGATGGGCGCAGATATCACGGTGGAGAATGAGGCGCTGGCTGGTGGGGAGCCTGTGGCGGACTTGGTGGTTCGATCGGCCCGGTTAAAAGGGATTACCATTCCGCTTCGGCTGGTGCCGGTGGCCATTGATGAGTTTCCGGTGCTCTTTGTCGCTGCTGCCTGCGCTGAGGGGCAAACGGTACTGACCGGTGCCAGTGAGCTGCGGGTAAAAGAGAGTGACCGCATTCAGGCGATGGCCGATGGTTTGCAGGCACTGGGTGTTGCTGCCCAGCCACTGGCGGATGGTATGATAGTCAACGGTTCCGGCAGGGAGGGCGCACCGGTATTTGCCGGCGCACAGATTAACAGCCATGGCGATCATCGCATCGCCATGGCGTTTGCTGTGGCTGCGTTGCGGGCAAGGGATGAAATTCACATTCTTGATTGTGCTAACGTGGCGACATCGTTTCCGGATTTTGTTGGCTTGGCCAGTCGGGCAGGCATGCGTATTGTGGTTGAAGGAAAGTGTAAGTGAGTGAGTTTCAGACATCGGTGCATGTAGCCACCATTGACGGCCCGAGCGGCTCCGGCAAAGGTACCATTGCCGCCTTGTTGGCCCGGAGGCTTGGTTGGGCATTGTTGGACAGTGGTGCATTGTATCGCGTAACTGCCCTGGCGGCGATGAATCAAGGTGTGGATTTTGCCGATGCAGATGCTCTGGCGGCGGTGGCGAGTAATCTGGACGTTCGGTTTATTCCCTCTGAGGATGGCCTGGCGATTGTGCTGGCCGGTGAACGGGTAAGCGACAGCCTGCGCACTGAGGAGGTGGGTGCGCTTGCGTCAAGGGTTGCGGCACTGCCTGCTGTTCGTGCCGCTTTACTGCAGTGTCAGCGTGATTTTGCCCGGAATCCGGGGCTGGTGGCGGATGGTCGGGATATGGGAACTGTGGTATTTCCCAATGCCACGGTGAAGGTTTTTCTGACTGCAAGTGCCGAAGAACGGGCAAAAAGGCGCTTTGGGCAGTTGCATCAAAAAGGTATTGATGCTAGTTTTGATCGCCTTTTGGCAGATATTCAGGCTAGGGACGAGCGTGACAGTCAGCGGGCTGTGGCACCACTCAGACCGGCCGATGATGCCATCATTCTGGATAGTACGCAGATGAGTATTCAGGAAGTACTCGCTGTGGTTATGGTCCAGATGCATTTGAAAGGACTGGCCTAGAATTTTTGCGGTCAGGCCAAATGCGACTTATGTCGTATTTTTTTTACTGGAGTTTCGGTCCTGGCGCGTTGCCAGCATTGCAGGGCCGAACGTGAATCAAGTGGCCCACACTGGCTGGCAGTGTGGATGACAAGCAGCAAGTGCGTTTTCTGATTGCCTGAACAATAACGACAGGTAGACCAAGTTGAACGCCCTGATGCGTAAACTTTGCAGTGGCGCACACTGTTATGGGAAAGATCATGAGCGAAAGCTTTGCAGAACTGTTTGAAGAGAGCCTGAAAGACGTCGAAATGAAACCAGGTGCCATTGTTACTGGTATTGTGGTTGACATCGACAGCGACTGGGTAACTGTCCACGCTGGCCTGAAGTCTGAAGGTGTCATTCCCCGGTCTCAATTCCTGGATGAGAGTGGTGAGCTGACCATCGCTGTTGGCGATGAAGTTCAGGTAGCGCTGGACGCGGTTGAAGACGGCTTCGGTGAGACGCGTCTGTCCCGTGAAAAAGCCAAGCGTATGGAAGCGTGGAAGGAACTGGAAAAAGCCTTCGAAGCCGAAGACGTTGTTAAAGGCATCATCAGCGGCAAGGTTAAAGGTGGCTTCACCGTTGACGTTGCCACGATCCGCGCCTTCCTGCCAGGCTCTCTGGTTGATGTCCGTCCGGTTCGCGACACGGCGCACCTGGAAGGCAAAGAGCTTGAGTTCAAGGTTATCAAGCTGGATCAGAAGCGCAACAATGTGGTGGTATCCCGTCGCAGCGTTCTGGAAGCTGAAAACAGTGCTGAGCGTGAGCAGCTGCTGGGCTCCCTGCAAGAAGGTCTGGAAGTCAAAGGTATCGTCAAGAACCTCACTGACTACGGCGCCTTCGTTGATCTGGGCGGCGTTGATGGCCTCTTGCATATCACTGACATGGCCTGGAAGCGCATCAAGCATCCCGGCGAGATCGTTAACGTTGGTGATGAGATCACCGTCAAGGTCCTCAAGTTTGATCGTGACCGCAACCGTGTTTCCCTCGGCCTCAAACAGCTGGGCGAAGATCCATGGGTGGCAATCACCAAACGCTTCCCTGAAGGTGCCCGTGCTTCTGGCCGCGTCACCAATCTGACTGATTACGGCTGCTTCGTTGAACTCGAAGAAGGCGTCGAAGGTCTGGTGCACGTTTCTGAAATGGATTGGACCAACAAGAACATTCATCCATCCAAGGTTGTCAACCTGGGTGATGAAGTGGAGGTTCAGGTTCTCGATATTGACGAAGAGCGTCGTCGTATCTCTCTGGGTATCAAACAGTGCAAGCAGAACCCATGGGAAGAGTTTTCCGGCTCTTTCAACAAGGGCGACAAGCTTAAGGGCAAGATCAAGTCCATTACTGATTTTGGTATCTTTATCGGTTTGGATGGCGGTATCGACGGTCTGGTGCACTTGTCTGATATCTCCTGGAACGAAGCAGGCGAAGAAGCCGTTCGTCAGTACCGCAAGGGCGACGAAGTTGAAGCGGTAATTCTGGCCATCGATGCTGAGCGTGAGCGCATCTCTCTGGGCATCAAACAGTTGTCTGAAGATCCATTCAACTCTTATGCCAGCCTGAACGAAAAAGGTTCCGTGGTTAAAGGCATCGTTAAAGAAGTGACTGCCAAGGCTGCGGTTGTTGAGCTGGCTGAAGACGTTCTGGCGACTTTGAAAGCATCTGAAATCAGCGTTGATCGCGTTGAAGACGCTACCAATGTCCTGAAAGAAGGCGAAGAAGTCGAAGCGCGCATCATCAGCATCGATCGCAAGAACCGTAATATCAGCCTGTCCATCAAAGCGAAGGATCAGGCCGATGAAAAGGCAGCAATGAAAGAGCTGCGCACCAAGCAGGACGAAGAGCCTTCTGGTCCGACCACCATCGGTGATCTGATCAAGGCGCAGATGGAAAGTAAGTAATTCACCTGGTTGGTGACGTTGCTGCATGCAGGGCTGTTTTACCTGTATGTGTCATCTCCCGCTTGAAAGCGGAAAACCGTGAGGCACCAAACCTCGCGGTTTTTTTATACGTGCAGTTTTTTCGCGTTTAATCAAGGGGTTGCTTGATTTCTCTGTGTGGGTTAGCTAGTGTAACTGCTGTCTGGTTTTTATGGCTTTTAAATTATAAGCAGTGTCTGTCAACAACTGTGCAGCCCTTTTTGTGGTAAATGGCAGGGAAAGGAAAAACGACGATGACCCGGTCTGAATTGATTGAGCGTATTGCCCGGTTACAACCTCAGCTGTCTATCAAGGATATTGAGCTGGCGGTAAAAGCTATTATTGAACACATGTCGTATTCACTGGCCAACGGTGAACGCGTTGAGATCAGAGGATTTGGTAGCTTCTCCCTTCACTATCGTGCGCCGCGGGTCGGACGGAATCCTAAAACCGGCGAGGCAGTGAGTCTCGATGGTAAGTTTGTTCCTCACTTCAAGCCAGGCAAAGAGCTTCGGGACAGGGTAAATTACGGCTTACATAAGTAAACGGACTGGTTTGAAATAAGTTATGGCAGATTACGAGTTATCCCTTGTCGGACGCTTTCTCGCGTCGCTCCTCGTGTGGCTCAAGCGCTTGGTGGTTCTGACTCTGTTTGCGGTTCTGCTGGTGTTATTTGTCAGCTTCACCCTGTCCAATACTGGGCAAATTACCCTTGAGCTGGTTGGGTGGACCATGCCGCCGGTGCAGAGTTCGACGTTGGTTCTGGTGCCATTTATTCTCGGTGGTGTCATCGGTTTGCTGGTCTCTTTTACCTTGGTGATTCGCTTGCGTATGGTCAACAGCAGTTTAAAAAGGAAGCTTGCCAGGCGTGACGCGGAAATTCAGAAGCTGCGCTCCAGCACTCTGAAAGGGTTGACGAATGCCTGATATTGGGTTGCTTGCCTTGGTGCTGGCGGCAATTGTCATTGGTTATTTTCTGGGGTGGCGTGATCAGAGAAAAAGGCGGGCCAGGAACGCAGGTCTGCTGTCCAGGGACTATTTTGTTGGCCTGAATTACCTGATCAACGAGCAGACCGATCAGGCTATTGATGTTTTTATCCAGGCTCTGGATACCGACGATGACACGGTAGACACCTACCTGGCATTGGGCGGTTTGTTCGGTAAACGTGGTGAGGTGGAAAAGTCCATCCGAGTCCATCAGGATTTGCTGGCGCGCCCAAGTCTGACCAGCAGCCAGTCTTTTCAGGTGCAGCTGGCGCTGGCGCAAAATTACTCTGCTGCCGGTTTGCTTGATCGCGCTGAAGCTATTCTTGCTGACCTTGTCCGGCGGAGCCACCCTCTTCTTGACCAGGCTCTGCAACAACTGCTGAAGATATACGAACGTGAGCGTGAGTGGCATAAAGCCATTGACGTTGCCCAAAGGCTGAAAAAAAACGGTGGGGAACATTACAACGTTACTCTTGCGCACTATTATTGCGAGCAGAGTGAGGAGGCTATCCACCAAAACGACAGCGTGCTGGCCCGTCGGCTTGTTCGTCATGCCTTTACCCAGGACAAACACAGCGTTAGGGCCAGTTTGCTGCTTGGTCAGATGGAATTTGATGACGGTAATTACAAACAAGCCATCAAAACCTTGCAGCGTATCGCTACTCAAGACA
>JAKROC010000122.1 GCA_024509075.1 Endozoicomonas sp.
CTTGCCATTCCATCGGCACTTGTAGTCCAGTGTCGTCAGGAACATACCCCAACCGGCATCCTGTATTGCTCTGGCCAGTTTCCGGTTCCTGACCATGCCTTTGATAGTCAGGTCTTCCACTGCAAACGTGGTTGCGTGGTTTTTGTCAGCCAGTTTCGCAGTTGCCTGATGAATGAAATCATGACGGCGGTCAGCCACCTTTTCATAGTGCAGCCAACAAAGTAGCAACCTGAAAGGCGACGGGCATACAAGCCTCCATCAGCAGAAACGGAATACCCTTCGTAACAGCTACGGGCAGACCGACTCTACCCTCGTGTCACACTACGCCCTCTGGTACTTCAGGGGCGCCCGGTTCGGGGCGAGTAGTTCACCCTACATATCCTGAAAATATCTGGGTAATGGTGAAGTCATGGCTGGCTTTTTACAAAAAGAGAGTAAATGCTCTGGTGTCAGTTCTGTAATGCGCAGGGCAAAATGCAACACGGAGATTCGGGCAGAGCGATCCATGGCTTTGTCGTTATGGCAGCATCGTCGTATATATTTAATAATACCAGCCACTTCATCAAGCAAGTTATGGGCAAAGAGGCTTTCCCGCTTTTTGTTCAGCAAGATCATTGCTGCCGCCGCTGGGCTGCGGTTTTCCCCACCCTCACAGTGCAGTTGCAGTATGGGTGATGTCAGTCTGGACACAATCTTCTGGGCAATTTCCGGGGCTAGTGGTTCGGAGTCAGACCAGCAGGAAAAAAACTGGCAGACTTTTACTTTCTTAGCAGCTCTGGGCGATTTATTGTCAACCGATTCAGGTGTCTCTCTGACCCAATTTTGGGGGCTAGCAGTGAGCTTAAGGTGAACCTCTCTGGCAATGGGCGAATCCGGTTTGTATGTGGAGGGCGTGTTACTGATTAACCGAACCTCTCTGGCAGCAAGGGAATCCCTCTGGGTATCCCGCTTGTGTTTCAAAACAGTTTTTTTCAAGTCAGCCAGCAGATCAACCTGAACAACATCTACACGTATGCCATTAGAAAAGCGGCGACAATCCCCGACATTGAGCGGCAGTGATTTTATGGCTCGAGAATTGTCTTGTGGTGGCATGTATATGGGCAAGTCCCCGGGGTTGGCCAAAGCACAGACACTGCTGCCTTCATGTTCAACCATCCGCCAGAAGCTGCCGGAAAAATCCTCATGGGCATCGCTGTATTTGGCCTGCGGACGCAGATGCGGACGCAGAGAGTGGATCATTATCTTTTGCTGGTCATGACAGGGGACGCGATACATTTTCAAAGTACCATCTGACGACACAACCGGAGAGCCAATGGGAGAAAACTTTTCATCGAAAAGTTTCTGATCCAGCTCGTCGAGCAGACGCTCCAGCGGTGATTTAGTGTGTTTATTCAGTTGCAGATTGAGTGGCTGGCGACCAACAGCAAGTTTGTTTTTTCTGCGTTCAAACAGACTCTGGGTTCTGAGGGTTCCGGAAGTGGGGTTTGAAGTACTCGCTCCGCCAGATGCTGGCCGGTATTCAGTGGCACTACTGACGGGCATTTTGCCACCCGAAGGAACTCTATGGCTTGATGGGTTACCAATATTCATTGCTGAAGCACCTGGTGGCTCTGTATTAACGCTTCAGACAGCCGGTGACACACTTTAGTTCCGCAAATGATACCTTTATCCCTGCTCGTCCTGTCCGTACAGGCGGTATGCCTCCATGGCAGCTGCTTCGTCTACCAGCATCATCTCAAATTGTTTCAGTTCCCCTGCCGGTTCTCCTGAAGCGGCCAGCAGGCCAACCTTGAGTTCATCCTCGTGAATGATGGAGCGTTTCAGATCAATAGTAGCCCTGAAATAAGCCTCGTTTGCTGCTTGAAAATCACTGTTGGCCTGAGCCGCCATGCATTGTTTCAGGCAGTCCACTACGCGGGCCCGGGATACGGTCACATGGGACTGGCTCCGCCCCTCCATCAGGTCCAGCCAGAACTGGGACTGTTCGCAGTCCAGCAGGAGCCGGCAAAGTTCACGGGCATTAACGCCATCTGCGCGACCTTCACCCAGGCGTTGCCAGGCGGCTTGATTTTTCTGCTGTAACAGGGCAATCATGGTGCCAATTTTTTTCTGTTGGTGGACTGATTTAAGACGGGTGAAGAATTTATATACCGAAATTGGCAGGAGGTTTTTGATGCGATTGCGAAGACTGCACTTGCTGAGTTGCAAAGACTCCTGCAAATTTGCAGTGGCAGGTTCAGCCAGCAAAATATTGCGGTCTTTGAGGATTTTGTTCAGCTCTTGGCAAACGGTCTGATCGTCAGTGGCTGGTGTGGGTTTCTGATCGGCAGGAATCTGGCTCTGTTCGGAATTACCCGTTGAGCCAGCACATGTCAAACCCGCATCGGGGTCACTCATTAAACATCCTTATGTCGGTAATAACCCGTTAAGGATAGTCAACGGCGCATCCGGCTGTGGTATTTTTCCACCATATCCAGAACTCGCTGCGGCGCATGTGCCCGCTTCCACTGACCGGCGGCGTACTTGTTGGCTTCGCTCAGCGTGGGATAGATGTGGATCGTACCAAGAATCTTGTTCAGACCCAAACCGTGTTTCATGGCAGTAATGTACTCAGTAACCAGCTCACCGGCATGGTAACCGACAATGGTAACACCGAGAATCTTGTCTTTACCCGGTGCGGTCAGCACTTTCACAAAGCCGTGGCCTTCCTGGTCGGCAATGGCCCGATCCAGATCGTCGATTTCATATTTGGTCACCTCATAGGCAATATTCAGCTCCCTGGCCTCTTTCTCATTCAGGCCAACCCTTGCCACTTCCGGGTCGGTAAATGTGCACCAAGGGATAACTGAATAATCCACCCGAAACTTGCGAAATTGGCCAAACAGGGCATTAACCGCACAGTACCAGGCCTGATGGGCAGCCGTGTGAGTAAATTGATAAGGTCCGGCCACATCGCCACAGGCGTAGATGTTGGGATAGGTGGTTTGCAGGTATTCGTTGACCTCAACGGTGCCTCGGTCGGTCAGTTCGATGCCAAGGTCTTCCAGTCCAAGGCCAGCAGTGTTGGCCTGACGGCCAGTAGCAAAGAGCACGATATCAAAACTGATTTCCTCTGTCTGGCTCCGGAAGTCCGCGGTCAGATAGCAACGCTCTTTGCCGGTGTCTGAATCGACCACCTTGTGGAATGAACGTGCCTTGCGTTCCAGACGCAAGTCCACACCGTCCTTGATAAACTGAGCCATCACCAGTTGTGAGACATCCTCATCTTCACGGGGCAACAGGCAGGAACCAAGATCGAGTTGGATAACCCGCACGCCGAGACGAGTGAACGCCTGAGTCAGTTCACAGCCGATGGGGCCGCCGCCGACCACCAGCATGGTGTCTGGTTTGTCACGAAGAGTCCATATGTCCTCTGATGTGTAGTAAGTGATGTTTTCCAACCCTTCCATGGGTGGCACGAAGGGCCGGCCACCGCTGGTGATAACGATACTCCGGGTGGTGATAGTTTCTCCCTCCACAGCCACTTCCCACGGTGAGATCAGTTTGGCCGCACCGTGAATGCAGCGCACCCCCAACTCGGAATAGCGCTCCACCGAGTCGTGGGGAGCGATTTGTCCGATGACTGACTGTACGCGCTCCATAACCTGTCGAAAGTTGACCTCACCGCTGACGTTTTCCAGGCCAAACTCGCCAGAGCGCTTCAGGTAGTGGGCCATTTTTGCCGAACGAAGCAGGGCCTTGCTGGGCACGCAACCGGTGTTTAAGCAGTCACCGCCCATCTGGTGCTTTTCAATTAACGACACTTTGGCTTTAACGGCAGCAGCAATGTAACTGCTGACCAGGCCAGCAGAACCGGCACCAATAACCACCAGATTATTGTCAAACCGGGCTGGGCGTTGATAGTGCTGATACAGGCGACGGTGTTTCAGCCACCCCATAAACAGCTTGGCCAGCCAGGGGAAAATTCCCAGCAGTACAAAGGAGGCAATCAGCCCCGGGGTGAGAATTCCACTGACTGAAAAATCCTCGATCGACCCCAGTTTGTCTCCGGCATTCACGAAAACGGCTGTCCCGGGCAACATACCTAGTTGACTGACCCAGGCAAAGGTCCAGACGCGCATGGCCGTCAGCCCCATAACCAGGTTGATGACAAAGAAGGGGACGGCGGGAATCAGCCTGAGGGTGGCAAGGTAAAACGAGCCATCTTTTTTCACCCCCCGGTTAATGGTTCCTATATAGCTGGAAAACTTCTGGCCAACCCAGTCTCTCAGGAGAGTGCGTGAAAAGACAAAGGCCAGCGTTGCGCCCAGCGTACTGGCAAAGGAAGCCAGTAACACGCCGTAAAAAAAACCAAAAATGGCGCCAGACAGCAGCGTCAGCACCGCTGCTCCGGGCAATGACAGCGCAGTCATGACAACGTAGAGGCCAAAAAATATGGCAGCCGTCCCTACCGGATCATCTTGATAGAGCTGACGAAAGAAATCGGTGGTCAAATATTGCTGACCATCCAAAGCGTAGAATGAAGCCGATGCTAGAATAATTGCCGCTAACAGGAACCATTTTTTTCCGTCCATAGTAACTCCAGTCCGCTAAAACCGTGGTATTAACAGAATAATTACTGCTAACAAAGAGGATCGTTAGCACATCATGCCATTAGCTCTGCAAATTAGAAACGGGCAAAAATACTGGTTTGGGCGTTATGATTAGAGACCATCATACCGGCTCAAAAAGGATACCTGTGCATGATTGTGCGTCCCTTTCCTGCTACCCGTCTCAGGCGTATGCGATGTGACGATTTTTCCCGCCGTTTGATGCGCGAAAGTCGGCTCTCGGTGGACAATCTTATTTACCCGATGTTTATTGTTGATGGTCAGCAGCAGCGCCAGCCTGTGGCCTCCATGCCCGGCATCGAGCGTCTAAGCATTGACCAGCTGCTTAAGGAGGCGACCGAGCTGGCTGAGCTGGACATTCCTGCCATCGCCCTGTTTCCTGTTACCCCCCCGGAGAAAAAATCATTGCTGGCCAAAGAGGCCTGGAATCCTGACGGTCTGGTGCAACGGGCGGTGCGTGCCCTGAAGCGCGAGCTGCCCCAGTTGGGTGTAATTACTGATGTGGCACTCGACCCGTTTACTATTCACGGACTTGATGGTCTGACCAACGACAATGGTTATGTGATCAACGATGAAACAGTGGCCGCACTGGTTCTTCAGGCGCTCTCCCATGCCGAGGCCGGTGTCGACATAGTAGCCCCTTCGGATATGATGGATGGTCGTATAGGCGCTATTCGTCAGCGACTTGAGAGCGAGGGCTTTGGCAATACTCGCATCCTGGCGTACTCAGCTAAATACGCATCCAGCTACTATGGCCCATTCCGTGATGCGGTCGGTTCTGCGGGTAATCTGGGTAAAAACAATAAATTCAGCTTCCAGATGGATATGGCTAATAGCGATGAGGCGCTGCATGAAGTGGCCTCTGACCTGGCCGAAGGGGCTGATATGGTCATGGTCAAACCGGGCATGCCCTGTCTGGATGTGGTGAGACGGGTCAAAGACCAGTTCAAGGTACCTGTGTTCGCTTATCAGGTCAGCGGTGAGTACACCATGCACAAGGCAGCTATGACCAATGGCTGGCTTGACGAAGAAGCAGTGATGATGGAGTCTCTGCTCTGTTTTCGTCGCGCTGGGGCTGATGCCATCCTGACCTATTTTGCCAAAGAGGCTGCACGATTGCTAAAGCGTCTGTGACTTATACCCAATGAATTTCATGTTGCTGTGCGGCGGCAAGTGAGCGAAGCCCCGGGAACATAGAAATACTATGTGACCGGGGTGAGCGAATACCCTAAAGGGCACAAGTGCAGCCAACAAAGTAGCAGCTTGAAAGGCGACGGGTATAAGAGTTTCTCCGATTCCATTGGCTGAGTACCGCCCTGTGCGCTACATTGACTCTTGCTACCTTCAGGCTCGCAACAATGGCAGCAACCCTGCAAGGGGTCGATTGATCATGCTGTCGAGATTGCCGCGAAGGTTGCCTGGGTTTTAACACAGGGCTTTTTATGGACTTTGCTGCCAGCGCTCGGGCAGTGGCGCCAACGGTTAACCACGACAGCGTTTACGAGGTTGATGAGAATCTGTTGTCAGGCACTTCCAAACTGCGCAATCCATTAAGCAAACTTATCGTTATTCGCGAGCATATTGCGGTTTCCGGAAAACTTCAGTGCTGTTATTGCCTCAAGGAACTATCGCAATATTCTACGTTCAGAGAACATATCAACAGACGTCACATCAAAAAGGTATTGTTCTCCTGCGAGGTGGCTGACTGTTTTTATCAAACTTTCAGCTACACGGCCATCTGCGATCATGACCGTAAGTTACACGGTAACGCGAGAATTTTTTCCGTCGCCGTTAAGCAGCAAACCCAAACCGGCTCACACCAGCCGGTTTGTGCTGGCGTGATGGCCCCGTATTACCAAATGCCAGCGGGTGGTTATCCATGGATTGATGTCTGGCAGAATTGGTGGGCAGTACCCAGTCTTGGTCAAGGCACGATAAGTCATCAGCCAGCATTCTTGACGCCACCGCCACAATGCATCAGTAACCTTCCAACTCACGCCGCAGAGAGTATTTACGGCGCTTGCCCAAGTGTTGAGCCAAGAGAAGTGGAAGATAAAAAAATAGCCCCGGATTTGATTCGCCCTGAGCCAAGCCAAGAAGTGGTGGCACCGTACTTTGGTGGGTTCAGCGCAAGTGATAATGTCGATCCTCTGCCCCCCCCCTCTGACCGGTGAATTTCAAACCCTGTATCACACCTTCGAGCAGAAGTTGAATGCCTTGGAGGTCGAATTCCAGTTTTAGCGAGGGTTCTTGGATCGCTTCAGGAACCTTCCTGCTTCGTCACGCCTTGCCTGTTGAATACTTTTTCTTGAATTTCGGATATATACCCAATGGATTTCATGTTGCTACCCAGCGACAATTGAGCGAAGCCCCGGGAGCGTGGAAATACTACGTGACCGGGGGGAGCGAATACCCTAAAGGGCACAAGTGCGGCCAACAAAGTAGCAACTTGAAAGGCGACGGGTATAAGTTGGCCAAGTCTTCCCCGCTTAGTCCGTTGGTGTTCACTTTGGCGGGTATCCACGACTGAAAGCGTAAGAACACTCCACCCTGTTTCTGATAGAATTGTCGTACGAATGAACCACTAGCCGGACTCCAGCTTTTGTTGCTGAGAATGAGGTCATATGGATAATCCCCATCAGTCAGATGCTAAAGAAACCCAGAACCCATCGTCCGAGCTTTATGAGTCATCGGCGAATAAACCGCCAAAAGTGAACGATTATCAGAATCCCGACTACTACATTAATCGTGAGCTCAGTCATCTGGCGTTTAACTTTCGCGTTTTACAGCAAGCATTGAACGACGAATATCCATTGCTTGAGCGTTTCCGCTTCCTGCTTATATTCAGCTCCAATCTTGATGAGTACTTTGAAATTCGCGCTGCCGGCCTGGTGCAACAGGTGGATTTTTCCCGCGAGCAGGTGGGGCCTGATGGTCTCGGGCCACAGCAGGTGTTAAAAGAGATCAGCAAAAAGGCCAAGGAGTATGTCGAGCTACAATACCAGCTGCTCAATGACAGTTTGTTGCCATCCCTACGTAAAGAGGGCATCCGCTTTCTGCGCCGAAATGAGCTGAACGAAAAGCAGAAAGCCTGGATCAAGCGTTTTTTTTACCATGAGGTAATGCCTATTATCAGTCCTATCGGGCTGGATCCGGCACACCCCTTCCCACGTCTGGCCAATAAGCTGTTGTGTTTTATTGTCTCTCTTGAAGGCAAAGACGCCTTTGGGCGTGATACAGGCATGGCAGTTATTCCAGCACCGCGCTCACTGCCGCGTATCGTCAAGCTGCCGGAGGACATATGTGATGGCCGGGAAAATGATTATGTATTTTTGTCGTCTATCATCCATCGTCACGCCAGCGACCTGTTCCCGGGGATGGACATCAAGGGTTGTTATCAGTTCCGTTTGACTCGTAACAGTGACCTGGACCTGGAAGACGAAGTGGAAGACTTGGCCAAGGCTCTGCAGGGTGAGTTACTCTCAAGGCGCTACGGCAAAGCGGTGCGGCTGGAGGTGGTGGATAATTGCCCGCAACCGCTGGTTGACTTTCTACTCAGGGAGTTTGGCCTGACGGAAGGTGAGTTGTACCAGGTCAGTGGGCCGGTCAACCTGACCCGCATGATGTCCATCTGTGACACTAACACCAAACCTGAGTTGGTCTTTCCACCGTTTGCCCCTGGTTACCCGAAGGGATTGCACAGCAAACGCAAGCACAGCAACAACGTACTCGATCTGGTAGCAAAACAAGACATCCTGTTGCACCACCCCTTTGAGTCGTTCACACCGGTGGTGGATATGCTCCGTCAGGCGGCCAAAGACCCGGATGTGCTGGCTATTCGCCAGACCTTATACCGTACTGGTGCACTGTCAGAAATGGTCGATGCCCTGGTGGAAGCGGCCAGACAGGGCAAAGAGGTGACCGTAGTGGTGGAGATCCGGGCGCGTTTTGATGAAGAGGAAAATCTGGCCCTGGCCCGTCGGCTACAGGAAGCAGGAGCCGTTGTCGTCTATGGCGTAGTCGGTTACAAAACCCACGCCAAGATGATGCTGATTGTTCGCCGTGAGGGCCGGCATATCCAGCGTTATGCCCACTTGGGCACCGGCAACTACCATGCAGCCAATGCTCGCCTTTACACCGACTACAGCCTGCTGACCTGCGATAAGGTCCTGGCCAACGACGTGCACAAGATATTTCAACAGCTGACCGGCATGGGACGGGCAGTACGGGTGCGTAAGTTGTTCCATGCGCCTTTTACCCTGAAAAAGAGCCTGATTGATCTGATCCACCACGAGAGCAACATCGCCCGGGAGGGCAAGCCAGCGCGGATCATCATCAAAATCAACTCACTGACCGAGTCGCATATTATCAAGGCGTTATTCAAAGCTTCTCAGGCCGGAGTGGAAATCGACTTGATCATCCGTGGCATCTGTTGCCTGCGCCCGGGTATTGAGGGGCTTTCGGAAAATATCCGGGTACGCTCCATTGTCGGGCGCTTTCTGGAACACACACGCATCTACTATTTTGCCAACGGCGATGAGGATGACCTGGTTTACTGCTCCAGTGCCGACGCCATGAACCGCAATCTGGACATGCGGATCGAAACCTGTTTTCCGATTGAGGATTCCAAGCTGGCTGGCCGGGTAAGAAAAGAGCTGGACTACTACCTTAGCGACAACACCCGCAGCTGGCGGCTGCTCAGTGATGGCAGCTACGAGAAAAACAAACCAGCACGAGGCCAGCGCCGTCGCAATGCCCAGGAACGGCTGATGGAGACTCTGGCCGTTGTTACCAACAAACAAACCAGCGAGTAAATACCCGTCACCTTTCAAGTTGCTACTTTGTTGGCTGCACTTGTGCCCTTTAGGGTATTCGCTCCCCCCGGTCACATAGTATTTCTATGCTCCCGGCACCCGAGGGCATAAAGGCTTCG
>JAKROC010000123.1 GCA_024509075.1 Endozoicomonas sp.
CTCATAGCCATGAGGAATTACGATAATCATCCTTTGCTGGGTGCTGAATAGTTACCATCTTTATATTTGATGATTGCTTCAAGAGGTAAACTTGTTGTGAAAATAGGAGCTAAAGCATCAAAAAAATCTGACAAACTACTGTGTAGGTCACTCGACACAATTTCGAGTATGTTCTCTCGATTTATCATTTCCGAGACTTTCGTTGTTTTGCTTGGTATAGTTATCTCTGATCCTAAGATCGTTTCAAGAAGAGCTTTCTTATCTTTCTTTACTGACACTTTTTATACCTCGACTTTAAAGTTCTTAAAGCACAATAATCCAACTGGCAATGAGCGAGTAATCTGCTAGAAGCAACCATCCTCAGGAAATACGGGGGACAGGTCTTTCTTTTTGACAAAACCTAAGACCAATTTTCGTTTTATATAACCCCTTTCCTCTACTGTTTGACCCGCACTCGCGCTACCGCCCCTCTATTCCATTTCTTAGAGTATTAAGGCAGTTCCGCATTATACGACAATTACTACACAGTGTTGCATAGGCGTGAAATAGTACCATCGAACTGTCTACAGTGGTATTTGTTTGCCGGTAGGTTTCTATTCCTCATATTTTGCACATCTTCTACCCCATTCGGTTACCAAACATGCATCTCATATCTTACCTGTCAGGGAGCACAAACCACTTCCAGCACCTAAATGTCGTAACTGTTGGCTTTAACAGAATTTATTGCAATCGAATATATGGTTGACACGACTTTTAATCGTTTAAAATCAGTATGTTACCAAGAGGCATTGAAAGTAGGATACAGCTAAAATTTCAGGTTATTCGTGTGGACTTAACCTGTTAAAATTCAGCAAGATAACCCTGGAATGAGAAAAAAGCGACAGATAACACCATTAGTACACTGTTTAAAATACTGTATACATCCACACTATATTGATGCAATATAGCTCTTCAAGGATGCCTGCATTCTTGCCCCAACAACTCATAAGAACAACGGATGTGACCCATGACTCACACGACATTCCGGATCAAAGAAGCAGCGGAGTATCTGCTTTCTCAGCTCCACACACTCCAGTTCTCTACCCCTGAAAGCGAACAAACACTGTCTCTGGCCATCGTCATTCTGAGAGCGAAAGCCCAAAAAAGCGAGGACTCAACGGACCCAGCCCTGTGATAAGCGCAAAGGTTGGGAGTACTGGTTCACAGGAGGTTATTGTCTCCGTGCCTATGGATTCATAACGAAGATGACGAAGGGTTATCGGTAACGCTTTACGGCATCGGCTGATAATTGATTAATCCGCTGGTTTAGCATATTCATCCGTTGCCGTTTAATATCGGGGTTCATCAACCGGTCCTCCATCACCCTTCGCACTTCCTTCCGCAGTTTGCTGATCTCCCGGCTGGTCTTTTGCAACCCTGCTTTGTTACGGAGCTTTGATGCTGAAGACTGCTCCAGCTCCCTGGCCCGTCCTGTCTCGCCGGACTCCCGGTACCGTTTAATACTGGCAGCAATTTCTTCCACATCTTTGTTCATCTCATACAGTGCACTGGTGTAACGGTTACTGCTGTTCACGCCGTCCCGAGCAAATGCCCCCAGCACCGGATAGTCCCGCTTGTTGCGGCTGGGTAATGGTGCTGCACCGGTCGCTTCCCGGGTCAGGGCGTCGGTGGCCATCAGAACATAGCCGCCGAGGGTACCGAAATATCCCTTTAACAGGTGTTCCAGTTTTTTCGGTGATCGCATCCAGTCCGGTGCTTCTTCGGGCAGGTACTGCACCAGCTCTTTCAGAGTCTCACTGGTGTAGGGATCATACTGTGCTTCCGGCTTCAGGTTCTGTAAACGCGTGGGAATTATGGGCTGATCCCGGAACCGGTCACGGTTTTCGGCAATTTCCCAGATCGGTTTGATCGCCTGGGGGATGGGTGTGGACTCCAGCGAAAAAGTACTCATTATCAATGTATAGAGCATATCTTTCGTCCATTTCATATCCTCATTGCCATCGAGGCTCTGGGTGATGATCTCCGGCAGGGTGGCAAAGATGGCACCCACTTCAAATGGCTTGGGTATCCGGTAATGGCCATCATTACCTTCACCAATCCAGAAGTGGTGGTACATTATCTTGTCGTGGTCTGAGAGTTCTTTATATCGCTCATCGTCTTCGTAGTGCCGCATCAGTGCCCAGGCTGCCAGACCATACATCAGGCCACGGCTGATCACTGACCAGGAAAATGACTGCCTGTCCCAATGATCTCCGGGCTTTACCCCTCGCCACAGTCTGTTGATCCCCTGTAGCATACTGTTGAAAAACGGCAGTGACTGCACCAGAAACTGAACGATGGGCCACTGACCGCTGCGGGTAAAATTTAATACGTCCATGGACTGATAAGCAGCCTCAGCCGGTGAGCCACCCTGTTTAATTACCTGCTCATAAACGTGCAGCCGATTGGAGTTCTCAAAGCGAGAACCAAACTGGTGCCACAGGTCAATCAGCTGTCTGATTCGGCTGAGTACTTTCTGCTGTTCATCCGGTGACAGTTTTTTCCGGATATTGCTGGCGTCAACGTTGTAATAACCGCTACCACTGCCGCCACCCATCATCATGGCCCAACGGGTCTCATCGTTTTTCAGGGATTTTCTGAAGCCTCGCACTGCTCCGGCCAATGGGTTCAACGACAGAGGTTTACCATTTACCTCCGGGGCGATATGTATTGCCGTTGAGATGGTATCTTTTAGCAGGTTACGGAGCATAAAATCCGGTACCGACGTTACTGCCTTCGTGAGCACCTTGCGGGGAATGCCCCACAGTTTCATCAGGGTGCTGAAGGTTGGCTGCCCCAGGTCCTGAATTGATGCCAGCAGTAGCGGATCGTCCTTAACCAGATAGGTCTGCTGTTTGCCATCCACCGAAACACTGACCGAACCTTCACCCAGTACAGAATACTTTGATAGCAGGGCTTTCCAGCGTCTCATCTTCGCTGGTGTCAGATTGGTGTCCTGCTCCATCTCCCTGAGTTTATTAATAACATCGTCGTCTGTTATGCGGATCGCCGTATCGACCTTTTCCAGGGTTCCCACCGCCACGCCATCTTTAACGATGCGTTGCATGGCGATATTCTTGAACGCCGCATCCAGCATGGAACGGGTATTGCGATACATGGCTTCCAGCGGGCTGATCTTCTCCACGCCGCCGGTCAGCTTTTTAATGCCCGACTTCTGGCCTGATAGCCCGCGTTTGCTACGGGGGCCACTCTGCTCTTTTTCTTCCAGATCATGCACCCGGTTGAATGGCAGATAATCGTCGGTATCCCACAGTTTGCGCAGTTCTTTATCGACCAGCCCGGCATCGGTCAGGAAGTCCAGCAAGTCATTATTGTGCGCCTGATAATCCGCCTTCACTGTCTCAAAGCGCTGCTTGAGCTGCGGCTGCGTTGCTACCCAGTTCTGAATGGTTTTTATTTTATTATCGTCGTATAAATTCTCACGGTTCTGCTGACTCAGTTCCTTGCCCAGTTTCAGATCTTCATTGACCTGTTTCATCGTCCGATTCCAAGACGTACACCCACCTTGCCAATCATCCGGCGCTGTGGCATCCAGCGCCTCTTTTATGGCCTGTCCCTGAGCCAATAACTGCTCACCTTTGGCTCTGGCTCTCTTGTCTTCATCCATGATACGTCGGGCACGGATGCTACCCAGCCAGGTTTCCCAGACTTCCAGTTCGTTGCGTTCGGCAACAGGTTTCAGTAAATCCAGCAGGCCTTTGCTATCGGGCTTTATAATGACACTGCCGTCTTTCAGCATTGGCGTGCCTTTATGCAGCATCACCTCCATGGTGTTGTCCAGATTGCGCGTCAGGAATGCCGCTTTACTGGCAGAGAGCGATGCGTCCAGCAGCTTGCCGTCATTCAGTTGCTTTTCGTTATGCTCAACGGCGGCATACGGGTTAAACAGGCCCTGATTGATCTGGCGCTGAATCCGCCGCCAGTCCCACCATGCTTTGAACCGCTCCTTGGGACTTTTGGGCTGAGTAGCACCGTGAATGTGTTTGATCACATCAGCTACATCATCGGGCACATCTTTTAACGCATAACGAGGGGTGTTACCTGGCTTCGATTCCTCTCTATCCTTGCGTTCGTTCTTTTTCAGGGCAAAGAGGGGCTGGCCATCCTTGAGTACGGAGTCTTTCATCTTGTCAGTAACGGTTACTGACCAGACAGTATCGGGTCGGGTGTCGTAAGGATATTGGGAACCACTGAAGTTGATATTGACCGGCTCCAGCTTTGCACCCCACTTTCTGGTGTATTTCTTCATGTAGTTGGCGAGGCGTTTGTCGTAAAACTCGCGCATTCCTTTGGCCTGGTCGCCAACCACTTCATCCAGGTTATCCAGGATGAAGGACTCCTGATGTTTCGAAAAAGTCTCATGATCAATGACGTACTGAGCAGCCTCCTGATCAAGGAAATAGAGTAAGTCACCAGTCATGTCATGAAGACGCTCACCGTTGGGATTAATGACTTCATAGAAACCGGTATCGTTATTGAAGGTCACTTCATGGTTATCATTACGCTTTTGTAATTGTTGGCGGATGGACTCGGTCTCTTCCCTGATTCGTGCCCCCAGCCGATGACCAACATGGGCTTCCAGCTCGGTTTCATCAACCCGATGATTGTGTCGATGGCCGTTTCTGTCCCGAACACGCAGCTCAAATTTTGTCACCGTGCCGGAAGCATCAAATTTGGGAGTTACTTTCAGCTCGTTGACCACCTGACCAAGGCTTGGATATCGCTCCACCTGTTGTGCTGCGTTGCTCCAGGCTATCCGGTCAAAACCCTCCTCAGCACCGTGGCGGAGCATCCGTTTCATCACCAGGTTGGGCCAGTTTTCCTTTAGAGGGGCATTGGGTACCTGTCGGTGGAAGCGGTGCTTGTCGGTATCAAACAGATTTTGTCGTTTATCTCTCAGCTCCTTCAGTTGGGCTTCGGCATCAACCCACAGCTGGAAATAGTTTTCCACTTCAGCAAGAACAGAAGTTGATTCTGTTTTGCGCTGATCCAGCACCTGATCCGGATTTTGCTCTGCCTGTTTTATCTGGCTCGCCAGATCATCACGCCGGGCACCGGCTTTGGCGTGTTGTTTGCTAAATTCATCTCTCTTCTTAACTACTGTTTCTATTTTGTCGTCTATATCCTTTATCTGGGCATTGCGTTGCTCTTGTTTTCGCACTGAATCCGGTGTTTTATAGCCGCTTTCCCGTCCTGCCTGATGCCAGTCACTCTGCACTTCATCAATAAACAGAATCCGTTCATTGTGACCATCGATGTTTTGATCAAAGGTCTGAAAACGAACATGGGCCAGCACATTTTCCGTCTCTCCCCAATGGCTTTCGTCATAGGCATCTTGCTCCCACCGGGCAAAGGACTGGTGCTCACTGACTGCTGCAGCAATGGCGGAAGCTTCGGAGGCATGGCCGGTGGTGATAATGGTTTTGTTGCCATCGGCATCGAAACGGTAGAGGGTGAAGTCGCTGAACTCTTTGCTCCAGCCAACGTCGTCCACCTTCATGTCGATCGGCAGCATCCCCTGTGCCAGGTAGCTCGCCTCTTCTTTCGTAATGGGGTTCTTGTTCTTGTGGTCCGGATGGGCAGGGAATATCTGGCGGTTCTTATCCAGTGTCAGGATCAGCTCCGAATAATCTTCCCCACCTTTCATGGCGTAATTGCGATATTGAACACCCGACTCATCCCGCAGTTCCGCTTCCAGGTCGCTGCGGTGATCCGACTCATAGTCATTCTCCCAAGCTTCCAACGCTGCCTCTTCTTTCGCCGAGTAGCTGACATGATCCCGTGCTAGTTCCTTTTCATCCATTTTGTCGACGCTGTCATTGGCTCGCCATTGGGCTTCTTCGTGCAGGGCTGATTCATTCATATCACCATCGTCGTCCAACAGAGCCTGCGCTTCATGATCATCCAGTACTTCGTCTTCATACCGCTGTTTCAGCTCGTCATAGTGAAAGTCATACTCTGACTCCCGTAAATCCTCCCGCGCTTCTTCCAGGGCTTCACCCAGTTCATCCAGTGAATAGCCGTGCTCATAATCGCCAATGCGCTCCCGGATAAAGTCCCGTTGTTTGTCATAGAGTCGGTCCTCTAACTCTTCTTCACTGAACTCATCTACGCTAAGGCTTTCGTCAATTCGTACCTCATTCTGTCGGATGTAATCCAGCACCTCTGCTCTGGTCAGCCTCTGCCCTTTCATACTGTCAAGCCACAAATCCAACCCCAGCCACTGGATTTCCTCGTCCTGCACGTTGTCGCCTTTCTTGATGGCATTGAGCCAGCTTTGGGCAGGCATCTTGTCGGCCTTCACCGCCGCCGC
Source organism: Endozoicomonas sp. (assembly GCA_024509075.1). Classification (GTDB taxonomy): domain Bacteria; phylum Pseudomonadota; class Gammaproteobacteria; order Pseudomonadales; family Endozoicomonadaceae; genus Endozoicomonas. The sequence continues at coordinate 6,374 of JAKROC010000123.1, forward strand.
ACTGCGCTCCACGGCAGAGTAGAAGGTTGGCGCACGGCCAGCATCGCTATAGCGGGTTCCACCATCGCGGTTAAAGCTACCGTCGCGCTTCAGTCGTTGACGGGCTGCTGCCAGCAGTTCCACCGCATCGGCATCGGTCCACTTGATGTTGGGGAACACCCGGCGCAGGGCATTGCGTATCATACTGACAATCTTGCCGAGCAAGCTGTTCTGCGGGTCTTTTTCGGCCAGGTGGGCAAGGTATTCCTCGGCAACCAGCCGGTTGGCCTCCGCCTCGCTCATGCCTTCCGTCTGCCTGGCATAGCGTTTGCCGAGCGCCTGCTTCAGCCGGTCGCTCATATCCCGGTGAATCTCATCGAGCACGGTATCGAGCCGGTTGCCGAGCAGCGACCGGATACCTTTGTGGCCCACCAGTTCATGGAGCACCGTGCGGGTTGCGTCGTTCACGTTGTCCAGGTTGGCGGCAATCAGGTAGGTGGCGCCGGTGTCCGGGTCAAACAAGCCGCGCACCCGTCCCTGCACCCCGTCAGCGACAATGCGACGGTACAGGTTAGAGGGCAGTTCACTCTCCGCTTGTAGTACATGGATGGGCTGGTTAAGGCGCTGTTCCAGTGACCGCATCTTCAGGCGCAAGGGGCCGGACTGCACACCACGGGCGCTGGCTTCAGGGCGCAGGGCATAGAACGCACCGGACTCATCCAGATCATCGGAGCGCAGTTCACGGGATGACTTGTACTCACCGTTCTTGCCCCGCAGATGGTCAAGCACATTGATGTTATCGCCCCGGTTAAAGAACCGGACCAGATTACGCATCCCCTTCATGGCCAGCGGTGAACCGGTGCTCTTGAGCAGCACCTGGTTACTGTTGGTGCTGTCGAGCGCCGCCACAATACGGGCCGCTGCCGGGTTTCCCAGTCGCGCTCCCGGCGCTTGGTGGGATTTCCCCCGTCCCTGGGGATTATCAGTCGGATGGCGCAGGGTCTTCAGGTCACTTTCAGTCAGCGGCAGAACGCCGGTCACTTGATTTTTTGTATTGAGCAGGATCACCGCGTTGGGACTGGCCACACTGTCGGCAATACGACGGGCGCTGTCCGGGTCGTTCAGCGGGTGTTCCGTGCGGTTCATGCGCAACTGGCGCTCAGTGACCGGGAAGGTTTGGTTGCGCGGCATGGGTGTAGCCTGGGTGGTGCCGAGCCGGTTTCCGTCAGCGTCCATGACGCCCAGTTCAGCGCCCTTGCCAACGACTACATGCCCGTTATTGACAACCCCGGTGCCATCAAGCACGTCGTTCAGTTTTGCGGTTATTTCCTGATCGGCAATGCTTGCCTCTGAACTGCCAGTGGGATGATTGTGAGCAAACCACACGCTCTTGGCCTCGGGCGTCGCCACCACGGCACCGGCCAGCGTCCACGGCGATACTGAGGCCGAGTCTTTCTGCCCCTTGCTGTGCTTGATGACATTGAGCACCTTGTTATCGCCATCAAGCACGATGGCGTACATTTCCTCCTGCGCCAGCTTGCGGATCGGGGCGATAAAGTGGCCTACGTCCTGCGGCCCGTTCAGGGTGTCAGTGCCTGCGCGGATCGTTCCCGTTTCAACGTGCTTAACCAGCACACGCTGGTTCTCGATGATCTGTTCCTTGCGAGCCTCGCCCGATACGTCCGGGGAGGCAAACAGATTCTGCTGACCGGCGTCTTCAAGGTCAGCCCGTTTGGCGCGGCGCTTGCGTTCCTCTACTCCGGTGTCGGTGTCTGGTTCTCTGGCTTGGTAATAGTCGCGCTCCCGGCGCTTGTTGGCACTTCCCCCGTCCTGGGGGTCGTCTACTTCATCCCGTCGGGCTTCTCTGGCGGGGTCAGCTGGTCTTCCGGTTTGTTCTTGCTGTTCACTGTTTCGACCGACTGTTTTAGCAGGTCCATCAGGCTCGGCTTGCGCTTGTCCTGTTTTTTGGAGTGGGGTGTACTTTTCGCCATAGGTTCGCTCCAGGGTATTATTAGTCTGGTCAATCAGTTGATTAAGTGTAGCCGCTTCTGCCCCAAACATATCCCCGTCAGCCTGGGCCTGCTTTTGCAGATAGCTCTCTATCTGCCGTGCCAGTTCACCGAGCGCCTGTCCCATCTGGCGATGCTTGTGAATATGCTCATCAAACCAGCGGGCGAACATTTCCGCCTCCGGGCTGACCTGTTCGAGCATGGACTGTTGCCGTAACAGTTCATCCACACTCTGCCCCCGGTTGCGGCTGTCCTGCATGATCCGGCTGGCATCGACCAGCGCCTCAACCACGCCGTAACCGCCAAGGTCAGGATCGACGCCTTTGGCCTTGGCAAACTCCGGTGCCGCCAGAGCCAGGGCATTAATCAGGTTCTTCAGGTCCGGCTTGTCTTCCTCGGCAAACAGGCTGTTGAGCCGGTCGTCGCCGTAGGCTTTCATAAACAGGGCGGCCTCTACCCGGTCGCGCATCTGTTTATTCCACTGGCCGTCCCTGGTCTTTAACTGTCCGGCATCGCTGCCGAGCCGGTCGGCAAAGCGAGTCAGGAAGGTGTTGTTGGCCGGGTGCAGCAGGTCGCCCGTGCCATCGGTGTCAAAGTACTGCAAGTCCTCCTGGGTAATGCGACCGGCGTCAAGGCTGGCCTTTTCTGTCGGGGACATGGTGGCGGTATCCGGGTCATTGGCCCGTTCAGCAAAGTCGCGGCGCTGCTGGTCATCAAGGGTTCCCTCGCGCTGGCGCACCAGCACCGGCTGGTCGAAGGCGTCCACGTCCTCCGGCTTGAGACCAAAGCTCTCGGCGTTGTCCTTCAGGTACTGGCGGTAACTCTCAGCCCGGTCTTGATGGCTGCGGTACGCCTTGCGAATCGCCGCTACCCGACCGTTGCCGCTTTCCACCACCCGGTCACTGCCGATGATCGGCGCACCGTGACTGGCTAACGGATTGGCACCGAGTTTTTTCGGGTTCAGGGTGCTGGCGATATTGCCAATCTGCGTTTCGCTCGACTGGCGGGCGCGGTCACGGGGCTGCATGGCTGCCGGGTAGTCAGGGTTGACGCGGCCTGTGTCGCTGTGAC
>JAKROC010000124.1 GCA_024509075.1 Endozoicomonas sp.
CCAGTTGTTTGCCATTACTATAAACGACTGACGCCATGTGACTGCCGGAGAGCATGAGTTGCACATTACTCGGGAGACAGAACTGGCCTACAAGCTAGTACATCATTTCAATGAGTTTGATGTGTACCATCTCCGTTCACCCTGAGCGCCCTTCGACTCCGCTCAGGACGAACGGAGCGCGGAGGCTTCTGATAAAGACAACCCGTCAAACTCATTGAAACCATGTACTAGTTTTGATCTTATCAACTTCTCAACCAGGCAAAGAGGTGTCGAGCCGGTAGCCTTCTATTATTTAGACGACTTCTGACACAAGCCTCACACACGCATTCAGCTGATCACAAATGCAACTCACTAAGCTGTGACGTTATGCCGTCTTGCGGTAAATCTTTGGGTACCGACGCAATCAGGGATTCCAGGCGATTTCTGTTTTGCTCTGTCAAACCCGACAGGACAGCAACCATGTTATCCACCACTACCCGGAGCAAATCGGGCTGCTCATAAAGAAGAGTTTGGAGAGCATCCCACTTATTCGCCACCAGCCAATCAGTGATCTTGATATCTGACGGTCTCAGCAAATCTTCATCCGGTTCGCCATACTCGAGGACTGTTGGAAAGACGGTATTGTATCCTCTATTGCCCCCCTCCACATCGAGCTGGTATTCAGGAAACGAGCCGACTGTCAGCGTGCGCGCCATCTCATTCATCCTTTTCGGACAGTATTGGAAGCTCTCAGGGCTGCAATGGACAAAAGGTTTCAAACTGATATCTTGCCGGTGGTGCCCGCGGAATTTTTCCAGCAGTTCCCGTAATTTTGCCATGTTAACCTGATTCAGCCCCTTACCAATGATGTCAGCGGTATGATCAATCAGGTAAAAGGCATCGGCGAAGGTTTCCAGAAGCATACTTAAGTCAGCCTCGTAAGCCTCAATACACTTGTCTGAAATAGCACCTTCAAGTCGGTCAATATGCTCTGGAAAATTATACTTGTACCATGCCACCAGAATGGCTTGGGCGTTAAATGCTCTATCTTCCCGGGCCAGAGACCAGGCGTACCTCTCGGGCAGCGAAAACACCTTTGTAAATAATGTTTCGCCGCAGCTATCCACTTTGTTCAGTGGGACGCCTTCTTCAATCAGACGCATCAATCCTGAGTACTGATTGAGCGAATTGTGCTGGTTGAACTGCCTCACCAGCTGATGGGATGGCACTCGTCCCTCATGGACTTCATTGATATCAGCCCCGTATTGAATTAACAGCTCTATGCTCTTATCCGATGCTCTGCCGGACTCAATCAGACCGAACAACGGGCTCACTGTGCTGGCGGGATTTTTTTGGACAGACGCCCCAGCTCGCAGCAGGAGCAACGCTTTTCCAAGCCATGATGTTGATCTCAGGGCAATGGACAGCGGGGTCTCACCACGATGATTCACCGCATCAATAATCTTCAGATCGCCATTGGCACTCTTGAGCAGGGCATCCAGGAACATTGCCAGACAACCAGCCTTGGCAACGATGTGCAATGGGCTATTGCCCTCACTGTCGGTAACATCCAGTCTTGCGCCATTTTCCAGAAGGGCATTCAGGTATTCAAGCTGACAAAATAACCGATTACGAGCCGGCCGCTGGCACGCTCTGTGCAGCAAAGTCTTGCCACTACTATCCACAGGCTGGTTGATATCAAACCCGTGCCTCAGGAACCAGGTTAATCGAGCGGTCGTCGTTTTATCATCCAGAGCTGCCAGGCTGAACCAGGTTAATAGACCGGTCGTCGTTTTATCGCCCAGAGCTGCCAGGCTGCACCAGATCATTCCCGACGCCTGCGTTCGCTTGTTAATGATTTCAAGCAGCGATGAACGGCTGACCCCGCCGTTGCGAACACTTTCAAGGAAACTACTTACCACAACCTTGCGAGCATTGATATCAATTGAACCTTCTCTGACACCAGCATCCAGCGATAGCAGGCTGGTCTCATCACCCTGGCTAAGTAATTGACCACACCGGCATTGCGCTGAATTCTGTGATTGCAGACATTCCCAAAGGGTTGCAGTATCAACCTCTCGACCGGAAAATAACCTGCCCTCCATGTTCTCAATATCGCGGTGTGTGCAGACAATCGCTGAAGGGCTTCCCACTGAATATTGATGTGGAGATTCACCATTCTGCAACGCATTTGGAGACATAACCGACCACCTTAGGAGCTATTTTATGCAGGATTATTTTCCCTATCGCCAATCTCCATTGACACCGAGTCAAACTCCAGGCAAGCAAACAATGTTGTTAATTATTTTATTGGATAAATATTCAAACACTTGCATCGCTCTGCAAGACTCTCGATAAAAAAACGACCCGGCAGAGGAAACGAACAGGCTGCCGGGTGTATATTTTCTGAAAGCACAGCATGGCAGTGGACAGTGTCCAACACGGGCATGATCCCGCAAGTCATTTCTGCCGGAACCATCAATGCTGCCTGGTTACGCCTCCATCGACCCCTTCAGTTTTTTCATCGCGTTCTTTTCCAGCTGGCGGATACGCTCTGCGGAAACACCGTAAGCATCAGCCAGCTCATGCAGGGTCATCTTGTCTTCAGACAACCAGCGCTTTTGCAGGATATCCCGGCTGCGCTCATCCAGCTGTGCCAATGCGCCCCTTAACTGAGCGATGGAGCTGTCAGACCAGTCGGAATCCTCCAACAGCAACGATGGATCTGAGTTATGGTCTTCCAGATAATATGCAGGTGCCTGATAGGCGTTATCGCTATCGTCGTCAGCACTGCCATCAAAAGAGGTGTCCTGACCCGCCATGCGGCTCTCCATCTCACGGACAACCCTGGCCTCAACGCCCAGGTCTTTGGCCACAGCATCAGCTTCATCGTTGGTTAACCAGGACAACCGCTTTTTCGCACTGCGCAGATTAAAAAAAAGTTTGCGCTGCGCCTTGGTGGTGGCCACCTTGACGATGCGCCAGTTGCGCAGAATAAATTCGTGAATTTCCGCCTTAACCCAGTGTACGGCGAAGGAAACCAGCCTCACTCCCACTTCAGGATTAAAACGCTTGACTGCCTTCATCAGCCCGACATTGCCTTCCTGAATAAGATCCGCCAGAGGCAGGCCATAACCAGAGTAGCTTTTGGCAATATGAACAACAAAACGAAGGTGAGACATGACCAGCTGACGAGCCGCTTCGAGATCGTTGTGATAGAAGAGGCGCTCAGCAAGGGTTTTCTCTTGCTCAGCAGACAACACAGCAATGCTGGCAACCGATGCCACGTAAGCATCAATGTTGCGGCCAGGGACTAACATATCAACCGGTTGAAGACTGCCGCCCATAACTAACTCCGTCAAAATACCCTCTTTGAATAGACTCTACAAAAGTAGTTGAAGTTCTAATAGATTCTTAAAACAATAAAAAAAGGCGTTTACCGCTGCCCGACCTACCAGACCGCTTCCCCGGTGCTTCAGCTCGGGTTCAGGGTCTGAAAATGCCGGTAACAGCTACTCAGCGCGCCCAGCGCGCCCAGCAGTATACCACAAGATAGCAACACACCTGAAACCTCCAGACCGAGACCGGATAATACCATATCGCTGTCGTACAACCCGGCAATCAATACGGCCTCATTGCGCAACAGTGCCAGCAGGGAAAAGACGATGGCATGGGCCAACAAAGCACCCAGGACTCCATACCATACCCCCATATAAACAAAGGGCATGGCAATAAAGCCTCGTGTACCACCCACCATACTGACCACCCGGATTTCATCACGCCGACTCTCGATGCTCAGGCGTACCGTATTACTGATCACCAGCAGCACCGTCAGCCCGAGGATAACACCAAGAGCGATGGCGAAGCGCTCAAGCAGAGAGAGTATGGCCTGAAGCCTTTGTACCCACTGACGATCAAGCCGAACCTGATCAACCCCGGCGCTACCCTGGTAAACGACAACTACCTGATCTAACTGGTCAACCGTAGCCTCACTAACCGGTATCAGCTCAATCACCCCGGGCAGTGGGTTAAATCCCAACTGGCTGATAATATCCTGCAACCCTGCGCGTTGTTGAAAATCTGCCAGCCCCTGTTGTGGCGGTACGTAGGACACCTCTTTAATCAGAGGGTTCTGACGAGAGTCAGCCAATAGCTGATCGATGGTTTCCTGAGCAACACCATTATCAAGATAGACGGAGATACCTGACTGCCCATCCCAGGTTGCGCCGAGCATTTGCAAGTTGGTCACCAGCACAAAAAACAGTACCGGCAGGGCAAAAGCCACCGCAATCAGCAAGCTGCTTAATAAGGTGGCGACCGGGGCTTTAAGCAGACGAGCCAGGGCATCTTTGGCAACCTGGCTGTGCAAGGCCGCCTGTGTTCGTACCGTCAGAGTTGCCACCCCCTGACGCTGCGCCCCTTTTTTGCGCTCGTCCCCGGTCTGGCTGGCGCTCTGGCTTGCGGCGTTTTTGCTACCTCTTTGCTCACCCGCCTGAGTTCGGGCGCAGGTTTCATCGTCTGCCGGCCGACGGCTCTGATGTTTGCTTTTGTGGTTTAACAGATTCACCGGACCTCCTGATCGGCCACCAGCCGGCCCTGCTCCAGATTCAGGACACGATGTCGCATACGGGTCACCAGGGCCAGGTCATGACTGGCGATCAGCACCGTCACACCAACCTGGTTAAAATTTTCAAACAACTTCATGATTTCGGTAGACAACTGCGGGTCAAGATTACCAGTTGGTTCGTCAGCCAGAATCAGGGCCGGACGATTAACCACTGCACGCGCCAGGCCGACTCGCTGCTGCTCGCCACCGGAAAGCTCCATGGGAAATAACTTCTCCCTGCTCAGCAAGCCGACCATATCCAGCGCCGCACGCACCCGGCCAGCGCAGTCGCCCGGTGAGTGACCAGCTATCAGCAGCGGCAGAGCCACATTAGCAAACACAGTGCGATCAAAAAGCAGCTGATGATCCTGGAACACCACGCCAATGTTGCGGCGAAAATAGGGAATCTGACTGCTTTTCAAGGCCCGCAAATTATGGCCACCCACCCAGATTTGTCCGGTACTGGCACGCTCCAGCAGCATCACCAGCTTCATCAGGGTACTTTTGCCAGCGCCAGAGTGCCCGGTGAGAAAAGCAATTTCCCCCCGGTTCAAATGAAAACTGACCTGCTCAAGCCCCATATGCCCAAAGGCGTAGCGCTTGCTGACGCCGTCAAAGCGAATCATCCGCCCTACCCTTCTTCCGTGGAGAACAGCGCCTTGACAAACTCATTGGCAGAAAATGGTCGTAAGTCATCAATTCGCTCACCCACACCGAGAAAACGGATGGGCAGCTGCATCTGTCTGGACAGCGCAAAGATCACTCCACCTTTGGCAGTACCGTCAAGTTTGGTCAGTGCCATGCCCGTAAGCTGCACCGCCTCATGGAACAGACGCGCCTGACTGAGCGCATTCTGGCCTGTGCCAGCATCAAGCACCAGCAACACTTCATGGGGTGCATTCGGGTCCAGCCTGGCCAGCACCCGCTTGACCTTTTTCAGCTCCTCCATCAGATGATCTTTATTATGCAGACGCCCGGCGGTATCGGCGATCAGCACATCGATTTGGCGAGCCCTGGCCGCCTCAAAGGCATCAAAAATCACTGAGGCACTGTCAGCGCCTGTGTGCTGGGCAATCACCGGAATCTCGTTGCGCTCACCCCATACCTGTAGCTGCTCGACCGCGGCCGCGCGGAACGTATCGCCAGCAGCCAGCATGACCTTGCGACCTTCCGACTGGAATTTGCGAGCCAACTTGCCAATGGTGGTGGTTTTACCCACACCGTTCACGCCCACCACCAAAATGACGAACGGCGTACCCTGCCGGGGAATGACCAGCGGCTGATCTGCCGGCTCAAGAATACCAGCCAGCTCCGCCTGCAATGCGGCCATCAGAGCATCAGCGTCGTCCAGCTCTTTGTATTTCACCTTTTCGGTCAGCCTGGTCATGATGTCCGTGGTGGCCTCAACGCCCACATCGGCCACCAGCAGCTGGGTTTCCAGCTCATCAAGCAGATCTTCATCGATCTCTTTTTTACCGATGAACAGTTCGGCAATGCCTTCCACCAGCACATTACGGGTTTTGCTTAACCCCTGGCGCATCCGGGCGAAAAAGCCCACAGTGGTCTTCGGTTCCGCCTCTGCCTCCAGTTCTTGGGGAGATTGCTCTTGAGAAGGCTGCTCTTGAGAAAGTGGCTCTTGAGAAGATGCAACCGCCCGGACCGTAGAGGAAGCTTCGCTGCCAGTAGCTTCCAGAGTTTCGACCAGACCGGCAACTGGTGCTTCGGCAGCCGGCAAAACAGGCTCAACCGTCTCAGCCGCAGGAGCTATTTCACTGGCGGAAACCGCTGGCGTTTCGATCGGATCAATAACAGCAGGTTCTTGCTCAATGGTTTCCGGCACTTTGGACTGAGCCACTGCCTTTTCCACAGGCTGCCCATGCGTCGTGTCATCAATCGTCCGGGCATCACCCACAGGTGTTTCTGTCACTGCAGGCGCATCGTGAGTCTGTTCTGAATCTTGCGCCTTTACGACATCTTCTTCAGCTGCATCAACGCTGGCAACGGGCTCTTCATGTTGCGCTGCCTGATCGTCAGACACGTCATCTTGAGAACGGCGACTCCAGGGCCAGAAGCCGCGCCTGGTCTTTTTCCCATCGTCTTTACGCGAACCGAACATAGACTACTTCAAATAATAATAACCTTGGTGGGAGGGCCCGATAATCGCCCGGCCTGAAACTGCCTGGGCATATACCCGTCGCCTTTCAAGTTGCTACTTTGTTGTTTGCATTCACTCACCCCGGTCACGTAGTATTTCCACGCTCCCGGGGTTTCGCTCAATTGCCGCCGCATAGCAACATGAAATCCATTGGGCATAGAATCGGCGTTCAGCTGGAATCATGACGGCTAAAATAATGGCCAATCCTATCTCAATTCAGGCCCGCACGAAACGAACTTTCTGTGGGGAAAGTCATAATCCCATGACCTGGGCAAATGGAAAGGGTATTCTTGCGCCCCCACCGTCACCCCTGCTCAGCTGGAGCCTGTTCATGCCCCGCCAACCGAGAAACCCCCGACAGCCGCACAGCACCCCCTCTCACACGGGAGGAGGTCAGTTGCGAATTATTGCCGGTCAGTGGCGCAGCCGCAAGCTACCCATTGCCAATGTGAAGGGATTACGCCCCACTGCCGACCGAGTGCGGGAAACTGTGTTTAACTGGCTCAGCCTGATTACCCCCGGCGCCCGGGTGCTGGACGTGTTCAGCGGAACTGGGGCGCTGGCCATGGAAGCATTGTCACGGGGGGCATCCTCGGCCACACTGCTCGAAGCCAACCCAATTGCGGCCAAAATCCTGAAAAGTAACCTGGCACTGCTAAATGCCGAGCAGGGCCAAGTCATTGAAGCAGACAGCCTCACCTGGTTGCAACGCCCTGCCAGCCAGCCCTTTGACCTGATCCTTCTTGACCCACCGTTTCGATTGAATCTGCTGGCCCCCACCTGCGAACTGCTTGAACGCAATGGTTACATAAACGACAAAAGTCATATTTATATTGAAGTGGAAAAAGAGTTGACCCCACTGCCAATACCAGACAACTGGCAACTAAAAAAAAGCAAAACCGCCGGACAAGTGAGCTTTAGCCTATGGTTCCGCGTGTAGCACTGAGCCAGTAGCAATACGAAAGACGACAGGTATATGGACTTGCCGCAATGATACCAGTAACCTGTGCACGCCTGATCGTGAGCGAGTAACAGTACACCAACATCTCTGATCTGAAATTGACAACTCTAAGGAGCAGTCCACCATGAAACAACCCGTACGCATTGCAGTCACCGGAGCTGCCGGCAACATCAGCTACTCGCTGCTGTTCAAGATTGCTGCCGGTGAAATGCTCGGACCTGACCAGCCGGTGATTCTGCAATTGCTGGAGGTTCCCCAAGCTATGGACAAACTCCGTGGCGTTGCCATGGAGCTCGAAGACTGCGCCTTCCCCCTGGTTCACGGCATCAGCCTGCACGACAACCCGTTTGACTGCTTCAAAGGCGTTCACTACGCCATGCTGGTCGGTGCCCGCCCACGCTCAAAAGGCATGGAACGCTCTGATTTGCTCGAAGCCAACGCGGTTATTTTTGCTGAACAAGGCAAAGCTTTGAACGACGTAGCCAACCGGGACGTCAAAGCCCTGGTGGTGGGCAACCCGGCCAATACCAACTGCCTGATTTTGTCGCGCAATGCACCTGACCTGTCGCCTACTCAGTTCTGCGCCATGACACGCCTTGACCATAACCGTGCCCAAGGCATCCTGGCCAACAAACTGGGCATCAACCCTGGCGATATTGAGGGCGTGTGCATCTGGGGCAACCACTCCCCCACCATGTACCCCGACCTGCACCATGCACAGATTCTCGGCGATGAAGCCGCCATCGATATGGTTGACGAGCAGTGGTACAAAGAGGAATACACCCCGCGCATTCAGAAACGTGGTGCTGAAATCATTGAGTGGCGCGGATTTTCCAGTGCCGCATCGGCTGCCCAGGCCTCTCTTGACCACATGCGTGACTGGGCTTTAGGCAGCGATGGTCGTATTGTTTCCATGGGCGTTATTTCCGATGGTAGCTACGGCGTAGCTAAAGGAATTTACTACTCATTCCCCGCCATTTGCGATTTTGGTGGCTATCAAATCATCCAGAACCTGTACATTAACGACTATGGTCAGGCGATGATGAAAAAAACCGAAGCAGAACTGCTGGAAGAAAAAGCCGCCGTGGAGCACTTGTTGCCAAAAGAGACAGCGGCCTCCCACGAGGCACAATCAACAAGCAGCCGCACCGAGGCAACTTACTACCAGGCAGACCGCATCTGTTAAGAAATTCGGGTAAAAATCTCCACCAATCGTCACAGAGGCTCAGAAAGCGAGCCTCTCTTATTTAGTGCTTGTCCGAAAACCCACCAATAATCCAACTCCCTCAGCGGCAAAAGGGATTTTTTGTATAGTTGACCCCATAAACCGTAACAACCACAGCTGATAGAGCGCAAACAGATAATCATTCATGGTAAATTTACTATTGATTCAATAAAGCAAAAAGACAAATGTATTATATTTTTTAAAAAATTCCCGTGGTAATTACCGCTAAATTCTCACCTGAAAATACGAACGACATCATTAAATCAATTATTGGCAAAAAACCAGCCTGCTCTCCGATGGCTTCTGAAAATTAAATCAGAACCACCTGCACAGCAGGCGGTATGATAAAAGCCCCCCGATGGGGCTATAGTCAAACGCCAGAAAGCGTCATCTGCTCCTGACGTTTTTCCTCAGA
>JAKROC010000125.1 GCA_024509075.1 Endozoicomonas sp.
TGCAGATGGAAGAACTACAGGAAGAGCTCTACAACCTTGACCTATGGATTACCCATCTGCTCGAACTAGGTTTAATCAATGAAGAGAACTTAACCAACTGTCCTGGCTACCAGCAGCTGATACCGATCAGGGAATTGCTTCACGAACTGGCAACCAAATATCAATCAGACCTTGCAGTCACCTATGAAGAAGCAGCTAAACGGATAAACACTGGACAAACGAAAGAAACAAACACGCAAAATACGACATATTTACCAACAGCAGAACTATTACCCCCACTTGATCCAATTTTATTTGGCAATAAATATTTACTAAAAAAAATCAATTATTTTTTATTCTCTGAGAATGAACTGACCGTTAATGAGTGGAATAAAAATCAAGGAAAGCGATTAATCCAACGTTTTGCAACCAGAAAACAACCATTTTATGCCCAACTATTAATAGTATTTATTGAGTGCTGCCAACACGACGAACAGATCAACCAACTCATTAATGAATGCAGATTAATCTTCAAGCAAATACACCCTCATGTAACCAGCATCTCCGTAAAACATTCACAACAAACCACCAAAAATGCAATTAAAAACTTTAAAGAGCAGATCAACAGGCTCACCACATTGAACAGAAAGATTCAAGGCCAACTACAGGATTGCAGTAAAAAAATTAATAAATTAAAACCAAAAACTGATGAACAATACCCCAACCTGAAACAGGAATTATGTGCAGCGGTACAAACTGCTCTACGAATTAATGCTGAACGCCAGTTAAATGTTAATACTGGCTTTAATCATATCCTGGAGAAACGTAAGCAGATTCTGATCAATGACTTCCCCGGTCTGTGCTTTTTAGAAAAGCAAGTTTATGAAGCTCCAGCAAAAAACAAACAACACATGAAATTTTCAAGAAAGATAGCTAAAAGTTCTGATGTACCACCCAGACCATTGCCCGACTCAGGCCCTCAGAATCTGTCAGACAATTCCAGATCATTCATCACAACACCGCTGTATGAAATGGGCTTCACTCTGGATAACTCCCCGTCTTTGGACAACCTGAAAATCCCCTGCATTGAGTATGCCAGAAAGAACAGACTCACTGGCAAGCAGCTCCTTGATCATATCAGCCATCAACTTCGCATTCCGCTGGCCGCGTACAAAACAGCCAGCGATGATTTCTACTCACCACTGTCAGTCGAACCTGTAGCCACAGAAAAACATAATACTCAGATCAGTTTTTCTCATTTTTTGACCACCATCCGGATAAAACTGGATGGTCAGTCAATAATAGAAGAACGCAATTACTTTCATCAACGCATAGCCAGCCGGGTCAACACATTAATTGAGAGCAAAACCCCGGTGGTATACATGGGCAGTCGCGCTTTTCGGACACAATTACAATCACTTTGGGGTAGTCAGGCACTTGAATGCATCGATCAGCTGCCCCTACCCCGAATAGACCCTGCCATCACCAAACGGGCAACAACACCCAGAGATACCGACCTGCTCATTCTGGACAAAGCACAATTCACATCAGTGAAACAGCAGATGCACGAGACACTTTTAAATGCTGCCCAGCAAAACAGCGATTTGAAAACAGACTTTGAAATCACCACAACGGACGAACGGACGGAGATTTTTTACGGCTCGCAATGCCTCTCCTGCACCCTGATTCTACACAAAAAAGGACATCGTCGACCAAATCACTGGATCTATGTTGTTGATCTGGTCACCTGTCTGAACACGAGCGTATCGTCATTGCATGCATACGACTCACCTCACCTGCCCTCAGGGAAGATAGTCCACAGCAGACGCATTGATGCCATCATCATGGACGAACTGAATCTGGCTATCTCCATGGCTGCCGGACCAACAAGAGCGCTGATGGCAATTACTCGCATCAGCATTGTGGCTGCATTGGAGGTCACCAACCCTAAACTTGATAACATGGTGAGGATAGCCCTGATACATGCCCTGGACACAATCCGGCAACGCTATCCCGATCCAGCCTTTGACCAGCTGGCTGCCAGCTTACGCTCACAAACGTTCACAGTCATTGATCATCAAGAGCAGCTTTGGGGGGTAAAACCGCCTGTTACCGTGTAAAGCGGGGCAAAAACCCGGAAAGTCCGGGTTCTTTTTGCCTCAGTTCAGCTGCTCCAACACCTCAGCCGGAATATCTGCATTGGTATAGACGTTTTGCACATCATCCAGATCTTCAAGGCGATCGATCAATCTCATAATCTTTTCGGCACCGGCCAAATCCAGCCCCGTCTGAGTAGAGGCAATCATCGCCACCTCACCACCGGCCGGCACCAAGCCTGCGGCCTCCAGAACATCCTTGACCGACATGAACTCAGTCCATTCGGTCAACACTTCTGCTGAGCCGTCATCATTGGTGGTTACATCTTCAGCACCGGCTTCAAGAGCAGCTTCCATCAGCTGATCTTCATCAACACCTGGCTCGAAGTAGATCTGTCCCTTGCGCTCAAACAGGTAGGCTACAGAACCGTCAGTACCCAGGTTGCCACCGTGCCTGGAGAAGGCGTGACGTACTTCCGCTACCGTGCGGTTGCGGTTGTCGGTCAGACACTCCACCAGTACCGCAATACCACCAGCACCATAGCCCTCGTAAGTCACCTCCTCCATGTTGGAGTCATCATCACCGCCAGCACCCCGAGCAATGGCACGGTTGATGGTGTCCCGGGTCATATTGGCACCCAGCGCTTTATCGACAATCGCCCGCAGCTTGGGATTATCTTCCACATTACCCCCGCCCTGTTTAGCGGCAACCACCAGCTCGCGGATGATCTTGGTAAAAACTTTGCCCCGTTTGGCGTCTTGCGCCGCCTTGCGATGTTTGATGTTGGCCCATTTACTATGACCTGCCATAAAAACCTCTGTGCAAATGCTTGGCAGGCAACCGCCTCGGGGGCGGCTGCCCAAATCAATCAGTGACTGGTGGCAGATGCCGGATCACGACGGATACGCAGATTCAGGTCCTGCAGCTGCTGGCTCTCAACCTCACCCGGTGCCTGGGTCAGCAAACACGACGCTGACTGAGTTTTCGGGAAGGCAATCACTTCGCGGATATTGGTGGTGGCGCACAGCAACATTACCAGCCGGTCAAGGCCGAAGGCCAAGCCACCATGAGGTGGCGCACCGAACTTGAGAGCATCGAGCAGGAAACCGAACTTCTCGCGCTGTTCTTCTTCCTGGATATCCAGCACTCGGAACACGGCCTGCTGCATCGCCTGACGGTGGATACGCACCGAGCCCCCGCCCACTTCGTAGCCGTTCAACACCATATCGTAAGCCCTGGACAGCGCTTGTGCCGGATTAGCTTCCAGCTCTTCCGGCGAACAGGTCGGTGCAGTGAACGGGTGGTGCAGCGCGGTGAGTGATCCGTTGTCAGTTTCTTCAAACATTGGGAAATCCACCACCCACAGTGGCGCCCAGTCGCAAGTATACAGGTTCAGATCTTCACCTACCTTGCAACGCAATGCACCAAGCGCCTCGTTGACGATGGTCTCTTTGTCGGCCCCGAAGAAGACAATATCACCATTAGCCGCACCCAGACGGGTCATGATGCTCATGGTCACGTCATCACCAAGGAACTTTATAATCGGCGATTGCAGACCTTCTACGCCTTTTTCCAGCTCATTCACCTTGATCCAGGCCAGGCCTTTGGCACCATAAATGCTGACAAACCTGGTGTAGTCGTCAATCTGCTTGCGGCTCAACTCAGCACCTCCAGTAACTTTCAGCGCTGCCACTCGACCTTTGGGGTCTTCTGCCGGGCCCTTGAACACCTTGAAGTCAACACCTGCCATCAGGTCAGCCACATCCACCAGCTCCAGCGGGATACGCAGGTCTGGCTTGTCAGAACCAAAACGGCTCATTGCCTCGGCATAGGCCATGCGTGGGAACGCAGCCCCCAGATCTATGCCCCTGGTCTCCATGAACAGGGTTTTGACCATGGCTTCAGTAATACCCATGATCTCATCTTCATCCAGGAAGGAGGTTTCAATATCGATCTGGGTGAATTCTGGCTGGCGGTCGGCCCTCAAGTCTTCATCGCGGAAACATTTGACAATCTGGTAGTAACGGTCAAAACCAGAGATCATCAGCAACTGCTTGAATAACTGTGGTGACTGGGGCAGCGCATAAAAGTGCCCCGGATGAACACGACTTGGCACCAGATAGTCCCGGGCACCTTCGGGCGTGGCGCGGGTCAGCATTGGTGTCTCGATATCAAGAAAACCCTTACTTTCCATAAATCTACGCACGACAGAAGTCGTCTTACTGCGCAGAATCAATTTCTCCTGCATCTCTGGACGACGCAAGTCAATTACCCGGCTGCGCAAGCGCACATCTTCACCAACATCTGTGTATCCTTCGATTTGAAATGGTGGAGTCTGGGCCTGGTTAAGGATTTCAACCTGCCTGCCAAGCACTTCAATCTCGCCAGTGGACATATTGGCGTTAACCGTGCCTTCCGGGCGCGGACGGACAATGCCGGTAATCTTCAACACGTATTCGTTGCGCGCTTTGTCGGCCAGGGCAAAAGCTTCCTCGGTGTCCGGGTCTACCACCACCTGGGCCAGACCTTCACGGTCACGCAGATCCAGAAAGATCACTCCACCGTGGTCGCGACGGCGGTGAACCCAACCGCACAAGGTCACTTCCTGCCCGTCGTGAGCAAGACTCAGTTCGCCGCAATAATGGCTGCGCATAATATACCTCAATTCAGGAATTCAACCAGATGTCATTCAGGAGTCTGAATGTCGCTTATTCACTGGTTGCCAAACGGCTCACGCACTGGTGGCCGGGCAACTGCCACAACTGCTCTTGCTATCTTTGGACGGGCAGTGGTTATCGCTGGAGGCCAGATTCTTTTTGCGACCTCCTTTAAAGTCAGTCTCGTACCACCCTCTGCCTTTCAAGCGGAAAGATGGTGCGCTTAACAGCTTTTTTAACGTTGACTGACCACATGCAGGGCAATCGCTCAATGGCGCATCACTGAACTTTTGCAGCACCTCAGTCACTTCGGAACATTGCTCGCACTGATACTCATAGATCGGCATTTATGCAGGTTTACCTCTAATCGCAAAATGGCCGTGCAAGATGGCGTCCGTTAGTATTTACAATAACGCAGTACCTTACACGGCCCGAAAGTGCCGTCGGTTTCCGGCCGGCTACTTTTGATTACTGATTGCTAGAAAACGGCCATTATACTCCAAAGATGGGCCGAGTCAGCCGCTGTGAGACAAAAAACATCGCCAACACGATAGTCAGGACAAGCCTTGATGTTTTCCAGGAGCCGAGCCCTGGCAGAGGATTTTTAATGGCCGTGCTGGCGAAAAGCAAAAAACACCCTTTGACAACTTATTTTAAACTGTCAACTCATGCTTTGCTGGCTCGGCGAATAGCCTCTTCTGAACGCTCACTATCTTTCAGTGCTTCAGCGACCATGACATCAATTCTCTGCTCCTGCTCAAGCAATTGAGCCAGCTGATTGGCACCAATGGAGTCTGCCACAGCACCATCCACATTTTTATTCAGTGCTTCTTCGATATCTGCCATGCGCTCTCTGAGTAACAGCAAGGTAAATGCTTGCGGATTATTAGCCCCTTCCAGACTCAGGTTGTCGCCCAGAATCGGCTGATCCACCGGATTTTCTTCACTCACGGCATTGGAGTTCCCGCCAGTACTCATGGCCGTACTTGCTGGAATACTTACGTCAGTTGTACTTGCTGGAACACTTACGTCAGTTGTCGTTGTTTCACTCATATCCTGACGATCATTCTGGCTTTTAGTATTTTCGGGCTGGCGTTTATCAGGCACATCAGAATCCACTCTGGCGGCAATAACCAGCGCCAGACCTTCAGCAGCATTGCTAATTGCCTGCTCAGATGGCGCTTCGCTCTCCTTGACAGCAGGCAGTTCCGGAAGATTTTGTGGCATTAAAAAGCGGAAAAGATTTTTCACCAGCTTCGGCGGCAACATTTCAGGGATTGCCTGGGGCAACTGTGTTGCGCCTTTCTCCAACGCTTTTGCCGAGTATCGGTCAGACTCTTTCGTCAGGTCGCGATTCATCTCCCCCAGAATCCGGCTGGCCAGTACTGCTCGCACATCCTCTTTGGCAAAGCGCTTTTCGAGCACCTGCAGCTCCCGCTTGAGCTCATCAAGCTCTTCTTCGCCGGTATGCAACGAAGACTTACTGGCGGTTCTTACCGGCATTACCGACAGCTCCCGCAGAATGCTGTCACCAACATTAGCCACCAGAGCCATAGCCTGTCTGGCACCAATCCGCGCTTCCTGACCCTGTTTTTTTGCCTCAAAAATGGCTAACTGAGCACGCAGCGGGGCGATAACGTCTTCGCCTGCACCTTTATCTTGATAGGACTTTATCTGCTTTTGAACTGTGTCAATCAGATGTTGAGTCTCTTTAACGCCCTGGCGCATCTCTTCAACTCTTGCGGGCGTGTTGTTAGCGATTTGCCTATTTTGTTGAAATTGCATTGCACGAATATCAAGAGTTGCAGCACTACTGACCACCCTGATATCGTTCAGCACCCCTCGCAGGGACAGCAGCAAGTTTTGAGTATCGGAAAGATCAATTTCGTTGGTAGGCATATCATTATTAAGTGCTACCACCGCCTTCAGTGCTTCCAATTTAGTCTGCACAGCCTGAGCCAGGTAATTACGACTGTTAAGCAAGCTTTCACCGGGACTATCCAGCGAAACACCACCGCTACCGCCAGCGGAGGACCCGCTGGCGTGAGACACCGAATTATCAGCACTGAAGCCACTGCTGACTGAACTGGGGGCATTCGCGCCTGAGTTCGCCTGAGCACCGCCTACGCCCGGAGTTGGTGAACTTCCTGCATTTCCTATGGGATTTGACATATTTACACCCTCCCTGGGCCTTTGTTAATCAAGTGTCCTTAACCAATCTGCTCGCTGGCAGACCCCAACCGGGCTGATTAGGGCAATTTGCTGGTTACCTTAAGCAACAGCTTCTGTGCCTGTTGGCTCTCATCCTGCCAGCGCCGAGAGGCAGTGCTCCTGAGCAGCGTCTCAGTCAGCGCCTGTTGAGCCAGGTGCCAAAACTCAAGCTCGATAAAACAGTGTGCAAGCATCAATGACGCTCTTGGATCACTGGCATCCAGTTTTTCCCCGTGGGCCAAGGTAGCTCCTGCCTGAGCATAGTCACCAAGTTGGTACTGAGCCATCCCCAGCCCAAGGAAATAAACATAGCGGGTGTGATCAAGCAGACAAAGGTGGCGAAACATCTGCAGTGCATCGCTGAATTGGCCGGAATTTAATCGAGCAAAAGCAACTTGGTAAATAACATCAAGCTGGCTCTGGTTCATGTTACGCAGATCTTTAATGGTGCCGCCCCTGGCCATGTAATCAAGCAGCGGGGGCACCGGCTGGTTGTCCCTGACATTCATAATCTGGTAAGCCTCGTCCTTGAAATGATGGAACACTCATTAATTATAAACTGCCCATCTTTACTTTTATTTTTAATTAGTCTATATCGGACGGTTTAGACTTTTGGTTTAGTGCCATGCATGCCTGACAGGGAAATAGCCAAAAAAAAGGGACATTAAAGTCCCCCTTGCTGGATGATATTCAACCGCTCGATCAAGAAGCGGCAAACTCCTTCAGTTTCTTCAGCGGCCTGACCTTGACCTGGATGGAAGCAGGTTTAGCCGCCACATCCATAACCTCACCGGGTTTGAAGGGATTTGGTACGCCTTTTCTGGCTTTTTGGGCAGGCTTTTTCTTGGTCACGATTTTTAACAGTCCTGGCAGGGTAAACTCACCACAACTGCGTTTTTTAACGTGACGCTCGACCAGCACAGCCAGCTCTTCAAACACAGAACCCACCTGCATACGACTAAGACCAGTGTTTTGTGCAATCTCTGTGAGTATTTGGCTTTTGCTGTACTTATCCTTGATGGCGACCACCTTTTTTGCAGGCGCTTTCTTGGTAGCTCCTTTTTTGGTGCCCACTTTTTTGCTTACTGTTTTTTTAGCAGCCACACTTTTTTTAACATCCGTCTTCTTCGTTTTCTTGACAGCAGCCCCTTTTTTGGCAGCCATAGACGCACCCTCCTGAAAATAATTCCCTTTATTTTTCCCCTGCTATCCAGGGTATTAAGTTCTTTTTGTAATTGTTCAACCATCCAGGAGCAACTTGCCCCCGTGACGACTCCCTGAAAGCAACCGACTTCGAGTCAGAGAACCCGATGCATGAGGCAAGGTAATCACAGACCGCCAGTTGCTGGATATCACTATAATCTTGGTATTTTTTTACGTCGAGCACTTTTTAGAAAAAGATTCACCAGCAAATTGCCGGATTGTTTGAGAAAAAAGTACTGTAGCGGTAAATTAGCTACTGATATTGGAAACCGTGTGTTCCATCTGCAGAAGCAGTTCTGACACTGATAACAAAAAAATAAGGAACATATCTTGAACTACCTCAACATCCTGCACTTAGTTACCGGCTTTTTTGCCCTGATTCTGGCCATCGCTAAAATGGCGGGCATCATTGATGCCAGTGAAGACTCACTGGAGATTCTTCTAATGGCTGCACTGGTGAACTTATTAGCCAGCAGCAAAAAAGACGGAAAAAAAAGCCATTTTATTGCATCTGCCCTGCTTTTAGTCGGTATTGCCGCGGCTTTTGGCCATGCCCTGAACAGCGCATTGGTACTCACAGACTTTGCCTTTGACCAGATAGCG
The DNA here is from genome assembly GCA_024509075.1 of Endozoicomonas sp. Taxonomy (GTDB): domain Bacteria; phylum Pseudomonadota; class Gammaproteobacteria; order Pseudomonadales; family Endozoicomonadaceae; genus Endozoicomonas. The sequence goes on from JAKROC010000125.1 coordinate 8,751, forward strand.
TTAGTGACTCTTTGCGCCGGGACAATCATTTCAGTTGTCATTGATTTACCTTCAATGTTTCTTGATGTCTCTGTCCATCACCGCGAGAGCGGGGCCGTAAAATGGTTTAACGTTGCCAAAGGGTTTGGTTTTATCACCAGAGACTGCGGTGACGACGTTTTTGTTCACTATCGCGCTATTCGTGGTGACGGTCACAAGTCGCTGAGTGAAGGGCAACGTGTGGAATTTGTCGTGGTAGAAAAAGAGAAAGGCCTACAGGCAGAAGATGTCACCCTTCTCGAAAAAAAAGCCAAAAAAAAACCGGCAAAGTAACCGCTCATTTTCAGCAGATATACCCAAAGGATTTCAAGTTGATTCGAGGCGGCAAACGAGCGAAGCCCCGGGAGCATAGAAACACTATGCGACCGGGGTGACGACTGCATGGATGCAGGAGGTAGGGCAACGCATGGAGCAGT
>JAKROC010000126.1 GCA_024509075.1 Endozoicomonas sp.
TAAAAGCCGTTGTGACAACTTTTCCTTGCAATGCGGGGCGGACCATATATGACCCTGATTTTCACTGATTTTCACGACGCCGCTTTTACTCAGCTTAATAAAGCATGGGAGACAGCGGCCCAGGATAGAAAAGCAGGTAGTCATGAACCATCCCACCCAGACCACAGGGCACCGTCTTGTGATGGCGGCGTTCACATTATGATGGTCTTAACAGTCAGTCCGTTTTCCGGGACAAAGTTGGAGGCACGCAGAATCCACCGCTGTAGTACCGTAGTCAGGCAATCAATATGAACCAAACGTTGACATCCTCCCCCCACTAAAGCAGGGGGATTCCTGTTAGTCACCTAACAGGTTCCTGTTTCATCGTTCGTTGCCCAGAGAACAGGCTTGGTTATCACGCAAAAGTTCTCACTATGAGAACTTTTACAGTGACGAACCAACCCAAGTTCTCCAGGACTCACACGAACTCCGCAGGCTTAACATTCCTCTAGCCCAGAGGTAGGTCTGCAAGAGACAAACGGGATTCTAGCTGATAGGTTAAAACAGACAAACAAGAACCAGCCTAGCGGCTAGTCGGCTTATATCCCCGCACTAAAAGTACGGGTTTTTATGCCGTTAGTTGATAAAGCAGAACCGGATCAGGTATGGTCATCCCTTACTCATTTGATCATGCCATCGATCATGACACCTCCACCCCCAACCGCTCAATCTCCCCATGGCACTGCTGCCAGTTCTGGTAATGTCTTTCCACCAAAAGCCAGAATGCCGGAAACGTCGGCCGACCGCGCTCGAAGGTGATCTTCAGATCCTGAAAACTCACTCAATGGTGGTTGCTTTGTAATTAGTAAAATTTTACTGAGTTTTACCACTTGTGCTAATGTCGGCACACGAAAATACTATTAGTACTTATTGGCATCCTGCGGAGTATACATGGCGACACTGAAGGAGATAGCCCAGCAAGCTGGCGTCTCTTTATCTACGGTCTCAAGGGTACTGAATGAAGACCCTTCGATCAGCGTAAAATCCGATACACGACGGGTTATATTCGAAATTGCCGAGAGATTGCAGTACAGGACAACCCGTAGTCGTAAGACGTTGCAATCAGTAAATTATGAGTTCCTCGTCAATTTTGCCTATCCAGAAGCTGTTGAAATCAACGATCCCTACTATCTCTCCATTCGCTACGGCATAGAGTTGCAATGCAACAAGCTGAATATCAAACTAATCCGACAATACAAATCATCTGAAGCTCTCCCTGCGACAGAAAATTATGACGGAATAATTTTTGTTGGGGCTGACCCAGAGGAAAAAAGCGAACACTGTGGCAGAGCAAAGCCCGTAGTCTGCGTCGATTTTTATCACGAAAAATACGACTGCGTCTATACCGACCTTGCCAGGGTCTGCCGAACGGCCATTGATTATTTCATCGCTAACGGACATCACCAGATTGGCTTTATTGGCGGACAGGACCAAGGCAGGGGCATCGATATAAGAGAGTCCTCATTCCTGGAGTACGGCCAACTGCGCGAGGTGGTGGATCCACAGAATGTTTATCGTGGTGACTTTTCAAGTGCCTCAGGGTATCGCCTTGCTCAGCAAATGTTATCATCAAAAGCGCTTCCCGATGCCCTGCTGGTGGCTACAGACTCCATTGCCATTGGTGTGCTGCGTGCCCTTCACGAGGGTAAGGTACAAATGCCCGAAGATTTGTCACTGATCAGTATCAACGATATACCCACAGCCCGTTTTACCTTTCCCCCATTGTCAACCTTCCACCTCGAGGCAGAGCTAATAGGCATCCAGGCCATTAATATGCTTGTTGAACAGATACGTGATGATCGGCGCATCCCAATATGTATGACCATTCCGGCATATATCAAACATCGGGGTACCACTGCACCTCGTCAGCGGTAGCCGTTATCCCCACCAAATTCGGTGGGGGATTCCATCAGGCTGCTACGTTCTCACAATTTTGCGGTAGTCTCCGCCTTAACCCAGCTCTTGCCTGGCGGACGTAATCTTTTGATCTCAGGTAGCGTTTTTACTTTTTTTCACAAAACATGACCTCGGTCAAACAATGACAAACACAACCTCGCTAGGATTTGCTTAGTAAAATTTAAGTAAAAAATATCGCAAACAACAGGTAAGTCTTCTGGTGGGTTGATCTTTCTGGCCGCTGCCAACGCCTGGTACAGCCGTTATCAGGGCCGGCAGGAATGCCACAGTCCCGCGGGCATCATGGCAGCGACCCCTTCTTGATAGCGAACCATTTTTACCAGGGATTATCCCATAAACCCACCATCTGTCTGAGCTGGTAGATGGACTCTTGAGCCCGGAGGATTTGCATGAGTTCGGTTATTTTTGACGCGAGGACAGCGATTGATCTCTATGAAGAGATTGACCACGTTCCTGCCGTAATGGAAAACCATCGTATTAACGGTATTAACAAGGAAGCACCAAGGCCTCACGCATTTCCATTTACCCACGAATCACTGGCGATTAATAACCGACCTGAAACTGCTGCTAACTATCTGTCACTGAATGGCCTGTGGCAGTTCAATTGTGCACACAATCCAGAGTCACGCCTCCGGGATTTCTACCGGGAAAGTTTTGATGCTTCTGGATGGGATACCATCAGAGTGCCCGGTAACTGGGAAGCCCAGGGGTTTGATAAAGCCATCTATCTGGATGAACGCTTTCCTTTTACCACCCAATGGCCAGAGGTTCCCAGGGACTACAACCCAGTAGGCTCTTACCGTCGCACATTCAGTCTGGATCAGAGCTGGTCCGGGCGAGAGATTTTTCTGCAACTGGCCGGTGCCCGTACCGCGAGTTTTATCTGGATCAATGGTCAGCGGGTCGGCTACAGCCAGAATGCGAAAAATCCGGCTGAATTCAATATCACACCCTATGTCCGTGAAGGTGAGAATACCATCGCCCTGGAGATCTTCCGCTGGTCCAACGCCAGCTATCTGGAAAAGCAGGATATGCTGGATATGTCCGGCCTGGAGCGGGAAGTATTTATCTACTCAACCGGCAAGAGCCGTATCTACGACTTCCACTGCAAGCCTGAGCTAAACAGTTCCTTTACCGAGGGAACCGTTAATCTCAGTGTTGGGCTAAAACACTACGAAACCACCGCATCCCAGCTGACTCTCAAGGCTCAACTGCTGGATGACAAAAACAGCTTTCAGCCAGTTATTACTGATCAAACGTCGTTTATTTGTGAAGGCACTGAACACAGTTGCACCTTTACCGGGGCAATAGAGAATCCACGCCTGTGGAGTGCTGAAGCTCCCAACCTCTATACCCTGCTTCTGACCCTGAGCAATGAACAGGGTGAGATTATCGAAACCACCAGCCACAAGATTGGTTTTCGCCATATAGAAATTATTGACGGTCAGCTGACTGTTAACGGTAAGGCAATCAAAATCAAGGGCGTTAACCGCCACGAGCTGCACCCAACATTAGGCCACGTGCCCACTGAAGAGAATATGCTCACCGATATCCGTCTGATGAAAGAGCATAACATCAATGCGGTGCGCACCAGCCACTTCCCCTGCCATTCCCGCTGGTACCAGCTGTGTGATGAATATGGTCTCTATGTGGTTGATGAAGCCAATATTGAGTCACACCCGCTGGCCCTGAAACCAGAAACCCAGATTGGTGATACCGAGTCCTGGATTCCTGCCCATCTTGATCGCATGCAGGCGATGGTAGAGCGGGATAAAAACCATGCCTGTGTGATCATCTGGTCAATGGGTAACGAGGCGGGTAAAGGCTGTGTCTTTGAAACCCTCTATAACTGGACAAAAGAGAAGGACGGTAGCCGCCCGGTTCAATACGAGCCTGCCGGGGAAGCACCTTACACCGATATTGTCTGCCCGATGTATCCAACCCTGGAACGACTGGAAGAGTTTGCCAATAAAAACGACGGTCGACCAATGATCATGATCGAGTACGCTCACGCCATGGGTAACTCGGTGGGTATTCTCAACGATTACTGGAAGATTATTGATAACAGCCACTGTTTGCAGGGTGGTTTTATCTGGGAATGGATGGATCACGCCCTGGAGCTGAGTAATGACAAAGGGCAAAAATACTGGGGTTACGGCAAAGACTACCATCCGGATATGCCCACCGACGGCAACTTCATGAATGATGGCCTGGTGGCAGCGGATCGTACGCCCCATCCTCACATGGCAGAAGTGAAAAAAGTTTATCAGCCGGTCCGTTTCCATGTTGTTGACAGAACCCGCGGGCAGTTTGAAGTGGAAAACCGCTACGATTTTATCGGACTGGACCACCTGGAAATCCGTTATCAGATCACTGCTGATGATCATGAAGTGACGCAGGGCAGCCTGAGCAGCGTGTCAGTGGCCCCTGGCCAACGCCAGCCACTACAGGTTTCTCTGGCAGGACTGTCATTAGCAGACGACAGCGAATATCTGATTACCCTCAGTGCTGTCAGCAAAAATGAAGAGGCATTCGTTGGCTGTGGCTATGAATATGCCTGGGATCAGTTCAACCTGACGGACCGACCTGCATACCAGCAACCGGTTGTCGCCAACCATCAAACACTGAAACTGCATCAGAGCGATACCTTCATCGAAGTCAAAGGTTACGATTTTGCTGTCTGCTTTGATCGTCATAACGGTGCCATGACTGAGTTTACCGTGGCCGACCGGGCCATGATTCAAACCGGTATTGAACCGAATTTTTGGCGTGGTCTGACCGATAACGACCTGGGCGCCAAAGCCTTTGAGTGGGCCGACATTTGGAGAACAGCCGGCAAAGAACGTCAATTGTCTTTCATTACTGTCACCGCGCCATCAACGCACGAAGTTCATATTATTACCCGGTTTCACCTTCCCACCGTCGCCTGTGAGTACACCCTGAGCTACACCATTTACGCCGATGGAGAAATCCATGTGGAATCGGCTTTCAATCCCGGCGATCAAGATCTGCCCATGATGCTGCGGGTCGGCACCCGGCTCACCTTGCCAGCAGAGTTTCAATATATGCAGTGGTTTGGTCGCGGCCCTGTGGAAACCTATTCAGACCGAAAAGGTGCCAAGGCGGGTATTTATGGAGGCACCACCTGGGAGCAGTTCCACGCCTACCCAAGACCCCAGGAAAGCGGTAATAAAACCGATGTTCGCTGGGTACGCTTGCTGGATAAAGAGGGTACGGGGCTGGAGGCACTTGCGGATGGTCAACTGTTAAACACCAGTGCCTGGCCATTTGCCGCCGAAGAACTGGATTTCATTCCCGATGACGGCAGCATGGGCGCTTCCGGCCTGACACCAATGACCTGCAAACACGGCATTGATGTACAACCCGGGAACCTGACGACCTGGAATATCGATCTGGCCCAGATGGGAACTGGTGGTCAGAACTCATGGGGATCATTACCACCCAGGGCTTATCAACTGCCGGTACAGAACTATCGTTATAGCTTCCGCCTGCGCCCGGTACGTAAATCGTAACTCGATAACAATTCACAATAAAACATACCTGGTCACCCGGGGGGGGTGATCGGGTTAACAATGCTGATACAGGAAAATTGGCATGGCTACGACAACTGACCAACGTTATAAAATGTCCCTAATGACATTTCTGTTTTTTTCCATTGCCGGTGGGGGATTTATTCTCAGAGGCATCGTCAATCAGTACACCGGGTGGGGCTATAACTCGTGGATACTGTTTGCCGTAGCCACTTTGGCCTACGCCATCCCCTACACCTTTATGGTCATCGAGTTTTCATCCATCAAAAAACTGGCCGATTCAGAGAGCGGTTATCAAACCTGGCTTAACCTGGTTCTCGGTAGAAAATTCGGGTTTATTGGCGGATTCTTCTACTTCTACGTCAATATCTTCTTCTTTGTTGACCTGCTGCCCAACGTCATTACCTATTTCCTCTACACCCTGTACGGAGATGGACCCTACGTTGCCGAGCTGACTAATGAAAGCTGGTTCAAGCCTATTATTACCGCTGTTTCCATCGGCATTTTCTGGGTGGCCACCTGGGTCTCCATGAAAGGTCCGAAGTGGTTGTCCCGCATTCTTTCCTCAGCCGGCTATGCCGGATTTGCCCTGACCATACTGTTCGTCGTTGCCGCAGTTTACAAACTGATGACCGGTACCATTACTTTTGCAGGTCAGCCGGTTATTCCCCAGTTTGTCGAGACAATTGACCTGTCATGGGCCCAAATCGCCTCTATGTCCTGGGCTCTGCAATCACTCGGTGGCCTGGAAGCGCTGGCGGCCTACAAGCGCAATATTGAAGGTGGCGAGCGCAACTTCCGTATTGGCATATTGCTCAATGTCTTCATCTTCTCGACCATCATGATTCTTGCCTCTGTCCTGGTGGCCATGGTTCTGCCTGCTGAACAGGCGGCCAAACTGGGTCTGCTCTCTACCATTTACGCCGTATTCCAGCAGCTTGGCTTCCCCGTCTGGTGGACCAACGTCATCGCCCTGTTCATGCTGATCACCACCTTTTGTGGTTCACTGATGCTCTGGACGGCGGCCCCGGTGAAGATGCTGTTTGTCGATGCCCCTAAAGGTATTTTTGGTGATAAGCTGTCTGAGGCTAACCATGAAGGCACGCCGGTCAATGCCCTGAAAATGCAGGGTGCCCTGGTCTCTGTGATCATGATTCTGTTTATGCTGGGACAGTTCAGTGCTGAGATGAATACCATCCTGGTGGCTGTGAAAAACCTCAACGGTGGTGCTGCTACATTCCCCGTTCTCTTCCTGGTGGCCGGTTACATCAAGCTGCGCTGGGACCACAATAATCCCGACTTTGAACGAGATTTTTATTTCCTGGGTAAAGGTCGCTTCTGGGCTCTTCTGGCTGTGTTGCCAATTGTTACCATCTTTGCCGCCGCTACCATTACTGCCCTGGTGCCAAGTCCGGCAGACTGGAGCGCAAACTTTATGGGTTCTCTGATTCAGCTGATCCTTGGCCCGATGAGCATTTTTGCCGTATTTATCTACTGCAACGTTATCTTCAACCGCTGGCGCACCAGAAACCCCAACGACACTTCCTACTTTAACGCGGTAACCCAAACACCGTAATTTATCCGACACAGTGGCCGGTGGAATCACTATCCACCGGCAGACTTCTATTTCCCAGGATATAAGTATTTTTTGACTACGGGCAGACCAACTTTTCTCCTGCCACAGTATGCATTCAGGTGCCACAGGGTAAGTCTTCACTGAAACCAATAAACGTCAGTATTCATTTAAAACAAAAGACCTGGCACAACTTTTCCTGGCACATTTTCTTTTTTCTTAATTGGAGCAACAGTCCTGCTGGGCAGACATTGAACTTTTTCCTTGTCGAAGACTCTGACAGGCCATGAATACAATAGATAACTCAGCTGATCCGTGCGCAGTCTGTTATGGCGCACTTGAGGGCGGGTGGTTCCCTTACTCTTTGTTACCCGCCTTTATCCGAAGACTTCTGGGTAATGATTCAGTACTGACGCTGAAGCCGTGTGGCCATAAATTTCACCTCACATGCATAAATCAATGGCTGAATTTATCACCACGATGCCCATTGGATCGCCGTGTTATCACTAGCTGTGATCCCCCGTCACTTCTTTCGATAAATCTGCAGCAGGTCCTGTTCAAGGCAATAGAGTACAATCGAATTGAGGATGTACGAGAGATTCTGTTAACCGGGTTAACCCCTGAGCAGCTCTTGCGGCTGGATCAGAGGAACCCTTTGACCATGGCATCAGTCAACGGTCGTTGGGAGATAGCAGGGCAGCTGCTCAGGGCAGGATGGACCACTGAAGACAAGGCAGCACTGGCTAACCTGGGCTGTATGTACCGCGAGGGTCGGGTGATAGAGCAGGACTTCACCATCGCCCTGCTCTACTACCGCAAGGCTGCTGACCAGGGATACGCCCCGGCACAAAACGGCCTGGGCTGGATGTACGAAAAAGGTCTGGGTGTGAAACGGGACTATGCCGAAGCCCTCTCCTGGTACAGCAAGGCCGCCGCCCAGGGAAACCGGACGGCACAAGTGAACCTGAGACGGTTACAACTGAAAGGCCTGTAGGTCGGTTATGCCGAAGCCTTATGTTTACCGACAGAGTTCTATTTCCAAAACTATGAATATTGTCGCTTGACGGCACTGGCGTCGGCTCAAAAAGACCCGCCGCACATTTTGCGTGCAAATGTTCAGCGTTCTGAATTCGGAATTGACAACGCACCTGCTGCCACAAAGACATTGAACTTTTACTTCGTTAACCAGCGCTGCGGCAAGTCCCTGTTTAGCGGCTTTTTGGTACCAGAAGATGGCGATGGTGAAGTCCTGCTTCACCCCCAAGCCGTAGCGGTACATCCATCCTGTGTTGTTTTGTGCTGCAGAGTCTCCCTTTTCGGCGGCCCGTAAATGCCAGAACAGGGCCCTGGTGTAGTCCTGTTTCACCCCCAGACCATTCTGGTACATCCAGCCCAGGCTATTTAGCGCTCTTTTGTCTTCGGTGCGCCATCCCGCCCTGAGTAGCAGCGCTGCTATCTCCCAATGATCATTTTTTAATGCCATGATCAAAGGGTTCATTGATTTCCGGCATGAGAACTGTTCAGGGGGTAACCCGGCTAACAGTATTTCCTGCACCTCCCCCATCCGGTTTTTCTCTACTGATTTGAGCAGCCTCTTTTGCAGATTTATCGGGAGCAAGGCGGGGTGACTGCTGCCTCTGATTAAACGACGGTCTAACGGGCACCCCGATGATTCATTTACCCATTGCCGTATACATTCGAGGTGAAACTTGTGCCCGCACGGCTTCAGGGTTAATACCGTGCGTTTGTTCAGGTATCTTTGGATAAAGGCTGGCAAGAAAGAATAAGACAGATTTTTTCGCGTCCCCTCTATAGATTCATTTTCTTTTTTTCTTAATTGAAGCAACAGTCCTGCTGGAGAGACATTGAACTT
>JAKROC010000127.1 GCA_024509075.1 Endozoicomonas sp.
ATTTCTATGCTCCCGGGGCTTCGCTCATTTGCCGCCTTGAATCAACTTGAAATCCATTGGGTTTAAATGCCCGCAGCCCCTTGAGGTCATCACTATGAGTAACCTGTATAAAACGGACTTTTACCAGTGGACCCGTCAGCAGGTTGATCTACTGAAAAGGAGCCAGTTTCGCGCCCTGGATCTGGACAATCTGATTGAAGAGGTGGACGACCTTGGTCAAGAAAAAATCAACACCTTGGAAACTCATCTGACTCGCATACTGGTGCTGCTGTTGAAATGGCAAACTCGGGCATTCAAGGAGGATTTACGTACCCTGAGCCGCTGGTATCGCAGTTGGTTTATGGTGCTGGATTACAGTCTGGAAAAGGAGCGGGGGATTGTAAAGCGGCTGCTGGTCAAAAACCCCAGTCTGTACGACTTGCTCGATGAATCATTGCTGGAGTGCTATCCCATTGCTTGTCGGGATGCAGCGCGGGAGCTGGAGATACTGGAAGAAGAGTTTCCGGATACTAATCCGTGGACGCTGGAGCAGATTATGACCGATGGTTTTCCGTCGGGGCCGGAATAGATCTTCTTATATAGAAAGAACCCGTCGCATGACGGGTTCTCTGGTTTTAGATAACAACTTCTTGCTGGCTAGCAGATTAGAAGTAGTAACGAGCCTGAACGATAATGGTGTCGTCTACCTTAAGATCCATCTGCTTGCTCTTCTGGTACTCATAGGTAGCCGACAGCTGAACCGGACCCTGATTGTAGACAATACCGATTGGCATGGCTTTGATCTCTGCCGCTTCCGCTTCAGCTGATCCTTCCCCATCCAACTGAATGTAACCACCCTCAACCTTAATCGTTTCGTTCAGCTGGTAGCTGGCATACAACTCCATACCAGTAGCATCTTCAAAGAACACATCTGTTCCAGCAACGTCTACGAAGCGGTTTTCCAAGTCAGAGTAAGTGAACGCAGCCAACAAAGTAGCAGCTTGAAAGGCGACGGGTATATCAACGTATTTCGACCGTTCGCCAAGCAAACGACCTAAACCGGCAAAAATCCGGTGTCGAGTATAGGAGATTATGATTAAGGCACAGGAAATTAATTCCTCCGGGCAGGCCATCTGCACCGCAGCCCTGCATCATAATTAGTCGCTGATTACGGTGGTCTGATCAGGCGGCTCTGTTTAGAATGACCGGTTACGACAATCCATTGAGAGATGACTCCATGATACTCACTGCTTTACCGAAGGCTGCTCTGACTGCCCTGTTTGCCGTAGCTCTTGTGCTGCTGGTCGGTTGTGGGCAAAAAGGCCCCCTGCAGCAGCCACAGGCCGATCAAACAACAATGAGTACTGAGTAACCGGGCTTCAATGGGGGGAGTATGGATTGGTTTACCTTTGGGCACGGTGTTGACGGCAACCGGCAGCTGTTTGCAGAACAAGTACCGGTGGAACAGTTGGCGCAGCAGTTTGGCACGCCGTTATATGTTTATTCACGCTGTGGCCTTGAGGCCGGCTACCGGGCTTATCAGCAGGCTATGGCCGATTGGCCCCACCTGATCTGCTACGCGGTCAAAGCCAATAGCAACCTGGCGGTGCTCAATGTTCTGGCTCGCCTCGGTGCTGGCTTTGATATTGTCTCAGTCGGTGAGCTTGAACGGGTTCTGGCAGCAGGCGGTGATCCCGGTAAAATCGTGTTTTCCGGCGTGGCCAAGCAGCGCCATGAGCTGCGCCGGGCGCTGGAAGTCGGTGTCTACTGTTTCAACGTGGAGTCTGAGCAGGAACTGGAATGCCTGCAACAAGAGGGCGAAGCACTGGGGCTGAAGGCACGTATCTCCTTGCGCGTTAATCCGGATGTGGACGCTCGCACCCACCCGTACATCTCCACAGGCTTGAAAGACAATAAGTTCGGCATTGATATTCATAAGACTATTGACGTATATAACCGGGCCAGGGAGCTGAGCCATATCGAAATCAGTGGTGTAGATTGTCACATAGGTTCTCAGCTAACCAGCACGGAGCCCTTGTTGGATGCAGTTGATCGCCTGCTGCTGCTGATGGATCAACTGAAAGCGCAGGGCATTCACCTGCGACACCTGGACATCGGTGGTGGGCTGGGTGTGCCGTATCATGAAGAAACCGTACCAGCCCCGGCCGACTATCTGGTGACTGTTAGACAGCGGCTGGCTGAGTGCGGCTATGTTGATCTCACTCTGCTGGTGGAACCGGGCCGCTCCATCGCTGCCCAGGCCGGTATTTTTCTGACCCGCGTCGAGCTGATTAAAAGCACCGGGCAAAAACACTTTGCCATTGTCGATGGTGCCATGAATGACTTGCTCAGGCCGGCGATATACAACGCCTGGCATACCATCGTGAATACCAGCGAACCGGTCGATCGGGCAGCAGAGCCAGTGAGGGTTTATGATGTGGTAGGGCCGGTGTGTGAAAGCGGTGATTTTCTTGGCAAAGAGCGTTCCCTGGCCATCAGGGAAGGGGATTTGCTGGCCGTATACTCAGCCGGGGCTTATGGTTTTGTGATGAGCTCCAATTACAACACGCGCAACCGGGCCGCTGAAGTAATGGTCGATGGTAACCAGGCTCACCTGGTGCGTCAGCGTGAGACCATTGTCGGGCAATTTGCCCTGGAAAGACTGTTGCCTTGAACAGCGCTGGCAAACAAAGCGCCGGGCGTTATAGAAACGAGCTAAGAAGCGAATATATGCTGTTACATTTCACCAAAATGCATGGCCTGGGTAACGACTTTATGGTGGTCGATATGGTGTCACAATACCTGCGTCTACCGCCCGAAAAAATTCGCCGCCTGGCTGATCGTCGGCTTGGTGTCGGATTTGATCAGCTGTTGCTGGTTGAGCCACCCACCAACCCGGACATGGATTTTCGTTACCGTATCTTCAATGCCGATGGCAGCGAAGTGGAGCAGTGCGGCAATGGTGCCCGCTGTTTTGCCCGTTTTGTGCGTGATAAAAAGCTGATTGGCCGTGACCGTATCCGAGTGCAGACTGCTGGTGGCAATATTGAACTGCACCTTCACAGCAACGGTGAAGTAACGGTGGATATGGGAGTACCTCGGCTTGACCCAGAGCAAGTGCCGTTCAGCGCCCCACAGCGGGCGGTTATTTACCCTTTGCAGATTAATGATCAGGTGCTTGATGTCAGTGCCGTGTCCATCGGTAATCCCCATGGCGTTTGTGTGGTTGAGAGTGCACGCTATGCGCCCGTTGCGCAGTGGGGGCCAATGATCGAAAGCCACCCAGCTTTCCTGCAGCAGTGTAATGCCGGATTTATGGAGGTGGTCAGTGCCGATGAAATCAACCTGCGGGTTTATGAACGAGGCGTTGGCGAAACCCCAGCGTGTGGCACCGGTGCCTGTGCCGCAGTGGTAGCGGGGCGATTGCGCGGCTTGCTGGCAAGGGACGTAAAAGTCAACCTGACCGGCGGCAGTTTGACCGTCAGCTGGCAGGGGGAGGGCAGCCCAATCATGCTAACCGGCCCTGCCACCCGTGTTTTTGAGGGATATACCCGGCTTTAGGGCGATTTTGATAATGACTGAACAAATAAGCGACAGCGGCAGGGATGAACCAAAGGTGTGTGCCAAATCCGGATCAGTGGCACTGGCCCCGGCGCAAGTGGCTGAATATCTGGCCGAAAACCCTGACTTTTTTGTTGGGCGTGATGACCTGCTGCTTAAGCTGACCCTGCCGCACCAGCGTGGTGATGCTATCTCTCTGGTTGAGCGGCAGGTGGCGCTGTTGCGTGAGCGGGTTTTGGACTATCGGCATCAGCTGACCCATCTGAGTGACAACGCCCGGGACAACGAAAAGCTGTTTCAGCGACTGCGAACGCTGGTTCTGTCACTGCTCGACTGCAACGATCTGGTGCAGTTGGTGGACGTAATCAGCGATAGCCTGGGTCATGAGTTTGGTGTCGATTTTCACTCGCTGATCCTGTTTGATGATGTGCCACTCAATCTGCCAATCCGCACCGAACCGCTAAAACAGGCCGTTAATGCTTTGGGTAGCATTATGCTCAGCGGCAAGGCCATCTGTGGCCAGGTGACCCGGGAAAAGTCCGATTTTCTGTTTCAGGAGCAGGCTGGACAAGTTCGCTCGGTGGCCATTATTCCCCTGAACTATACCCTCAGTGAACCGCGTCAGCTAGGGATTCTGGCCATGGGCGGGCGGGATAAAAGGAAATTTCAGGCCAGTATGGGCACGGTATTTATCAGTTATCTGGGTGATGTGCTCAGCCGCATTCTTGCCCGGCATCTGCATCAATGAGTCAGTCGTCGTTCGATTCCGAAGCAGAGAGTCCGCTGGCACCGTCGGTAGCTGCCTTTATCGACCACCTGCGCTATGAAAAACAGCATTCCCTTCATACCTTGTCGGCCTATCAGCACGACCTTGAGCGGCTGATGCAACAGGCTCACGACAATGGCATTAACGATTGGGGCAGTGTTACCGAACGGCAGTTGAAGCAGTGGCTGGGCTTTTGGCATGGAGCTGGGTTGTCCAGTCGTAGCCTGCAACGACAAATATCAGTTATGCGTCGTTTTTATCAATATTTACTAACCCAAGGGCAAGTCGCAAATAATCCCGCGCAACTGCTGCGCGCACCAAAAGCCGGGAAACCTCTGCCGGTCACCCTTGATGCTGACCAAGTCAAGCATCTGCTTGATGATCATTTGGGGCAGGCCGAGGGTGACCCGCTCAAATGCCGTGATCTGGCCATTCTGGAGCTGTTTTACTCCAGTGGCCTGCGTCTGGCTGAGTTGGCTGCACTGAATGTGGACAGCTTCAGTGATGCCCAGGTTCGAGTGTTGGGTAAAGGCAGCAAAGAGCGGTTGGTGCCCGTTGGACGCAAAGCTCAGGAGGCTATCGGCAGCTGGTTATTGGTGCGCAGGTTGCTGGTTAACCACCACAGTGGCAGCGCCCTGTTTCTGTCAAGGTTAGGGCGGCGCATCAGTACACGCCAAATCCAGAAGCGGGTGAAGGCGTTTGCCCTCACTGCCGGTACGTATGTTAACGTTCATCCCCACATGCTCCGGCACTCATTTGCCAGCCATCTGCTTGAATCCAGCGGTGATTTACGTGCCATTCAGGAACTGCTTGGCCATAGCGACATTGCTACCACCCAGATTTACACCCACCTTGATTTTCAGCATCTTTCGGCAGTCTATGACAAGGCCCATCCAAGGGCGAAAAAGAACAAGGACGAATAATAAACAGGTGCGTCATTGGGGTTGTGTGACGCGCCTTAATTATTAGTGAGCAGGGCGTTAGTGAACGGGGCTTGCGAAGAGTGAGCCTCTGAACTAACTTGCCTCTGTTCATGCCTGCGCACCCAAAGAGCTTAACGGCCAGAGGGATTCCCCACAGTGAATGAAAGCATGAGTGGTGTCGCTTTACTGGCTTGTTGGGGCGCAGCAGTTGTATGAAGAGATTTTTCGCACAGTTTTGTCACCGGGGATCATGCGCCTGTTTGATGTTCTCGGTCTGGCTTGCAGAAGGTCTTCATCTCAGTCGTGTAACGATTTGGCGGGAGTGTGTCACTCTCCAAAAATGGATAAGGGGGCATTCCTATGAATCTTTTGCCAGGAGAACCCAAATGCAGTGATGCAACAACGCAGACGGATATGGCTGCATTGTTATCCGGCAATAATGGAGGTTTCTTTCAGGGTTATGAGGTTGATTGTCAACCGGGTCGAAGTATTGTTGTTAACTGCACCGAGAGCAATCGGGTTGTCTTTGAGCCTCAACGCCACGGTAACACCGTAGTCATTAATGTTGAGCCAATGCTGACTGGTACGGGTCAGGGCGAAAATCCCGCCAGAACTACGCCCTGTTCCTACGCTGTTAATCTGACGTCTTCATTCGCCAATCGGTTCTCGGCAGAATCTTCCGATCATGCCAACGGTAGTAGTGTCTGCCCTTCTATTCCGGGTTCGTATCTATCGCTGTTTTCGGCCAATCCATTGTCTGAGCGGGCTCGGCTACAGCAGCAGGAATCTCTTGAATTTCCGGAATCGGCTCAATTTATCTCACCGGAGTGGTATACGTCGGCTGACAATCAAGAACTCTGTGATGATGAGCTTGCTTCTGGGGATCGTTTGTCGGTCGGCTCCAATGGCAGTCGCCAATACTCTGGCCCAACCTGCTGCTTCCGTCACGGCACCGGTATCAGCCATGTTGCAGCAGAAGTTAGTGTGCCATCGTCGCAAAAACTGGCCTCTGAATCGGTTCTGAAGGGGCTGAACGGTTATAATCCGGGAGATGCACCACTCTGGTTCAAAAGAAAGTACAGCCTGAATGATGCGACGTTCTGGCAAACAGAATATGCAGCCGGTTTTGGCGGCGGTCTGGCATTCAAGGCGGTGCGAAAGTTTATGTTTGGGAACTTTGCCAAGTGGGCGGGATGGACTGATGAGGCGGGTAAATGTAAAAAAGTGATGGCTGAGTCGGAGCATTGTCTTGATGCTCGCTTTGTCCTTTTTCTTCAGAATGATGACAATGGGTTTGAGCGATTTTCGGAGGTGTCACAAATCATTGCCTGTGTTGAAAGGGACATCAGTAAGTCATTTCAGGGGGAAATAAAAATTGATAATGTGACGACCGTCTACGAAACGCTGTCATTCAAGCCTCTCAATGAGAAAAGTCGTAAGAAATTTAACCAGAAAGTGCTGGAAAGAACGGGAGAGTACGAATCCAGGTGTGATGCGGGAGTGGTGTTCTTTTTTCGTGAGTTGTGCCTGATGATCAATGCGGCCGAAAGATCTGCCAAGTACCAGGGCAAGCGCAGAGAGGTGCTCGAAAAGCTCTCAAAGCTTGGCCTGCTGCATATGGGCCAACCACCCGTCAGCAAGATTGCTCTGTTGGTGGCCTGTGTCAATTACAACCTTGCCGTACATCTGATCGAAAAAGAGTATCGATACACTGGTTTGTCAGAGTTTGATGCTGCCAGGCGGGTTGACGGCGAACTCTCAGTGAGTACTGATTATGACCGTTTTTCCCAAGAAGAGCTGGGCATTATGCAGGATTTTCTCAAACTCATCGATGCCCTGGACAGGGAGGTGCAAGGTTTGCTCAGAACCTACGAAAAAGACATCAACCGTCAGCCAAGGCTTAAAGATAACAGAAGCTTTGAACAGCGGGTATTACACCTGACACCCCACGAAACAGGCTATGTCAGTGAGCCGCTGAAGGGAATCAGGACGACATTGACAGCTATTCTTAATAAACGGCTATCGTCAGATAGTTAAGTGTCTGGTTTTGGTTTCGTTGTTATCCCGCATGCCAGTGCTGGTAATAATGGTGTACCGGCCCGTGGCCGGAACCAATATGCAACTGGTCAGCATGGGCTATGGCTTCGGCAATGTATTTTTTTGCCTGCTCAACGGCTTCTGGCAGAGGGTAACCCTGCGCCAGCCATGCTGTAACGGCAGATGATAATGTACAACCAGTGCCGTGAGTATTACGGGTATCGATCCACCGGGATTCCAGCTGGTGCACTGTTCGGCCATCATGAAACAGGTCTACTGCGCTGCCATTGTCTGAGGTGAGATGGCCGCCCTTAAGCAGGACCGCACCTGCGCCGAGGGCGAGCAGTGGCTCCATCATGGCGATCATGGCGGGCAGGGAGTCAGGTTTCGGGCATTCGAGCAAAACCGCCGCTTCGGGCAGGTTGGGGGTGATTAGTGTGGCTTTTGGAATGAGAGTGTCACGCAGACGGTCAATGGCGGATTGTTGGAGCAGGACATCACCGCTGGTGGCTACCATCACTGGATCTACAACCAGATGCGCCAGGGGGTAATCGTCCAGTGCCTGAACGACAGTGGTAATAACCTCGGGCTGACTGAGCATGCCTACCTTGGCTGCGGTAATTGGCAGGTCAGTAAAGACTGAATCCAGTTGCTGGCGGATAAACGCAGGTGAGATGTCGTATATTCCTTGCACGCCCTGAGTGTTTTGCGCTGTCAGCGCAGTAATAACGCTGCATCCGTAGGTGCCAAGAGCTGAAAAGGTTTTCAGGTCGGCCTGGATGCCGGCACCGCCGCCACTGTCGGAGCCGGCAATGGTCAGGGCAATGGGGGTAGAAAGCATAAGCTCGGAGTGCTCCATCAGGTACATAATCCGGGCTGGCAAAAAGGAGCAGGGCTACGCAGCTTGATTGCGTATTGGTTATTCGCTAAGACAGACGATTTGCGTCTGTGTGGGAATAAACCAGCCCAGTGGGTTTCCTGCGCC
This sequence comes from Endozoicomonas sp., assembly GCA_024509075.1. Taxonomy (GTDB): domain Bacteria; phylum Pseudomonadota; class Gammaproteobacteria; order Pseudomonadales; family Endozoicomonadaceae; genus Endozoicomonas. The sequence goes on from JAKROC010000127.1 coordinate 8,252, forward strand.
AGCATTATTTGGTTCAGGTTCTACGGGTATATCTCAGCCATGTCCGGACAACAGAGCACCCAACCAACAGCGAGCCGAGTCTAAGGTTTTTGCCTGTGGCTGTCCAGACTGGCGGGCACAAGTGCAGTCAACAAAGTAGCAACTGGGGGCGGGTATAAGATTCCAGTCGATCATGAGAAGGCTGGATAGTTACCAGAATTATCGGAAACCAGAGAATTCACTGGGATCTGGTAGATGTTGAACTGCAGGCCGAATCCTCCATAAAACTGACAGACATTGCTGGAGGAAAAGCTGGGAATGACAGGTTTCATGGCGTAAATAGAGCGGCCAGCAAAGAACTGGGAACGGCCATTTTTGAGTCTCTCCACCAGCAGCATGTGTTCATCATTGACAGAACTGGCTTTACTCAGAAGTATGAATGCCGAAGCGATAAGATTAGGTGGAACATTATACATAGTGATCTCTTTTCTCGTTTACCAGCACCTGTTTTTGAGATAACGCCGATCACCGAATAGGATGATTGGAACAATCATATACCCGTCGCCTTTCAAGCTGCTACTTTGTTGGCTGCACTTGTGCCCTTTAG
>JAKROC010000128.1 GCA_024509075.1 Endozoicomonas sp.
CCACTCCATCGTCTTTGATGAAGCCGAAAACCGCATGCACACCATCAAAGCGGTGTTGGAGTCTTTAAAAAAGCAAAAGTTCAGTGTCTCTGCGCCTGCAGGAGTGCTGTCGAGCCTGAATTAACGGGAGGCTTTTTCCTGCTGTCAGACGCATGTCCCTGAGAGTCGCTCTTTGAATGCCAAACCATCCCGCAGATAAGCGATTGCGCCTCAGTTTGCTGCAAGACTCGGCAACAGGTTTATGTTCTCCAGCGCCATGTCGTTGCCCTGTTCGGCGGCCTTGCGGAACCAGTATTCGGCCCTGGCGTAGTCCTGCCTGACTCCCAGACCATGCTTGTACATCGAGCCGAGATTGTTTTGTGCCGCGCTGTTTCCCTCGTCGGCCGCTTTGCGGGACCAGAACAGGGCTTCGGCATAGTCCTGCCTGCACCCCAGGCCGCTGCGGTACATGAAGCCCAGATTGCTTTGTGCCATGTTGTCTCCCTGTTCGGCGGCCTTGCGGTACCACAACAAGGCCGCGTCGTAATCCCGCTTTGCTCCCAAACCTTGTTGGTACATACAGCCCAGATTGTTTTGTGCCGTGGAGTGTCCCTGCTTAGCGGACTTGCGGAACCAGAACAGTGATTTGGCGTAGTCCTGGCCGCCCCCCAGGCCGTTGCGGTACATCCAGCCCAGATCGTTCTGTGCTATGGCGTCTCCCTGGTCGGCGGCCTTGCGGTACCAGAACAGGGCTGTGACGCAGTCCTGCTTTCCCCCCAGACCTTTCTGGTACATCCAGCCCAGGTTGCATTGTGCGGTAGCACTTCCCCGCTGTGCGGCCTCGCGGTACCAGAACAAGGCCGAGGCTAAGTCCTGCTTCACCCCGAGACCTTTCAGGTACATCCAGCCCAGGTTATTCAGCGCTATTTTGTCTTTCGTGATCCATCCTGCTCTGGACAGCTGCGCTGCTATCTCCCAGCGATCATTTTTCAAAGCCAGGGTTAAAGGGTTCAGCCAAGCCCGGTGTGGGGACTGTTCAGGGGTTAGCCCGGCTGACAGAATATCTCGCACAGCCTCAATCTGATTCATCTCTACTGACTTGAGCAGCTCCTTGTGCAGATTTATCGAGCACAGACCAGGGGGAGTACTTCCTGTAATCAAGCGTCGGTCCAACGGGCATTGTTGTGATTCATTCAGCCATCGACTTATACAGTTGACGTGGAATTTATGGGCACACGGTTTTAACGTCAATGCTCCTTCTTTTTTCAGAAATCGTTGGATAAAGGCTGGCAAAGAGGCAGGATGGCGCTTTCTACCCGGTTCTTCTTCAAGCGCGCCTAAGCAGATCGCACACGCATCAACTGAGTTGTCTACTGCATTCATGGCCTGTCAGAGTCATCGACAAGGCAAAAGTTCAATGTCTCTCCAGCAGGACTGTTGCTTCAATTAAGAAAAAAAGAAAATGTGCAAGGAAAAATAGCAAAGAAAAGGACACCCATTTTTTCCGGTATCTGCGCGTAAAGCTTCGCCCAGTCGGGCGGGGAGCGTCAGTACTGAACAGGCTCAGGTAGAACTAAAAAAGCCCTACCCGGCAATTTCATTGAAATGACCTAGTAGTAACTGATACCACCGTCAACATCATTGGTGATCACGGTGCCTGAATCCATGGTCAGGATCTCAGCCGCCTGGTCCAGAGAGCCAATTGCTGCCAACTTGCCGCCATTTCGGACAAATGCCACTGCTGCCTCAACTTTCGGTCCCATGGAGCCGGCGGCAAAGTTGAGTGCTTCCATGGCTTCCGGTGTTGCACAACGAATGTTTTGTGAGTCGGGCTGACCAAAGTTGGTCGCCACGGCCTGAACATCGGTCAGGATCAGAAATGCATCAGCGTTCAGCCCTTCGGCCAGCACTCGTGAAGCGCGATCCTTATCGATGACCGCTTCGATGCCCGTGAGCCGGCCGTTTTCACCACGGGCCACAGGCACGCCACCGCCGCCGCCACAGATCATGGTGATGTTGTCGTCTGAAACCAGCGTTTTCAGGGCTTGCAGTTCAAGTATTGCCATCGGCTGAGGCGATGCCACTACCCGGCGAAAATAGGCGCCGTCCTGCTTGATGGTCCAGTCTGGATTGGCGGCCAGCAGGCTCTCAACCTCGTCCTTGTTGTAGACTGGTCCGACGAATTTATCGGGATTGAGAAAAGCCGGGTCCCTGGTGTCCACTAGCGTTTGGGTGGCAACGGTGCACACCTCTTTACCCGGCATGCAATTGCGCAGCTCCTGCTCAAACATAAACCCGATCATGCCTTGAGTCTGGGCACCCAAGGCGTCCAGAGGGTAGGGGGTAACCTTCTTGTAGGCGTCGTTCATCAACGAGAGCAGGCCGACCTGGGGTCCGTTGCCGTGGGTCAGAATCACCTGGTGGGCTGTCGCTATTCTGGCAATGGCGGCAGCTGCTGTGGCGATATTTTCCCGCTGGATCTGGCACTCCATGGGCTGCCCACGTTGCAGGATCGCGTTTCCCCCAAGAGCAATAACAATTCTCATGTTTTTTTGTCCGTATTCTGGTAAAGCAAGAGAGGGAGAACTCCCTCTCCAAAAAGGACGTCAAAGGGCAGTCGGACTGCCCCGGTCAGATCAGGAACCGAGTGTGGCGACCATCACCGCTTTGATGGTGTGCATGCGGTTTTCGGCTTCATCAAAGACGATGGAGTGGCTGGACTCGAACACTTCCTCCGTCACTTCCAGGCCGTTCATGTTGTATTTCTCGGCTATTTCCTTGCCGATGGTGGTGTCGTCATTATGAAATGCGGGCAGGCAGTGCATAAACTTCACGTCAGGGTTACCCGTTTTGCTGATCAGCTCCATGTTTACCTGGTATGGCGTCATCAGGGCAACCCGCGCATCCCACGCCTCGCTACTTTCGCCCATGGATACCCATACGTCGGTGTACAGGTAATCAACCCCTTTAACGCCCTCGGCGACCTCTTCAGTGAGCGTGATGCGAGCACCGGTCTCTTCGGCAATGCGGCCGCACTCCTCGACCAGTGACTGGTCTGGCCAGAACTCCTTCGGTGCCACCATGCGGATATCCATGCCCATTTTGGCAGCACCGACCAGCAGGGAGTTACCCATATTGTTGCGGGCATCACCGAGATAGGCGAAGGACATTTCACTGAGCTGACGTCCCTGGCCGTGTTCCAGCATGGTCATAAAGTCGGCCAGAATCTGGGTTGGGTGCCATTTGTCGGTAAGACCGTTCCATACGGGTACGCCGGCAAACTGGCCAAGTTCTTCCACGGCGTCCTGTGAAAAGCCGCGAAACTCAATGCCGTCGTAAAAGCGGCCCAGTACACGAGCGGTATCTTTTACCGTCTCTTTTTTGCCCATTTGTGACCCGCCCCCGATGTAGGTGACGTTGGCTCCCTGGTCAAAAGCAGCCACTTCAAAGGCGCAGCGGGTACGGGTAGAGTCTTTCTCAAAAATCAGGGCGATGTTTTTATTTTTCAGACGCTGTTGTTCGTAGCCGCCGTATTTGGCTTTTTTCAACTCGATACTCAGATCAATCAGGTGTTGAATTTCACGGGAGGTGAAATCAAGCAGCTTGAGAAAATTGCGGTTGCGCAAGTTAAAAGCCATGAGCTATTCCTCATTGAAAATTTCAGGTAATTTGTGCGATTCAATCACATGAATCAAAGGTTATATATTAAAGACAGTGGTTGATTAAATATCATCACGAAGTAATGGACAGCTCATGCAGCGCGCACCACCACGGCCACGACCGAGCTCTTCACCTGGAATGGTCAGTACTGTAATACCGGCTTCTTCCATATTGCGAATGGTATTGACATTGCGTTCATAAGTAACAACAACCCCGGGGCGAATGGTGAGCACGTTATTGGCATCATTCCACTGCTCTCTTTCGGCTTCAAAAATATCACCACCGGTTGGTACCAGTCTTAATTCAGGCACATCCAGTGCCCTGGCTATGGCTTTGGTGAAGCCGTCTTGCACACGAGTGGTTACCAGTGATTCGTCTTTACCGAGCGTTAACTCCCAGCAATCGGTATCGGCGCGCATGATATCGGGATAGTAGGTAAAGCAGTCGATATCCATGTGGGTAAAGACAGTATCGAGGTGCATGCAGCTACGTGCCCTGGGCAGTTGCAGGGCAATGACTTTCTGTGCCTGGCCCGTTTTCAGCAGCGACCAGGTCAGTTGTTCAACCCCCTGTGGGGTGGTGCGCTCAGACATGCCCACCAGCACATTGCCACGACCCAATACCAGTACATCGCCGCCTTCTATGGTGGCATTATCGTAGCTGATATCTTCATTGCCCAGGTAGGTCAGAAACTCAGCATTTTTAAACATGGGGTGGAATTTGTAGATAGCCCGCATGTGCACGGTTTCGCGTTTACGCGCGGTTTTGGCCATGGGGTTCATGGACACGCCGCCGTATATCCAGCAGGAGGTATCCCGGGTGAACAGATGGTTGGGAATCGGTTCAATAACAAAATCCGTCGGTCCCATCATCGCCAGCGTCATACTGCTGCATGAGCGATCCATTTCAGCCACGGTTAATCCGCCAGTCAGATGTTTGGCCAGCGTTAAATTATCCAGGGACATCAAATAAGAGCGCACTTCGCCGGCCAGGGATTCACCAAAACGGTAGTTATTGATTTGATGATCAAGCAGCCATTTTTTTGCATTATCGTAACTGAGTGTTTCGGCCAGCAGTTTCGTCAGCAGAAAAACTTCAACACCATTATCGGTTAACACTTTTTGAAAAGCGTCGTGTTCTTTGCCGGCTTGTTCAATGCGCAGAACATCATCAAAAAGAAGAGACGCACAATTGCTGGGTGTTAAATGTTTCAGGCTGAGCTCTGGGCGATGCAGTAGTACCTTACGAAGTTTGCCAACTTCAGAACCTACATAAAATCTATCCACAAAAATTCCCCCGACAAGACTGATAACATCAGGCCTGTTTTTTTAATAACACTTAAAAAAACCTGACAAATGTTGTTTAGTTTTTCTTTACCTATATTCAGTGTACGGTCTGCTGTCAGATAAATATTGATGCAAGTCAATTAACGTAATGAATAAAACCAACTGCCTACCCGTTAAAACGGATTTTTAAATACATAATCCCTGTCTCTATTCACTATGAGCTTACTGCTGAGTCACTTAACAGGATTTTATGCAAAAAGGGTCATGTATAGTTTTTGTGACATACATCAAGAAAAAGTCAGCACTAATTGGCGAGACTGCACAAACAATAACATTACAGCCTTGACTTGCCTGGTAAGCCAAGGTGTCGCAAGCAGGCTAGCGGACGGAAAACTCGTTCTCTTTGCTACTACTGGGGATAACAATGAAGGCGATAACTCAACTCAAACTTCCCTCTGCCTACACCATCCTGTTCCTTATTATTGCCTTTATGGCAGCAATGACCTGGATCGTTCCGGCGGGGCAATACACCACACAGATGAATGAAGCCCTGGGCAGGGAGGTGGCCATTGCCGGCACCTACACCCCGGCCGAAGCCAATCCGCAGGGGCTGCTTGATGTTCTGGCTGCCCCCATCACCGGCATTCAGCAGACCATCGAACTGGGCCTGTTTATTTTGATGATAGGTGGGCTACTGACGGTCATTACTGCCACCGGCGCAATTGATAACGGCATTGCCCGGGCCATGGTGCGCATGAAAGGCCGTGAGCACGTGATGATCCCCATCCTGATGATGTGCTTTGCTGCCGGTGGTACCGTTTATGGGATGGCGGAGGAGACTATCCCATTTTATATGCTGTTGATTCCGGTGATTATTGCGGCTGGCTACGATTCAGTGACCGGTGTAGCCATCGTACTGGTGGGGTCAGGAGTTGGCGTTCTTGGTTCAACCATCAATCCATTTGCCACCGTTATTGCTTCTGACGCATCCGGCATTCCTTTTACCCAGGGCATGGGGTTGCGTCTGACCATCCTGGCGATGAGCTTCCTGGCCGGTTGCTATTACGTGATGCGCTACGCAAAAAAAGTGCGGGAGAATCCGGCAAGCTCCATTGTTGCCAGCATGAAAGAGAGTAATGAAAAGCACTTTCTGGAGAAGAGTGGCAAAAAAGACCACGTTGAATTTTCTGCCCGTCACAAAACCATTCTGGTCATCTTTGCTCTCACTTTTGCCGTGATGATCTGGGGTGTGGCTATCGCCGGTTGGTGGATGACGGAAATGTCGATGCTGTTTCTGGCCTCGTCCATTGCCATTGCTGCTATCGGTGGCCTGAGCGAAGAGGACTTTGTGGAAAAATTTGTTGACGGTTGTCGTGACCTGCTGGGCGTTGTGCTGGTACTGGGTATTGCCCGTGGCATTGGTCTGGTGATGGATGAGGGCATGATCTCCGGAACCATTCTTAACTGGGGTGAATCGGCACTGGCTAAAACGTCGTCTGTTGTTTTTATTAACCTGATGTATTTGATTCACACCGTGTTGTCTGTTTTCATTCCGTCCACATCGGGTCTGGCGGTGTTCTCCATGCCGATCATTTCACCTCTGGCCGATTTTGCCGGTGTTGGCCGCGATCTGGCAGTGACGGCTTACCAGTCTGCGTCCGGCCTGGTTAACCTGGTGACGCCGACGTCTGGTGTGGTGATTGCGGCGCTGGCTATTGGCCGTGTATCCATTGTGCAATGGTTCAAATTCATGGCACCGCTGCTGTTGGCTCTGGCTGTTATCGCCATGGGGTGCCTGAGTATCGCTGCCCTTTAACCAGCACCGGCCGGGGAGGGTTTCCCGGCCGCAACGATTGCCAAAAAAACGGACAGGACAACACCATGCGAACTCAGGATGCCGAGCTGATCAAAACCTTTAAGGTGCTGCTGTGCGAGCAGCATTTCAAAAATCAGGGGGAGATGGTGGAGGCGCTCAAGGCGCAGGGATTTCGGGATGTCAGCCAGTCAAAAATTTCGCGTATCCTGAACAATATCGGGGCGGTGCGTACCCGCAACGCGAAAAAAGAGACGGTGTACTGTGTGCCCGGTGAAATCAACGTGCCGGCCATTGATGCGCCCCTGGCCAGCCTGGTGACCGATATTGACCACAACGATCATGTGGTGGTGATTAGAACAACACCGGGAGGCGCCCAGATTGTTGCCCGCCTGATGGACTCTCTGGGTAAGGCGGACGGCATCCTGGGCTGTGTTGGCGGCGATGACACCATTTTTGTCACCCCGACCCGCAACACCGACATCGACAAGCTCTACCAGACCATCACGGCGGTGCTCACGCACTGATTCACGCCAGCTCAGGCTGACTGGTACGTTCCGGCATGGTGACACTGTATCGCGCTGTGCGACCAGACCTCCTCATCCATCAGCAGGGTTACCCGGTGCTTTGGGTCAGGCTGCAGTGCCAGAAAATCGAAAATCGGAACGAAAATGGGGTCATATATGATCCGCCCCGCATTGCAACGAAAAGTTCACTGAGAAGCTCACGGAATAGTACTGTTAAACCGTTTTCAGCATCCTCCAGAACCAGAGGGATCTGTTTGCGGATGAAGGATATCCCCTTTGGAATAATGATCCCGTATTCCATCAGCAAGCCTCTGATCTGATTACCCAACGCAGTTCTTCTGGCCACGGCCTGGCTACGTATTCTACGCAGGCTCTGAATATCCTGCTGTTCAATCGTTTTGGTTGGCACGAAGCGAATGCTGGGGCGCTGCATAGCTTCACAGATAGCCTCAGCATCAGCAGCGTCATTCTTGTTCGACTTTGCGTAAGGTTTGACAAACTGGGGGGCTATGATGAGAACGTTATGATCCAGCTCGGCGAACTTACGACACTAGTAGTGTGATCTGCCACAAGCTTCGATGCCGATAACACAAAAATCGGGGTCAAAAAATCGGGGTCATATATGGTCCACCCCGCATTGCGCAATACCGACAATTAATAATACTATTGCCGTTTCAGGAGATTCCTGATGACTTTCAGGTAGAAATTATCGGACAGGATAGGGGAGTGGAAGCATCAAAAAAGATACTTCGGTAACCCGTTCGGGGCTACTATTTTGCGTCTATAAAACTATGCAAAAAATGTCGCGTATAACATGGAACTGCCTTAATACTCAAGGAAATGGCATAGAGGGGCGGTAGCGTGAGTGTGGTTCAGAAAATCGTTTTATCACCTGTTGATTTAAGCTCCCGGATTTGATCTGGCCCTCTTTTTATCAGCGATCAACAGGGCTTAAAACCGCTTTACCACCGCGATTAAGTACATGGGTATAGATCATTGTTGTGTTGACATTGGCATGACCCAACAACTCTTGAGCAGTTCTGATATCGTAACCGCTCTCCAGCAGATGTGTCGCGAAACTATGGCGAAAAGTGTGGCAGCTGGCATTTTTGTTAACGCCTGCCCTCCTGACAGCGTGTTTTACGGCAGATTGAATCCCCCTCTCATGGATGTGATGGCGGCCTACGTTGCCGGTTCTTGGATCTTTACTCAACTGAGTACTGGCAAAAATATACTGCCATGCCAGTTCTCTTCCAGCGTTGGGGTATTTTCTGGCCAATGCATGTGGAAGATGAACAAAGCAGGCACCTTCTTCAAGCGCTTTTTGGTGAAGCAATCTGGATGATTCAATCTGAACCCTTAATGCTTCAACAGACGCTTTGGGCAACAGAGTCATTCTGTCTTTACCACCTTTGCCATGGCGAACTGTAATTTCCATACGCCCAAAATCGACATCCTGAACCCTGAGACGCAGCGCTTCCTTCAGTCGAAGACCGGCACCATACATTAATTGGGTGATGCTTGGGTAAGCGAAGGTGTTCACGCTTACCGGAATGGGCGTTCACGTTTACC
>JAKROC010000129.1 GCA_024509075.1 Endozoicomonas sp.
ACGACTGCATGGATGCAGGAGGTAGGGCAACGCATGGAGCAGTTGCCGGGCGAATGTAGCCAACAAAGTAGCAGCTTGAAAGGCGACGGGTATATCAAACCTTACGAACAATGTTCAAACCGTGGCGAACAGGCAGCAAAACACTTTCCAGATGGGGATGCTGCTGGATGTATCGATTAAGGTCAGCGATCACTTGATCGCGCTCCTCCTGAGGATCAAGCACCCGACCCTTCCACAGTGCATCGTCAATCACCACCAGGCCGTTGGGACTTAACATGGGCAGTACCAGATCCAGATAATCCCGGTATTTTTTCTTGTCCGCATCTATGAACACCAGATCCAGCGGCCTACTGATTTCATCACGCAGTTGGGCTATGGTGTCCAGCGCCCGACCAAACAGCACCTTGATTTTGTGACCGTGGGGTGAGCGGGCAAAAAACTCCTGACCGATGGCAATAGAACGAGGATTCGTCTCACAGGCATAAATCACACCATCATCCGGCAAGCCTTCCGCCATGGAAAGGGCGGCATAACCGGTAAACATGCCAATTTCCAGTACTGTTTTGCTGTTACTGACCTTGATCAGCATTTTCAAGGTCTGGCCAACCAGAGGACCAGAAAGATTAACCGGATAACGGGTTCCGTCCACCGTGGCCCGGGCTAGCTCAGCCAGGATTGCAGACTCGCCGGAAGTCATGTCCTGACAATAATTTTCAATCGCTGGATCAATCATCGAATCCATGCACTGTCTGTTCATAAACGCTTTTATCAAGGGGTGTGTCGATTAGGCTACAGGCTAAGATGGGCCCAGGGACAGTGGCAAAAAATACCAACGGACTCCGGTGGGTTTGGCACACACAGTGGCATGGATCTAATCTGTTTGCCACTTTCCTGAGAGGAGCCCGGGTCATACCCAGTCGCTCTCCTTTTTGCGCAATTTCAGCATCGGCAGAAACACGCCCAACAAAATACCAAGTACAATGGTTCCACCACCAAACAGATACCAGCGCAGACTGGTGTCTTTTGCCAACTGCCTGTTTTCCACCTCCAGCACCTGCAGCTGGTTCTTCAGTTGCGCATTTTCTTCCACCAACTGCTGATTGCGCTGCTCAATTGCGATGGGCTTGGCGGAAATATCAACAAGACGCTTCATCTCCACTTGCTGCTGCTGCCAGCGTTCTTCTGCCTTGTTCAGCTCCAGGGTCGCGTCACGTAGCTGACCATCACGCTCGCTGAGGATTTTTTCCAACGCAAGGTTATCCGCTTCCACTTTACTGACTCGCTCCAGTGCAACCGGCAATTGACGAGAGGCAGGCGGATTATCCATCAGATATTGCGTCGGGACAAACCCCTCCTGGTCACCATTTCTTACCCGACTGAACCCACTGCCAGCATCTTCTTCCAGCAACACCAGCGCGGTGCCCGTTCTCAACCCTCGGTGTATAATCCGGTACTCATTGCCAGGCCCGGTGCGCATTGGCACATAGTTAACGTCGGTGATGTACTGCGTCTGTGCTGCAATATTGCCGGTCATCAGGACACCCAGCAACACCGTTAGCCACTTGTTATATTTGTTCACTGGAATCACAATCTCACATCAGGGCAGAACTTTTTTAAATGGTTTGACGATAACTTGTCGATAAACGCCAGCCTCAACGTAAGGATCACTGTCCGCCCAGGCCTGCGCTTGTGTCAGACTGGTAAATTCCGCTATCACCAGGCTGCCGGTAAACCCGGCTTCTCCGGGTTCGTTGCTGTCGATGGCCGGGCAAGGCCCCGCCATCACCAGCCGCCCTTCATCTTGCAGCTGGCGCAACCTGGCCAGGTGGGCTGGCCTGGCCTCCATACGCAGAGGCAGACTGTTGTCAACGTCCTCACTGAACACTGCGTAGAGCATCTATTTCTCCTTGGTCTGAATATGCTTGGAAATAACCAGAAACTGGCCAATAACAAACAAAAAAGTCAGAATCAGGCTGCCGAACACTTTAAAATCCACCCAAATATCGTGGAAGGTGAACGCCACGAAAAGGTTCGCCGCTCCTAACAGGGTGAAGAATATGACCCAACTGATGTTCATCTTCAACCAGATACTTTTGGGCAGGGTCATGGCGTGCCCCATCATTCTTTCCAGCAAGGTCTTGTCACCAATAAACTGGCTGACGAAAAAAGCCACGGCGAAGATCCAGTTAACGATGGGGGCCTTCCATTTCAAAAATGCCTCGTCGTGGAAAAACAACGTCATGCCACCGAACAACACCACTGCCACAAGAGTGATGACATGGCTTTTTTCCAACTGGCGATTTTTCAGGAACAGGCCACCATATACGACAATAGACGCTGCCATCAAAACCAGGGTGGCACTGAATGGTCCGCCTATCTCGTAATGGCCGGAACCAAGACTGAACACTTGCGGGTCCATTTTATAAACGACAAAAAACAAAACTAGCGGGATAAAGTCAATTAATTGCTTCATATCAGGCCGATCAAAATAAAAACCAGGCGACAACTCAAATAAGGGAGCTGACTCGTCCATGAGAAAACCGTGAGACTTTTGAGGGGCTGCAACAAACCACGCCGCAGAGCTTGAATACCGCATACACCCGTCGCCTTTCAAGCTGCTACTTTGTTGGCTGCATTTATGCCCTTCAGGGTATTCGCTCACCCCGGTCACGCAGTATTCCTACGCTCCCGGGGATTCGCTCAATTGCCGCCGCGTAGCAACATGAAATCCATTGGGTATAACAGGCACCCCCCTGAATCAGCAACACGCTTGACGATCATGACCCGAGAGTTTGAGCCTGACGACAATAACAGTCAAACTACATGATAAACTAGTTGCTTTTACGGGTAAGAGACAATTTTGACCGTCATTGATTTACACAGCCACACCACCGCTTCGGATGGTACGCTTGACCCTCTTGAGCTTTGCCTGAGAGCGCAGGAGCGCAACGTCCACACTCTGGCCATCACTGATCACGACACTGTCGCCGCCCACCATTTTCTGCTGCAGCATACGACACAGGTTAAGCTGCAACTGATTACCGGCATCGAACTGTCCACCACCTGGTCCGGTGCCGAGATCCATATCGTCGGCCTCAACTTCCCCTTAAACCACAACGACTTGACAATGGTGGTCAAGGCGCAAAGTGATGCTAGGCGCCGACGTTCCCAGCATATTGCTCAGCGTCTGGCACGCCGGCTGTCACAGTGGCAGGGTGAGCAAATCTTTCAGCAGGTGCTTGACAACGCTATCGCCCAACAAAAAAACAGCCCCCACGGCTTTGCCTTGCACCCGGATGAGATACAGATTGGCCGCCCCCACTTTGCCCGCTGGTTGATCAATCAGCAGTATTGCCAGGACATGGACAGCGCCTTTCGCAAATACCTCGATAACAGCAAAATTGGCAACCTCAAAGCCTTCTGGCCAAAAATGAGCCAGGGAGTCGCCTGGATCAGGGCGCTTGGTGGCATCGCCGTTCTGGCTCACCCCGGCAAGTACCGCATGACGGCTACCAAACTGCGAGCGCTGATCAAGGATTTCAAACTGGCCGGAGGGCACGCCATGGAAGTTCAGGGCGCCAATCACTCCCATAGCCAGATTCAACAAATGGCCAACTACTGTCGTGAGTTTAACCTTATGGCGTCGCAGGGCAGCGACTTTCATAATCCAAACTACCCGTGGGCAGACATTGGTCGTCTACCACCCGCACTGCCACAAGGGCTGACGCCAGTCTGGTCGAACTGGGGGATTGGGGAGGCGGCAGATAAAAATACCACCAGACAAACGCTTCTTTAAGGCCGACAGTAGTGCTATGATCTGTCGCCGTCCATTGGCTTGGTAATGCCGTTATACCCGTCGCCTTTCAAGCTGCTACTTTGTTGGCTGCATTCGCTCATTTGCCGCCTCGAATCAACTTGAAATCCTTTGGGTATATACTCCGGCGTACTAACAGTCGGGTATGCTACTGTCGACAGACGCTTTTCACCAGAAAACTTATCTTTCTGGCTTCTGGCAGCTTTAACAGCGTGTGATTCAAAACGATGCAAAATCGCGCTGCAAGCTTTCCCTGAGTTCTCTTTACCATGGCTGAAAACGCCAGATAACACCGCGCCCAAGGGCCAATCACACCGACAACCGCCATGAGCCAGTTTTTTAAAATCCACCCTGAAACACCCCAGCCGCGCTTGGTTCGCCAGGCTGTTGACATCCTCTGTAACGGCGGCGTTATTGCCTACCCCACTGATTCTGCTTACGCCCTTGGCTGTCACATTGGGGATAAAAAAGCGATGGAGAGAATCCGTCAAATCCGCAAACTGGATGAGAAACACAACTTCACCCTGATTTGCCGCGACCTTTCTGAACTGGCCACTTATGCGCTGGTCGATAACAGCCAGTACCGAATGCTGAAAAAACACACACCCGGCCCATACACGTTTCTTTTAAAAGGTTCCCGGGAAGTGCCACGCCGGTTAATGCATGCGAAGCGCAAAACCATTGGTATCCGAGTACCACAATGTGCCATTGTTGACGCTCTGCTTGCCGAACTCGGCAACCCGATCATGAGCTCCACCTTGATCCTTCCAGGCGAAGACTTGCCCATGACCGACCCGTACAATATTCGCGCAATGCTGGAATACAAAGTTGACTTGGTTATCGATGGTGGCTTCCGGGGCACCGAAGCAACGACAGTGATCAGCCTGCTGGAAGATGTGCCGCAAGTCCTGCGTGTTGGCAAGGGTGATCCAACCTCCTTTCGCTGATCCTTTGTCCACAATCAACCAGGCAAGCAACGCCAACACTTGCAGCGTAGAAATGCATCCTGGTCATGCCATGCAATTTCGCCAGATTTGCAGCATTTAAAAAATCATATTTTCCTGTGCCGGACTGATTAAGGCAGACACCCGGCTTTTCACTTTTGGTCTTGCGATGGAACTTTTCCGGTTAATTGTGATCAACATTCGCACTTACCGGCGGCATTTTTGTGGATTCTTTTTTTGGCACCAACGAATCAGTGTCGCCACCCGCCAGAAGGAATCAATTCATGTTATTGCACTATCTGCTATTGGCTTTTATCTTCATCGTCCCAACAACGGCCAGTGCTCTGCACAATGACAATTATACGTTCGTTCGCACTGGTTTTGGTTTTAATAACCAGGCTCCTGGCGAACAGAAATCTGATGGGGCCAGCTGGTTTGTTCACGGCACCTGTCAGGTTCCCTCCATGCCGATCATTGTCAATGCCGGCTACTCTTACGGCCGCATTGACAGAGGTGGGATCAAAAGTCTCACTGGCGCTGAAAACGTAGAGATTGATGATACCAGCTACTATGCCGGCGCGGGCGTGGTTCTGCGCCCTTCTGAGCGCCTGCACCTGATTCCATTGCTCACCATTGGCAGAGTCCGCAACAGCATGGCGGCCGATGACTTGTCAGCAACGCGTAAATCGACAGCCCTGGCCAGCTCTGTCACATTTCGTTACCAACTGAGCGGCGGAGTCTGGCTCAACGCCGGTTACATTCAGCAGTACCATCTTGGCCATGACGATCAGGGTGGTCACCCCGGTCACCTGACTGTCGGCAGTGAATATCAGGTAAACAAACTTTGGGGTGTAGGGATAAACTATCGGGGTAATGCCAGTCAGTACGCTACGCGATTTTACCTCAAACTCTTCTTATGACCCCCCCTTTGCTTAGCTTTTGCGCCTTGGGTAAGCGGCCTTTTTCTGCACTTTCTTTTGTCCCTTCTTCCTGAACGGCTGTCGGCTGCCGGTTGTTGAGAGTCCCGCAACCGATAGCAGACCCTCTTTTGTGGTTTGTGCCAGCAAGGTACGCAGCTCGTGGTCAAGCCGGCCCATGAAGCTACTGTAGCTGCCTTTGCGCTCAACAATATCATTCAGCGAGGCTTCCCACTGCGCTGTCATATCCGGCGTTGTCACTTTTTCAGGCAGGGCATTGATCAGTGCTCGCCCTGTGGCTGAGGCGTGGATATTGCGTCCTTTACGCTCAAGGAACTGGCGTTTGAACAACAGCTCAATAATGCCGGCCCGGGTAGCCTCCGTGCCAAGGCCATCGGTTTCCCGAAGTATTTTACGAATATCCCTGTCCTGGACAAATCTGGCAATGCCGGTCATGGCTGAGAGCAGCGTCGCGTCATTAAACGGTTTGGGCGGCTCGGTCTGCTTCTCTTTCAGCTCAGCTTCAGGACAATCCACCACATCGCCCGTGCCCAGCTCCGGCAACAACGTGTTCTCCTGATCCGGTTGCTGTTTGTCTGGATTGATCAGTACCTTCCAGCCCTGTTCAACAGTCTGACGATTGCTGGCACGGAATAACCCCTTTTCCAGCTCAACATCAATCACCCGTTTTCTAAAGGTATGGTCAGGGTAAAACTGCACCACATACTGTCTGGCAATCAACTCATATAATTTACGCTCACCTTCTGGCAGACGCGCCAGATCGGTGCGCAACGAAGTGGGAATGATAGCGTGATGCGCCCCAACTTTCTTGTCATTCCAGGCACTGGTGCGCCTTTCAGGCAAGGCCTGGTCAATCGCTTTGCCCAGAGTCACACTATTGTGCCGGATAGAGGCCAGAACCTCTGGTGCCTGGGAATAATGCTCTTGTGGCAGATAGCGACAATCAGAACGTGGATAAGTAATCAGCTTCTGTTCATAAAGGTGCTGACAGCAATCAAGCACTTTGCTGGCAGCCATCCGCAGTTGCCTTGCAGCATCAATTTGCAAGGCAGACAATGAATACGGCAATGGCGGTGTTTCTTTGCCCCGTTTATCGTCAACTCGCCTGACAGTTCCCTGCTTTCCCGTGATCCGGTCAACCACATTTTGAGCCAGACGGCGATCCAGAACGCGACCTTCCTCATCCATCCAATTTTGACAGGCTGCACTGGGTATCCACTTGGCTGGAAAACGCTCACCTTTAGCCGTCACCAGCATGGCAAACACTTCGTAGTAAGGTTTTGACTGGAAGTTATCAATGTCGGCATCCCGCCGTGCCACCAGCCCAAGAATCGGGGTCTGCACCCGGCCAATTGAGAGCAGGCCATTGAAGCCAACCCTGCGCCCCAGCAAGGTACAAGCCCGGGTAAGGTTTATGCCATATAGCCAGTCAGCCCGGGAACGAGCGAGGGCAGAAACAGCCAACGGCACAAATTCCAGGTTAGGGCGCATTCGCTCAAGTGACCGAGCAACAGCAGCAGGGTTCAAATCACTGATTAATAAACGACGTACCTCTTTTTTTCGCCCAGCGGAGAGTTTGAGGTAGTCCAGCACTTCATCCACCAGCAACTGTCCTTCCCGATCCGGGTCGCCGGCATTGATGACAACATCAGCGCGTTTTAGCAGCCTGCCAATGACCTGCAGTTGCGAACGCACGCCCTCGCGCGGCCTCAGCCGCCACTGCTGCGGTACAATCGGCAGATGCTCCAGCTTCCAGGTTTTGTAGGCAGGATCATAGGCATCTGGCTCTTCCTGCTCCAGCAGATGCCCGATACACCAAGTCACCACATCACCTGAGGCTGACTCAATGTAACCTTCATGACGTTTCAGTGGTTTTTTCAATACATCGGCAATGGCTCGCCCAAGGCTGGGCTTTTCGGCGATAAACAATCGCATGCAAAATAATCCGGCAGACAATGGTTAGAATACTGTGTTTTTATACATAAAATATAACCATTTGGCGAGTGCTGCCAGACCTTCCCGGTACCTGATCCTGATTACCAACCTACGTATAAACGGCTACTATCGTTTTTCCACAGGCTTTTGAAGATTGGGTTTTGTTGCAATGCATCCCGGTGATCCCTGGTGAAGACAGGGCCATGCCCAGCAAGCTTTCCGTCGGACAGATCAACGTGAGCAGCATCCACACCGTGGGACTCAGGATGCCTCACATCTTCAATGGCAACCCCGGGCTCATTGGTAGCCCAGTTTGTTTCTGCGAACACTGAAGCCTCCAGCGTATCCGACTGCCCGGCCACGGGGCTATTGTCATCCTTTTGAAAAAAAAACTCTGGACTTTCCCCAGATGCATGCGCACCAAGATCAACATCCGTAATGATTTCTTCTTCCTCCAGAGGCTCTTCGGTAACCGCTTCGTACTCCGAGAGGGGCGCAGACAACGGGTCTTCATGCGCACTATCTTCGGGCTCAGGCTCAGGCTCAGGCTCAGCATTGCTGCGTTCGAGCAGACTATCGATCACTTCATCAGGCACTGCGGGGCTGCTGATCTCCAATCCAATAACTAACAGACCGGGGGAGTGCCCGCTTTGAGCTACGTGCAAATGGCTGGCCAGATGATCCATCAAGTGTTGCCTTAGCCGGTCTTTCTTTTCCAGCAAAACCCCTTTTGCGGTCAAGCCTGCGCACCAATTGGCCAATTCTTGCTGCACAGGCTTTTCAATCAGCGGTACCACGAAACCGACCCCAAAATGATCCACCATTGCCCATACACCGTCTTCAAGAACCCGGTAAGCAACAGCAACCTCACCAAACTCAACGTCAATGCCGTCAGCAGTCAGACATGGAAGCTTTTTGATCACGGCTTTTTCTGGCAAGGTACTGACAATCAGAGCCTCATCCGAAGGCCAGATGGGGTGGACACCGGGAGTATAAACACCGTCATAAAGCCGGTCACCACTTGTGAAAATACCAACACTCCCCTCAGGAATCTCGTAAAAAAGGGGAAAAAAGTAGCCAGACGCCGACAGTTTATCCATAGCGAGCA
>JAKROC010000013.1 GCA_024509075.1 Endozoicomonas sp.
GAACCCCGACTCGTGGTTGGTCGTCACCATGTCATTACTCGCTTCCGACAGACGCAAGCGAGCAGCCTTAGCTTTATTGAAGATGACAGCAACAGCGATGAGCGGTTTTTCCGCAATTTCCTGCGCCGGCAGCTGATTCCAATGGTGGAGGAACGGTGGCCCGGAGCCTCGGCACGGCTGGTAGCATTTGCTCAAGAGGTTAGCGAACTGCATCAACAGGTTGAGATTGATGCTTGCCTGGCAACCTGTATCGTTTGTCGCCCCCAATGGCTTCTGGGTCAGCAACTGCTGGTTGACTGTTACGCTCTGAGCCAGCTTGATAGTTACTGGCAGAAGTTAGTGTTGCGCCAATGGCTGAACCGGCAAGGAATTCTCTCTCCGTCCAGGGCAACACTTGCGCTGATCTTTCATGAGGTTGTGGCAGCACGGTCAGATGCTGAACCCCGACTCGTGGTTGGTCGTCACCATGTCATTACTCGCTTCCGACAGACGCTGGTGGTGCTTGATGAGCGTGTCAACCTGCCCGCATTTGCACCAATGGTCTGGGATTGGCAGCGTCAGCCACGACTGCTGATTGGTGACCGTAGCCTTGTATGTTCTTCTGTACGCGGTGGTGCACAGGGGGCTGCGGTGTGCGTGCCACCAACTCGACTGACGCTGAAGCGCCGTTGCCATATTGAAGCTGATGACAAATTTGCTATCGCTGGACGGCAAGGGCGCAAGTCGCTGAAAAAGTGGTTACAGGTGTACAACGTTCCACCTTGGCTGCGAGCGTCGCTGCCATTTATTTTCGATCAGGAGCGAATGGTTGCCGCCCCCGGGCTTTGGGTCTGTGACGGTTATCAGGCCAATTCCCGGGAAGGCCTGATATTTAGCTGGGAATAACTGGCTCACGGGGCCGGCGGGAGTTGTTCAGTCTCCAGTTGCTCAAGCGCCTGATAGCGCTCCTGAGGGCTATGGTAAATATGCCCTTGCGCGATTACGGAGCTTGGCCTGGGATTGTTGTGGACTTGTTCCAGTCTGGCCATATCAAGCACACCGTTGCGACACTTGGGATCGGGTCTTAATGGCCGGCTAATGGTTGATGGAAGATAGCTTTTCCACATGAAAGCCTTGGAGGACTTCTTGAAATCCATTTTTTGGGCGCGGTAGCTTGCCCTCCAGGTATTTTTGTCAAAGCCGTGACTGCGGAAAAAATTATCAGTGACCGTTTTGGTGGCGGAGGTTAATCGTCGCTGTTGGCGCTTGGTGATCATATTCTTCTTTGTGGCCATTCGGCTGGCAAAAGCACGAAACTCAACCAGTAAATCCCGGATAAATAATTTAGCTTGCTCATTTTCGTATTCGCTGCCGACCACTTCTTGCAACAGATCCAATCGTTGCTTCATCGCGTTTTCACTGAGCTCGCTTCCCGACTCGCTGAACAACCGGTGCTCATCAACCAACTCAGACAGAATAGCTCTTTGCAACATTTCCTTGTGGAAGCTGGTGTAACTGCTGAGCAAGTTGTTAACCAGGTCAATTTTTCTGGTCATTGGGAGGCTTTTCATCAGACCAAGCACATTTGCTTCAGAAAATACTGAATCGACCTGATGTTCAGTATCCAGTGGCATGCGGCGATGGATGAGGTTTCTATCGTTGGGAGCGAGGCATACTTTCATGGTCCCGACCAGTCGCTGCTTGCGGCCCAGGTGGCGATTGGGCAGTTTTTCGTTTTTGTGGTCAATAACGACATACGCACTGGTTTCAGGACGTCTCCCGCCCAGCTTGCGGGCAAATTTTTCAGCTGCTTTTTCCAGTCTTTCTTTTCCTGCGTTTGGGAACAGGAAATATCTATCCACCACTTGCCTGGTCCTGGCACCTTGCGTTTGCAAATGCTCAGGTCTGGGGTAGAACATATCCACCTCCAGCCCTTCGATTCCGAAGATTTGGAGAGGATGGCGATAGCTCGCCCCAGGGCCGATAATGTAGCACTTCAAATTATTGTTCGGGTCTGCGATGCAGGTAGATAGCTCCATGCTGGGCAAGGTACTGATCGGGGTCTTGCCGTCGGGATCAGGGTAATTGAGAAATACCGCAGTTTTGTGCCTGAAGTGTTCAATCAGTGAATGTTGGCCGTTACGCGAACAACAGGGCTGGCCTGAAATAGTGCTGGCAGGTATGTCCAGAGGGTGACCTGTTTCGGGCGGAAAATTGTATTCCACAAAGCTGATGCCGTTGTACAGAGAGCTGTTCCAGACGCTGAACTGAAGCCCGAGATTATCGGCCAGAGAAAGCCAATTTGTCATTTCTTCTAACTGAGTATTGCCGTTGGTGATCAGCAAGAAGTCTGCCTGCTCGTTTTGCCTGTAGGGATCTGCAAGCTGAATATCGAATTCACGCAACTGAACGGATTTGGCAAGTTGTTCGTTGTCTGGTTCGGCCAAAATACCCAGTTGCAGCGAGGCACAGACCTTAACACGGGAGTAAGGTGGCAGTTCAGGGTTGATGAATTTCAACGAGCCGGAGTGTGTTGTTCCGGTGCCGGGCGTCAGGTAAGTTACCGGTTTGATCAGTCCGGACTCGCCGGGGGTTTTCTCCCCCTCTTTGCTGAAAAAGCATACGTCAGAGGCGGTTGCCATTTCGCCAGGCAGTACCCGGTAGTTGAGGGTAGTAACGCGCTTCCCGGCGCTGCCAGTGCCCAGGGCAGCGTTGGATACATTATCTACCCTGACTGACAGCAGGGCCTCTTCATTCAGGGATATGCTGGTCACTTGCCTGACTTTCTGCAGCTGTGCCGGGTATTGCACCCGGAACGACTTGGTCTGGCCTTCAACCTGGGCAAAGTGCCGTTCAACCCGACTGACGGTGGCGCGAAAATCGACCTTGGTGTTGATTTTCAGCGGCTCACCAACTACGGGGTCGTTCCGCTTCCCGAGGCGAAACCGCAGTTTCTCTGGCGGCGTATACCTCTTGCCTGCATCAAGCCCCCGGGGCAGAAAGATAGTGGAGGCGCTGTCGAAGATCAGGCATTCGTTATTTTTTATGCTGACTCGAGTATCCTGTGCAGTGGGCAGCTTCATGCCGCCATTGTTTTCAAGGGTGATTGCCACTGAAACTCCTTCACCAGGCTCAAAAATGCCATCGCCATTGTCATCTTCCAGTGTGCAAGAGTGAACCGACAGGTTGTAGCGGTCTTTAAACTGCCTCCCGTCCATTTCGATACGGAATGAGCCAGGATGGCCGTCGGCGCCGTTCTGGCCTTTATGGCCGTCGTATCCATCCGGCCCGTCGTCCCCGTCACTCCCGCCGGGATTGATGTGCATTTGTCGATTATCACTATCTCCGGTGAACCAGATTTTTTTACTCCCACCGCGGCCGCCGTAGCCGCCGCGGCCGCCGCGGCCGCCGCAGCCGCCGACGCCTCCCTTGCCGGCCTTAGTGTCGGGTGTGTTGAGGATCATGAGCAAATCGGCATCGCCGGTATCCACCTTCAGGGTGATGTTAGCGCCATTGCCACCCTTGCCACCGCGACCGCCATCACCCCCATCGCCGCCGGGTCCTCCGTCTTCTCCGTCGGTGCCCCAAGACCACATCGTGGCATCCCGGCCATCTTCACCATCATACCCAACAGCACCTTTGCCACCTTTGCCACCTTTGCCGCCGTCGCCGCCGCAAGCTTGCAAAGCAATTGCTATGTTTCTGCCGCGAAGGGGTAGCAGGACTGTTCGTTGATTGGCGAAAACCTGAATGTTGTCTCCGGCCACTTTCAAAGACATGTTCAGCGCTGAAGCGTGAGCACCGTTTTGGCCGTCCTTGCCTCTGTGACCATCACCTCCATAGCGGCTGGATGAACCTCCGTCTGCCCCATTATCGCCAGGCCTGCCATCTGTACTGAAGCGATGAACTGGGCAGTTGTTGGTGTAAATCATTGCAAATCCCGAATGGTCAAGGTTGGAAAAACTGCGGATGGCAAGGAACTCAACAAAAGTGTTAGCCGAGCCAGACAGAAGAAATTCTGATCAACAATCCGTACCTGAATATTTTTCGCTTTGACACACCCGCCAGGCTTAAGTTCAAATTCTTGCCAGCGGCGGTAAGAACGGTTTTACGTTTTCTGCCGGTTTTGGTATCCTGATTTCCCATCTTGAGACTCTCTTTTTCACCCCGCTCTAATCTTTAATTTCACAGCAGGTAAGCATGACGCGTTATATTTTCGTCACCGGTGGTGTCGTTTCCTCGTTGGGTAAAGGCATCGCATCGGCATCTCTTGCCGCCATACTTGAAGCACGCGGTCTTAAGGTGACAATGCTCAAACTGGATCCCTATATCAATGTTGATCCGGGAACCATGAGTCCTTTTCAGCATGGCGAGGTTTTTGTTACCGAAGATGGGGCAGAAACTGACCTGGATCTTGGCCATTACGAGCGCTTTATCCGCACCACCATGAAACAGGGCAATAATTTCACCTCCGGGCGAATCTACCAGGATGTGTTGCGCAAGGAGCGCCGTGGTGATTATTTAGGCGGCACTGTGCAGGTGATTCCGCATATCACCGACGAGATCAAGCACCGTGTTGTTGTTGGTGCCGGCGATGCTGATATCGCCCTGGTGGAAGTGGGTGGTACGGTGGGGGATATCGAATCCCAGCCTTTTCTGGAAGCGATCCGCCAGCTGAAGGTTGAACTGGGATCACAGCGTGCCATGCTGATGCATCTGACGCTGGTGCCGTACATCAAGACGGCTGGCGAAACCAAAACTAAGCCAACCCAGCACTCGGTCAAAGAGCTTCGCTCCATTGGCTTGCAGCCAGATATTCTGGTGTGCCGCAGTGAGCAATACATTGATGCCCCGGCAAGGCGCAAGATTTCCCTGTTCACCAATGTGGAAGAACGGGCGGTTATCTCCCTGGAGGACGCTGACAGCATTTATAAAATCCCGCGCATGTTGCATGAGCAGAGCCTTGATCAGATCATCGTGGAGCGCTTCAATCTCGGCTGTCAGGAGGCAGACTTGTCGGAGTGGGATGACGTGGTGGATCGTGAGTTCAACTATGACGAGGAAATCACCATCGCCATGGTGGGCAAATACATGGAGTTGCTCGATGCTTATAAATCATTGATTGAAGCAATCAAGCATGCCGGCCTGAAAACCCGTACCAAGGTGAACATACGTTGCATCGATTCCGAGGCTGTTGAGCAGGATGGGTTTGCTGTACTCGAAGGCGTCAGTGCTATTTTGGTACCAGGTGGCTTTGGGCATCGCGGTGTTGAGGGCAAAATTGCCACCGTCCGCTACGCCCGGGAAAACAAGATTCCCTTTTTGGGTATCTGTCTGGGAATGCAGGTAGCAGTGATCGAATACGCTCGTCATGTGGCTGGCCTGGAAGGTGCCAACAGCACCGAGTTCGACCGCCAGACAGCACATCCAGTGGTGGGCCTGATCACCGAGTGGATTGATGCGCAGGGTATGGTTGAAACCCGTGATGAGGCCTCTGACCTTGGCGGCACCATGCGCCTTGGCGCGCAAAACTGCCGGCTGAAGCCCGGCACTCTGGCTCACGCCGCCTACGGCGAAGATGTGATCACCGAGCGCCACCGGCACCGCTATGAGGTAAACAACCACTATCTTCCAGTGCTGGAAAAGGCCGGTCTGGTGATAGCCGGTCGCTCTGAGAATGGCTCTGAGGCTAGTGCCCTGGTGGAAATGGTGGAAATACCCGACCATCCTTGGTTTGTTGCCTGTCAATTCCATCCGGAGTTCACCTCCACACCCCGTGATGGGCACGGCTTGTTCACGGCATTTATTAATGCCGCGCAGATTTTCAAACACGCATCCCAATAATTTCCAGTGACACGCTGAAGAAACCATTATGAATAAAGTTGTTGATGTGAATGGCATTCGAATTGCCAATGATGAGCCATTTGTCCTGTTTGCCGGTATGAATGTCCTGGAATCCCGGGACTTGGCCATGAAAGTGGCTGAGGAGTTTGTCCGGGTCACCGACAAGCTGGGCATTCCTTACATCTTCAAGGCTTCGTTTGACAAGGCTAATCGCTCATCCATCGCTTCCTACCGTGGTCCGGGCATTGATGAAGGTTTGCGAATATTCCAGGATATCAAGACAGCGTTTGGCTGCCCGGTGATTACCGACGTCCATGAGCCGCACCAGTGCCAGTCCGTAGCCAGTGTGGTGGATGTGATCCAGCTGCCGGCATTTCTTGCACGTCAGACCGACCTGGTTGAAGCGATGGCGAAAACCGGCGCTGCAATTAATATCAAAAAGCCCCAGTTCCTCAGTCCCGGGCAAATGGGCAATATCACTGACAAGTTCCGCGAAGCCGGAAATGACCGCCTGATTCTCTGTGAACGGGGCGTCAACTTCGGCTACGACAACCTGGTAGTGGATATGCTTGGCTTTCACACCATGAAGCAGGTCGGTAACGGTGCGCCGGTTATTTTTGATGTCACCCATTCCTTGCAGTGCCGTGACCCCATGGGAGCTGCTTCCAGTGGCCGTCGTCATCAGGTCACTGAGTTGGCCCGGGCTGGCCTGGCGGTGGGCCTTGCCGGCCTGTTCCTGGAAGCGCATCCTGATCCGGACAGCGCCCGCTGCGATGGCCCTTCGGCGTTACGCCTGTCGATGCTTGAGCGGTTCCTGCTACAGATGAAAGCGCTGGATGAACTGGTGAAATCCTTCGCGCTGCTCGATACTTACTGACCGTCATGCCATTGTGAAGGGAGTGGATTGCCACACAGCGGCAATTGAGCAAAGCCATTGTGCCCTTCGGGTATTTATGCCATCGGGTGCCGGGAACGTATATATTGCGTGACCGGGCTCGGATGGATATGCCGGTAAAGAGTTGCCGGGCGAATACCTTAAAGGACACAAGTGCAGTCAGCCAGTCAGTAATTTGAAATGTGCTGGGTATTGCTTCGAATCAGCCAGCATATGGCAGCACCTTACCGTCGTGATTTGCCCTGCCGTTCTCAATCCAGATGTGCAAGTGGTAATTTTTGTTGTGCGGATTACTAATTGGCATGATAAAAAACGCCAAAAAAATTGAGTAGTGATGCATCGTTTCACCTTGCAGTATGACCAGTCATCGTTACAGTTGTCTGTCTGACTCGAAAAAAAATCAATGCTGTGTTTGTGCCAGCCTTGGAGCATCGAGCAATTCGCAGGGATGTCACTAGTGAGCAGTCTGATGTGCCTTGTTCAGACGATACAGGAAATGACTTATGCCAAACAATAAGGTCAGGCCCCTTGTCGTTCCCAACTACTCAGGAGCTGACAGCAGATTGGCAGCTCAGGTTGCAGACCAGCCTGAAGGCAGAGCTGGCCGGGTTAGAGGCCAGAAACCACTTTTTTCCGAATCTGGCTCCACAAGGTCTCATTCGCTTTCATCGAAGAGCATTGAACAATATTCAGTTCACTTCAGGAGGTCGGTTGATTCCGGCCAAATGTCAATGTCAGAAAACCTTGAATGTGTAAAAAAGATTGGCCGGGGCGGGTATGGCGAAGTCTGGCTGGTCAGGGATGCCGGTGCTGAAGGTGCTGAAGGTGCTGAAGATGAGCAAGCATGGAAAGTCCCCTTCAATCAAAACGGGCTGGAGGCGGAACAGGAAAAGTTCAGTCGCATCGGCCATCAGCCCAATATTGTCAGTTGTCTGGGTATTGCTGAAATTGATGGGCAATATGGTTTGTTGATGGAATACATACCCGGTATGGACTTGTCTGACTATTTACCGGAAATGGTGGCTCAGTACTTGCGTGGCTCTTTGTCACACGCTGATTTCTGGGGAGCCGTTCAGTACATCATCAAAGAGACACTGACCGGTATTGGTTTTCTCGAAGAAAGTGGTTATGTCCATCAAGATATCAAGCCGGGAAACATAAGAGTCCACCGGGAAAAGCTGATGCCAGTCATTGTAGATTTTGGTAACCTGGCCTGCTTTGGTGAAGCTCATACCGTCGGGACTGAACTATACTCACCGCCCGAGTCACTGACGAATTCTGAATGTGTTAAGGTGTCAGACAAGTTTGATACCTACTCCGTTGGACAAATTGTCTACTCACTGCTTGCCATGATCACCGATTCCGGGATTAAACACTTGTTTACCGCCGGTGCCAGATATGACGACATCATCGCCTGTGAAAGGGCAGGGTTGCTGATGCGCTTGCGCCGGGCAATGCAGGATTATCAGCGGATGGATGCCGCCGGCGAGTACCACAAAGCCTTAACCCCCATCACTACCAAAGAGTTGCAGAGCCGATTGCACGGTGTATTAACCGGGCGTGAAAAATTGACCAGACAGTTGCAGGAAGCTTACTCCAGAGAGGGTAATGCTAATATCCCTCTGGACTGTATGTTGAGCGAAAAACTGCCAAAAATAGTTGCTGGTCAAATCAGGGTCGGACGGTACGGGGCAGGTTACGAGTCCAGTCTCGTCAAGTTTGTCAATGCCGCGCTGCACCCCGCGCCATCCATGAGGCTCAATGCCAGGACGGCGTTAAAGCAACCTTTTCTCAGCGATCCGTTGTATGGTGATGAGATAGCGGCTAAAAAAGTGCTGCAGCAGGTTTTTGCCCGGCAGGAGTTAGTCACCGTGGATTGACATCGCTGCTGTCAATCGCTCAGGCCGATAATTCTCCTGCCAGGCTGACGCTGAGCAACGCTTTCACCGACTCCGTCTCAAAACCCAGTGAATACAGGTGGTGCAGTTTACAGAACATGGCTTCAGTGGTGGTGTCCTGCCCGCCAACAACACCGGCACGAGTCAGCGCTGACCCTGTGGCATAACTGTCTTGCAGAATGCTACCCTGAACACACTGAGTCAGATTAACAATTAATTTGCCCTGGTCGCTGGCCTTGGCAAAGGTATCAAGCAGTTCCTGGTCGCTATCCGGAGCGTTGCCGGTGCCGTAGGTTTGCAGGATAAAAGCATTCACAGGCTGGCTCAGGGCCGATTCCACCCAGCGGGCAGTGATGCCAGGGAACAGTGTCACGACGCCAACGTGACTTTGCTGGTCACACTGCAACTGAAACTGCTCCGCTCCTGTGGGTTGCCAAAGCAGCGACTCATTCAAGGCAATGTGGATATCGGCCCGACCCAACCATGGGTAGTTAGGTGTATCGAACGCATCAAGGCGGCTTGCGTGCAATTTACGCGCCCGATTGCCCCGCAACAGACGACCATTAAAGTACAAGCACACCTCGTTGATCCGCTCATCAGTGGCCAGAGTCAGCGCGCCGATGATGTTCTCCAGCGCATCGGTTCTGGCCTCACAAAGAGGAATCTGTGAGCCAGTGAAAATAACCGGCTTATGCAGGTTTTGCAGCATAAAGGAAGTCATGGCACAGGAGTAGGCCATGGTGTCGGTGCCGTGCAGTACCACGAAGCCATCAAAATGGTGGTAGCGCTGTGCAATATCGCTGGCGATTTGCTGCCAGTTGTACGGGCGAATGTTGCTGGAGTCGATCAGTTGTGGATACTCGAACAGCTCAAAGGCCGGCAGGCTGACCAGAACATCGGCCGGCAGCTTTTGCGACAGCTGCGCCATCAGATTATCCCCTGGGGCGTAGCCCGAGTCAGAAGGGCGCATGCCGATAGTGCCGCCAGTGTATGCAATATAGATTTTCTTGCACATGAGTCGTTCCGTTTTTTCGCGGTGCAGTCGGTATTTTCTTCACTGACTGACATAAACGTCAATTGTCTTAAGATAGACAACAATGATCAAGTGCGGCGTGCATCAGAGCGATCGGCTACTGATGACGTACCAACATCACCACCTCAATGTATCAAGGTGCGCAACGCATGGCAGAGTCATCGTTCAGGAAATAAGCTTCGGTTGTCCTGTGCTCCAATCCGGTGGGTTTGCGCATCATTCACGGCGTCAGGAAAAAGTCGCGATGTGATGGTTTTGTTTGAGACTGCAGCCGCTTGAGTGGTTTGGTCTGACGACTACTGGATGGTGCATGCGCTAGCTCACACTCGGCGAGACTCGCACTCGCCCCCTGGTGGTCCTGCTCAGAGGCCTTGGCCAGACTTTTCTGTGCCTTTTGCGGATTCATGTTGAATCCCTCTCCTTGCCCGCAACTTTCCCCCACTTTGCACAAGGCATCAGTACACTCTTGCTGATGCCCGGCAGGGCTAAGATTCAGCCCTTCGGCTTGACGCTTGATACTCAGTTGGTATTGGTGACACTTGGCGGCACCCTCTTTCGCCTCCTGGTGCCCTTGTCTGGCGGCCTTGGCAAACCACGCCAGTGCCTTGGTCACATCTATAGGGATACCCTGAGCTTGCCGGTACATTTCCCCCAGTTTGAACTGGGCGTCAGCGAGCCCTTGCTCAGCCGCTTTTTCAAAATGGAAGCGCGCCTTGGCAAGGTCGTGAAATTGCCCTTCGGATTGACACTTGAGGCCGAGCTGGTAATGGGCCCTGGGGCAGTTTCTGGCAGCAGCTTTTTGGTAATAGTGCATGGTCAGTGTAATGTTTTTTTCTAAACCATTGGGGCCGTTTTCGTAAATGCGAGCCAATTGCAAGCAGGCCCTTGGATCTCCAAGTCCCGCGCATCTGGCTAGCATCTCCATGGCCTGATTCCGGTTCTCTTCGTGCCAGTAAATATGGGCTAGTGTAAGCATGGCTTCAACACTGTGCCGGTTTGCGGCTCTTAACAATAGCTCCATCGCTTGCGGTTTCTTTTCTGCTGCAGCGTCTGATTTGAGATAAAACAAGGCCAGACAAACCTGAGCTTCGGGGAACTGCTGGTTGGCTGCTTTTTGCAACATTTCATGAGCCATGGCGGGATCTATCGCTACATGGAGGCCACGCCAATACAAGGTGCCGAGCTTGCACTGAGCCATCGCAGAACCCTTTTGCGCTCCTCTGTGCAGAAGGTCGAGAGCCTTGGGTATGTCTTTGATTTGTACATCGTCATCATCCCCGCAGTAAAGGCGGCCAAGCAGTCCCATCGCATCGCAATGATCCTGGGCAGCGGCTTTTTTCAACCATTCAATCGCCAGCTTATTGCATTTATCCACACCATTACCGTAATAGTGCATGTGACCAAGCGCTGACTGGGCATCGCTGAGATTCTGATCTGCCGCCTTACGTAACCACGCGTAACCTTGGGATATATTTTTTGAGGTTGCGATACCGGCCACGCATGATTGACCTATGTAATACTGACCCCAGGGATCAGTGGCACCGTGTTGAGCGAGCATCAGTGCCAGTTTAAAGTGCCGATTCTTTGCTGCCAGGGCAAAAGGGGTGTGGGCGTGAGCGCAATCAGCATCCACGCGAGCGCCGCGCGAAAGCAGCGCTGAGACCTGCTCGTATTCACCCTTGCGGGCGCTCTCAATCATTTGTGTTCGCCAATCCCGAGGCAGTGGCAACTCGATATTCAACGAAGTAATGACCCGGCGCCCTACCGGGCAAGTGAGATGTGCAGCGCCCCAGGTG
The DNA here is from genome assembly GCA_024509075.1 of Endozoicomonas sp. Taxonomy (GTDB): domain Bacteria; phylum Pseudomonadota; class Gammaproteobacteria; order Pseudomonadales; family Endozoicomonadaceae; genus Endozoicomonas. The sequence goes on from JAKROC010000013.1 coordinate 11,446, forward strand.
TAAATGCATTTGCTATGAAAGCGATGGCGACAGGGCATAGCATATACCAACGGTTGTCTTGAATGGGACAGACTACCAAGGCAAATAGGGCATTGACTTTCCGGTTTGGGAGGTGGTGAATTGTGTGGTAGCGCGTTCATTGGCCTCACTTAGATTTATCATCAATTTATCATCAGACGTGAAAACTCTTAGACCAGCCTCGTGCACCAATTATCCTCTGGTGAAACAAAAAATCTGATTGCCAGGCACTTTTTTTTCCGGGCACTTCTTTTTTCTACTGCTCAGACATTATTCATTTTTTGTGATCCTGCTTTCGTGCACCCCGAGCAAGGCAGAAAGGACTTGGATGGACTCAATCGGCAAAATCAGAATTTGCTTTCGGTACAACTTTCTGAGGGCACTTGAGGAAGGTAGTCAAGCCTCCCATTAGTGCGGACACCGGGCCACCAACTATGTAGACCATGATGTAGACCATGATCAAACCAGCGTGTTTAGCAGCGATGCCTCGGCCGAGGCACGAGTGAGAAAGCCTTTCGGGTCACGGTAGCAATCGCCGGGTTCAGCCTGATAAACACGCTTGCCACTGAACCGGCTGGCACCACTGACTGGCCCGGCAAAAATGGCGATTTCGGCTTGTTCAATGATGGCCTGATCCAGCTTCGGAGTTGTTTTGACAATGCCCTGACACTCAAATGTGGCATCGAGTCTCAGCGCTGCCGCCGCCCGACTGAGAATGCCGTAGGCCAGTGCGCAGTGTGCCACGCCACAAGGGCAAGCGGTCACAATCACAGCATTCATGACTAACCACTAACCCTACATTGCTTCGCAGATCTACAACGACGCCCCGAGCAACTTTGCCGGGATTTGTTTGGCCAGATCGTCTACCAGCTGCCGGTCAGGTACGCCCACATCAGTGCTGCTGACCGCCAGGGCTGACAGTGCTGTGGCCATCGCCAGGGTGTCGGTAGGCTCAAGGCTCAGGCTGAGGCCGTGGCACATACCGGCAACCAGCGTATCACCAGCACCGACAGTGCTGACTATCTGTACACTTGGCGGCGTGGCACGATACCAGCAGTGATGGTGGTACCATAGTACTCTTTTTTCACCCCGGGAGATCACCACATGGTCAATGCCTGTGGCAGCCAGACGGTCACCTGCAGCCATTAGCTCTGCCTCGGAGTTGAGTGCCTTGCCGGCCCACTGGGACAGCTCTTCCTCGTTGGGTTTTACCAGCCACGGGCGCGCCGCCAATCCCGCACTCAGGGCGGCACCACTGGTATCGAGAACCACCTTTTTGCCCTGGTCGCGCAATGATTGTAGCCACTGCCTGAAGATTTCAGTCGGCAAGCCTTGTGGCAGACTGCCGGCCACCACGATCAACTCAAAGGATTGTGCCAGCGAGGCCAGCTGGGCAACGAAACGTTCAATAGCCTCATCAGTGACAAAAATTCCCGGAAAATTGAGGTCGGTCACCCGCCGTGACTGCTCAACCAGTTTGATATTCTGACGATTGGCACCAGATACCCGGACAAAAGCATCGATGATGCCATGTTGGGCAAACAGTTCCACGAAGCGATCCTGATTGTCTATGCCCAGCAGGCCGGTGACTGTCACCGGGTGGCCCAAGTCATTGAGCACTCTGGCCACATTGATACCTTTACCTGCCGCGTGGACGTTGCTGTTGCCAATCAGATTCACGCCTCCAGGCTCCAGCGTGTCCAGTTGGGCAGTCATATCCAGCGCCGGGTTCAGGGTTACCGTCAATACTGGCTCGGTCACAGTTGTTCTCCAAGGCCGGCATCAATAGCGGTTTTAAGGGCCTTCAGCACTGCATCGCTGCCGTCGCCTTCCACCACAAACGTTACTTTGCTGCCGGCGTGGACACCAAGCCCCATGAGGTTGGCCAGCACCCTTACCACGTTGCGTTCGGCCAGCAGTGTGGCCAAAGTAGTGATGGCTGTCTGTTTGTCCGGTGCCGACTGGCCCATGAGGATTTCAGTATCAGCGATTATTAGCATAAAACGACCGCCGCATAATTGTGACCAATGCACAATGGGTAGCTAAATCAAGCAAAAATTAACACGACAACTGATCATTAAAAATAGCTGAAGTTGTGGCAAAAGAGTTGATAATTTGTGCCAGTGAAAAGTCAATTCGGAGACTGATGCCGCCAGAGAGTTTCATGTTTCTGCCAGGAAGGCAATTAGTATAAAATCACTGTCTTTTATATTCATCACCTTTCAAGCTGCTACTTTGTTGGCTGCATTCATGCTCTTTAGGAGACAAATACTCGAAGGGCACAAGGGCTTCGCTCAATTGCCGCCGCGTAGCAACATGAAATCCATTGGGTATATTTCTTGAAAGTTGCAGGGAAGAACCCGGCCAAGCGACTGCAAGAGAACCTGGTGCCTCAGTGCAGTGCAGCTGGTTGTTCAACGAAAGATACTCTTGTTGTGTCTGAACTCAGCGAAGCAGGATCTGTCCAATTAAGTGAAAAGTATTCGTGAGATGGCCAGCGTGCCTGGCAGGGCAGGGATTTTCGGTGATGCACTCCGGCGTTGTGGGCCAATGGACGGAATTGAAAATGAATGAACTGACGCGCACCAGTGGTATGCCACTTGGCCAGCAGCCACAGTACCAGCCTTGTCGTCGGGCCTTCGACTCCGGCTTGAGATCGGTGACCATACCTGGTTGCCGGCTTACTCTCAGTGTGCGCATCCCATCCGAGGCTTTTTTACCAAGCTCAGATTGCCCCACTTTGAACAAGGTTTCTGCCGAAAGAGTAGTCAATCACCCGGCATCGGCTGGTGATGATCGTGAATGTGCTATCTGTCTGGCTGCATTGTCTGCTCCCCCAAAAGAAGTCTCGGTAACCCATTGCCATCACCGGTTTCACACCCGCTGCCTGAACTTGTCGCTTTCTTTTAACTCGGGCTGTCCGGCCTGTAAAACGCCCCTGTCAGAACAAACCATTGCGCCTGTTAATATCGACAGGAGTGCGCCTGTCAATCTGGAAAACTGTTCCATTTGTATGGATGTTCTGGACAGCCGGGCGGCTGTGGTTTTAACAGTATGTGATTGTGCCTTTCACTACCGCTGTCTGATGCAGTGGTTGACTCGAGAGTCGGTGTGCCCATCCTGCCATGCAGTTCTGGTGGAACAGACTGCTCCCCCAGAAGTTGCCGATTGCGAGGATTCTGCCAGCTTCCAACAGGTGATGGAGGTTATGGACAAAATATTGGCGGAATTTTATGTATCAGATGACAGGCGCCAGGAAGCAAGTGTAGACCAGGGTTCGTCCTGCGTCAGCGGTTCACAGGTGAATGGCAAAAATTTGGCTCAGTAAAGGATTGATGGTGGCAGCGAGCTTCAGCGCAAATGGCGATATATACCCAAAGGATTTCAAGTTGATTCGAGGCGGCAAATGAGCGAAGCCTTTATGTCCTCGGGTGCCGGGAGCATAGAAATACTATTTGACCGGGGGGAACGAATACCCTAAAGGGCACAAATGCAGCCAACAATGCAGCAGTTTGAAAGGCGACGAGTATAAATTGACTCACCCCACTTCACTGTTAATGCCTGGTTGCCAGATGACCAAGCGTTAACGGCAGTGATTTTGCCTGAAAATACCACACTACGCGCGTGGTTAGTGCTGAATGACTTAGGTACAATGCCCCGGTCAAGTCACCAGCCGGGGAGATGGCAAATGAGCCAGATTACGCAAAAGCAGGCTTATCGCTGGTTGTTAGTACAGATTAAGCCAGCTCGATTCTGGTTGCTGGCATCGCTGATATTAGGTGTGCTCAGTGGGGTATTGCTGATTATTCAGGCTTCGGTTATGGCTCGAATGATTCACCGTCTGGTGATGGAAGATACCCTGCCTGATGAGCTGTCCGGTGCAATTTTCCAGGTGCTGGCTTTGGTTATTGCCCGGGGTCTGTGCACCTGGGGGCGCGAGTTCACCGGGTTTCGGGCGGGAGCCTGTGTTCGGGTGTCGGTGCGTGCCATGCTGCTGGATAAGCTTAACATCCTCGGTCCGCTGTTGATTGCTGAGCGCCCGGCGGGCAGTTGGTCTGCCATTGCGGTAGAGCAGGTGGAGGAGTTACAGGCATTTGTGGCCAAATACCTGCCCCAAATGGCATTGGCGGGGATGATCCCGGCCATCATGCTGGCGGTTGCCTTTCCCGAAAGTTGGGTGGTAGGTGTGATCTTTCTGGTGACTGCCCCACTGATCCCGGTCTTCATGATCCTGGTGGGCCTGAAGGCAGCGGAGGCTAATCGGCGGAATTTTCAGGCATTATCAAGGCTTGGTGGTTTCTTTCTCGACCGTATACAAGGGTTGGAGACACTGCGCCTGTTCCAGCGCACCAGTTTTGCCCGCAAGCAGTTGGTCAATGCCAGTGAGGACTTTCGCGTTAAAACCATGCAGGTATTGCGGCTGGCCTTTTTGTCATCAACGGTGCTGGAGTTTTTTGCCTCAGTCTCTATTGCTGTGGTGGCGGTGTTCCTTGGTATGACGTTTCTTGGTCATATCACGTTCGGCGGTACGGTGTCGTTGTACACCGGCCTGTTTCTGCTGTTGTTGGCACCGGACTATTATCAGCCTTTGCGCGAACTGGGAACCCATTACCATGCTAAAGCCAAGGCAGTTGCTGCCACGGAGGAGATTCTTGAGTTACTCCAGCGACCTGAGCCGCAGGAACATCGTGGGCAATTGTCGTACCCGGTGGGTCAGCCCTTGCGAATTGCCGTCAATGATCTGTGTGTCAGTGCCCGGATTGTTGTCGGAACACCAGAAAGCCCGGCCGAAGACCATTCAGCCAGTAAACAACATCTGTTGCTTGATAAACTGTCGTTCACCATTGAGCCGGGCAGTCGGGTTGGCATAATTGGTCGCAGTGGTGCCGGTAAGTCAACGCTGATCAATACCTTGATGGGATTTTGGCAATACCAGGGTGATATTGTCCTGGCTGGGCAGGCTCTGTCTGATACCAATCTGTCCAGCTGGCGTCAACAGATTGCCTGGCTTGGGCAGCAGCCATTGATTATCCACGGAACGCTGTATGACAACATTGCCTTTGGTCGCCCGGTTCCAAGGGTGCAATGCCTGGACGCTCTGGAGCGGGCACAGGGCATGGATATTCTTGCCCGGTTGCCCGCTGGTCTTGACAGTGTCCTCAAAGAGCAAGGTGGTAACCTGTCGGTGGGGCAGGCGCAACGAGTTGCCCTGGCGCGGGCGCTGCTGACACCGGTGAGCCTGTTGATGCTGGATGAACCGACTGCCAGTCTGGATACCGTCAGCGAAGGTTTGGTCAACGCCGCTCTGGACACTATTCCTTCTGACTGCACGGTGTTGACCATTACCCACCGGCTCAATCAGCTTGATAACATGGATCAGATCCTGCTGCTGGATAAAGGACGTTTGGTAGCCAACGGGTCGCCATCGGTGCTGGCCAGGCACAGTGCTCCTTATCAGCAATTCATCAACAAGCTTGGTGAACAGGAGACAACAGTGAGAGTTGCCAGTGCGTGATTTATGGCCATTTTTGAAGTTATACCGCCAGCGTCCGGGTATGCTCTGGCTTGGCATTGTGCTGACCATCCTGACCCTGCTGGCCAGTCTTGGCCTGCTTACGCTGTCGGGCTGGTTTATTACTGCCTCTGCTATTGCCGGATTGAATGCGGCTACTGCGCATAGTTTTAACTTTTTCACTCCGGGTGCAGGTGTGCGCGGCTTTTCCATCGCTCGCACAGCTGCCCGCTACGCTGAACGACTGGTGAGTCACGATGCTACCTTTCGCCTGCTTTCAAGCCTGCGCAGCTGGTTTTTTGCCCGACTGATCCCGATCTCCCGTCAGCAGCTCGGGCAGTATCGTCAGGGTGAACTCCTCGATCGGCTGGTGGCTGATATTGACGCCCTTGATCAACTCTACCTGCGCTTGCTCAGCCCGTTGCTGGCGGCAATCACAGTGACCGGACTGTTTTGCCTGTTTCTCGCTTTTTTCAGTGTCAAGATAGCCCTGGTGGTGTTGGCGATCATGACGCTCTGGATTGTCTCCATGCCTGTGCTGTTTTACATCCTGGGGCGCAAAACCGGGGAGTCCATGGGCAAGCGCCAGGCAGAGTTGCGCCAGCAAATGCTGGACTACCTTCAGGGTATGGCTGAGCAGCAAATTTACGCCAGTGATATTCGCACTCGGACTGCCATTGCCCATAGCGAGCAGCAGCTGATCCGTGATCAGGGGCGGATGGCAGCCCTGGAAGGGCTCGGTTCAGCTCTGTTTGTTTTTGGCTCTGGTGCCAGCGCCCTGCTGGTGTTGTACATCGGCAGTGGCCAGCTTCACAGCGGTCTGTTCAGTGGGCCGGTGCTGGTGATGATGGTCTTTGCTGTGCTGGCCAGTTTTGAAGCGCTGATGCCGTTGCCCATTGCCTTTCAGTTTCTCAGTCATACTCGCCATGCTGCCAGCCGACTACGCCAGGTAGTTAACTCGACTGTGGTGGTATTTCCTGAAGCGCCATCAGGACATCCCGTGACTGGAGCCATTTCTTTTGCCAGTGTCGGCTGCGGCTACGAGGAAGATCTGCCAATTATAAATCAGTTGTCGTTAAATATTGATGCCGGTCGTCGTATAGCTTTGCTCGGCAAAACCGGGTGTGGCAAATCCACCCTGATTCGGCTGTTAAGCCGTACCCTGGAGCCATCCTGTGGCAGTGTCAAGCTTGATGGTCACGATATTCAGCGGTTTGCAGAGCAAGAGCTGTTCCAGGCTATTACGTTCGTACCGCAAAAAACGCACGTGTTCAGCGCCACGCTGCGGGAAAATCTGCAACTGGCCGCACCTGATGCCGACGATGAGTTGTTGCAGCGAGTAATTCGCCAGTGTGGTCTGGATAGTCTGGCAGTTGCCCGCGACGGTGCAGCTAATCTGTTGGAAACCTGGCTGGGGCAGGGCGGCATTGCTTTGTCGGGGGGGGAGCAGCGACGTCTGGCCATTGCTCGCGCCATGCTGAAACCGGCTCCGGTACTGGTGCTGGATGAGCCGGGCGAAGGATTGGACCAACACAGCGAAAAGGTATTGATGAAGACCCTTCTTGAGGCATTTAAAGACAGTACGGTTATTATGATTACGCACAAAACGGTGGTGCTTGCACTGATGGACGACGTCTATCGGATGGAAAATGGCTCTTTAACGAAAGTCGCTGACAGTTCACCGGCAGCAACTCCATAACAGGTATTAACGGGTCATAAGGCTTGGAGCGCAAGAGAAAACAAATGTTCACGCGGGGTGGCTGTTGCGTAAACGTCAGTTCGGTTGTAAGTCTTTGACAGGTAACTTTCCGATGGTATAGTTGCCGCTCCCGAAGCCAAACCTGACGGCCGTTCGTTTTTCTTACTTTTCACTTGAATTTTCCGAATTCTTCACCCGGAGTATCCCATGACCGCTATCAAGGAAATCAAGGCCCGCGAAGTCCTCGATTCTCGTGGTAATCCTACCGTTGAAGCTGATGTCATTCTCGAATCTGGTGCCTTCGGTACTGCCTGCGCTCCCAGCGGTGCCTCTACCGGTTCACGCGAAGCCCTGGAACTGCGCGACGGCGACAAGTCCCGCTATCTGGGTAAAGGTGTTCTCAAAGCTGTTGCCAACGTAAATGGCCCTATTCGCGAAGCTCTGCTGGGTTTTGACGCTAACGACCAGCGTGGTCTGGACCAGAAGATGATCGATCTGGACGGTACGGACAACAAAGCCAAGCTGGGTGCTAATGCTATCCTGGCTGTTTCTCTTGCCGCTGCCAAAGCCGCTGCCGCTGCCAAAGGTATGCCTTTGTACGCTCACATTGCTGAACTCAACGGCACTGCAGGCCAGTTCACCATGCCTGTGCCGATGATGAACATCCTCAACGGTGGCGAACATGCAGACAACAACGTTGATATCCAGGAATTCATGATCCAACCAGTGGGTGCCAGCACGTTTGCTGAAGCCCTGCGCATGGGCGCTGAAGTATTCCACGCCCTGAAAAAAGTGCTGTCTGAAAAAGGCATGAGTACAGCTGTTGGTGACGAAGGCGGATTTGCTCCAAACCTGGCTTCCAACGCTGAAGCCCTGTCCGTAATCAAAGAGGCAGTGGCTGTTGCCGGTTACAATCTGGGTGCTGATATTACTCTGGCTATGGACTGTGCCGCCTCTGAATTCTACAAAGATGGTCAGTACAATCTGAAAGGTGAGGGCAAAGTATTCACTTCCAATGAGTTCTCTGACTACCTGAAAGGTCTGGCTGAACAGTTCCCAATTCTCTCCGTTGAAGATGGTCTGGACGAGTCTGACTGGGAAGGTTTTGCTTACCAGACCAAAATTCTGGGTGACAAGATCCAGGTTGTTGGTGACGACCTGTTCGTAACCAACACCAAGATCCTCAAAGAAGGTATCGAAAAGGGCATTGCCAACTCTATCCTGATCAAGTTCAACCAGATCGGCTCTCTGAGCGAGACTCTGGACGCCATCAAGATGGCCAAGGATGCCGGTTACACTGCCGTTATTTCTCACCGCTCCGGTGAAACTGAAGACGCGACCATTGCTGACCTGGCTGTTGGTACTTGCGCAGGCCAGATCAAGACCGGATCTTTATGCCGTTCCGATCGTGTTGCCAAGTACAACCAGCTGCTGCGTATCGAAGAGCAACTCGCTGGCAAAGCGCCATATCGTGGCATCGCCGAATTCAAGCGAGTCTGATAAAACATCGTTGTGAACAACAAAAGGGAGAGTGTTATGCTTCCCCTTTTTTTTATGAGAAAAATTGCCAGGTTAGTGAAAAGCTCAACACTTTTCGCTGGCTGGCAGTTAATGCTGGGCAATATGTGCAGTTGATCAGATATACCCGCCGCCTTTCAAGTTGCTACTTTGTTGGCTGCATTTGCTCACCCCGGTCACATAGTATTTCTATGCTCCCGGGGCTTCGCTCATTTGCTGCCTCGAATCAACTTGAAATCCATTGGGTATAAAAATAACATGAAGCGGTTGCAGGGTCTTTGCCTTGCCATGTGGAGTGTTGGATAATCAGTGATTTGGCAACAATTGCTCTGGCTGAACCATGAAAAAACTGGTGATTGCTTTCCTTTTCCTGATGGTGATTTTTTTGCAAATCCGGCTTTGCGTGGGCGAAGGTGGTGTGGTCGAGATGTGGGCTCAAAAGGAGCAATTGGAGCGTCTTGAGTTGGAAAACAAGCGTTTATACCAGAGAAATCAATTGTTGGCACGTGAAGTAGTGGATTTGCAGCAGGGGATGGAAACGGTTGAAGAGAGTGCACGCCAGGAGCTGGGCATGATTCGCCGTGGTGAAACGTTCTTTCTTACCTATGATTGACCGGCAAGATTAATTTTGAAAATTAAGTCAGGTTTTTGTGAATCTGACGTTGTTGACCTGTCCATTTGCAAAGGTGTCAGAGTGAGTAGTACTGAAACCGTGAACTCTGTCCGTTACTGGGCTGTCGTCCCTGCTGCTGGTACCGGGCGACGCATGAATATGGATATTCCCAAGCAGTACCTGGAAATCAACGGCAAGCCGCTGATGGTGCACACTCTGGAACGGTTGCTGGATTATCCCCGGCTGGAAAAAATTGTCGTGGTGCTTGATCAGGGCGATGAATTTTACCCGGCCATCAAGTTGCTGCGTGACCGTCGGATTCGCCTGACCAAAGGCGGGTCACAGCGCAGCCAGTCGGTGCTCAATGGTCTGCGTGTGCTGATGGATATGGCTGATATAAACGACTGGGTACTTATACACGATGTGGCGCGTCCCTGTATTCGCCGTGCCGACCTGGACTGGCTGGTGGAACAGTTACACGATCATTCAGTTGGCGGTCTGTTGGCAACGCCAGTAACCGATACCATCAAACGCACTGGCGTTGACGGTACTGTGCTCAAAACGGTGGCCCGTCAGGGACTGTGGCACGCCCTGACTCCACAAATGTTTCGCCTTGGCGTGCTGCACGATGCCTTGACTGCTGCCATTGTCAATGAGTTGCCAGTGACCGATGAAGCCAGTGCCATTGAGCACTCGGGCCTTCACCCCGTCCTGGTTGAAGGGCACGCTGATAATATCAAGGTGACGCGGGGGACTGATCTGGCCCTGGCTTCGCTATACATCGAACAACAGTCAAGATTGATTGAGTTTTTCTGATGCGCATTGGTCATGGGTTTGATGTCCACCGGTTTGCTGATAATGAATCAGAAGGTTGTCGTATTGTGATTGGTGGGGTGCAGATACCCTATCCACGCGCCTTGATGGCCCACTCCGATGGCGATGTTCTGCTGCACGCCCTGAGTGATGCGTTGTTAGGAGCGGGGGGGCTTGGTGACATTGGCAAACATTTTCCGGACACTGATCAGCGCTACGCTGGCATCGACAGCCGTAAGCTGCTGCGCCACGTGGTGGCTTTGCTGCGAGAACAGGGGCTGGTTCCCCGTAATGTCGACAGTACCATTGTTGCCCAGGCTCCGAAAATGGCACCGTACATTGAGCATATGTGCCTGAACATCAGTGAGGATTTGGGCATCGAGCGGGAGTGGGTTAATGTCAAGGCAACCACAACGGAACAACTCGGGTTTACCGGCAGAAAAGAGGGGATTGCTGCCCATGCGGTTGTCTTGCTGAACGAATTAACCTGATCAGGGCGCTGTCAATCTGTCCTGAAATACTTTCCCGTCAGATTCGGATGGCGAGAAAGTAATATACCCAATGGATTTCATGTTGCTATGCGGCGGCAAGTGAGCGAAGCCCCTGTGCCCTTCGGGTATTTATGCCCTTGGGTGCCGGGAGCGTGGAAATACTATGTGACCGGGGTGACGACTGCATGGACGCAGGAGGTAGGGCAACGCATGGAGCAGTTGCCGAGCGAATACCCTAAAGGGCACAAGTGCAGCCAACAAAGTAGCAACTTGAAAGGCGACGGGTATAACAGGATGATTCCTGTGCAGTTATTTTATGCCGCGACCATTTAACCAACGAAAAAATCGCGGTATTGTCTAGAGTCAGTTCTTTTGTTGAGTAGACATCATGGAAGCTGATGTACCAGTGCCTGTCGATTATCCCGTTGATTGGCATTATGCCCATGGTGGACCGTTGGGCCATTGTCGCTTTAAGTCCCGTCATGAAGATTTCCTGGTTAGTGAGCTACTGCCGTTTGAGCCTGAGGGTGACGGTGAGCATCTGTTCCTGCTGATTGAGAAAAAAGGCGAAAATACCGATTGGGTGGCCGGATTAATCTCTCAGCATTGTGGAGTTGGACGACAATCGGTGAGCTATGCCGGGCGTAAGGATCGTCACGGAATAACACGGCAATGGTTTTGTATTGCTCTGCCAGGCAAGCTTGACCCTGATTTGCATGGCCTGCAGAGTGAGTCGATAAAGATTATCTCTCAGGTCAGGCACCGTAAAAAACTGAAAACAGGCGCGCTCAGAGCCAACGATTTTGTCATCACCCTGCGTGATATCACTGTAGACCCTGTCCTGGTCGAAACCCGGCTGGCGTTGATTGCCCGTGAGGGGGTGCCCAACTACTTTGGTGAGCAGCGTTTTGGTCATCACGGGCGTAATGTTGCCAAGGCAGCCGATATGCTTGCGGGTAAATTCCGGGTGCAGCGAAATAAACGTTCTGTCTATCTCTCAGCGGCTCGCTCATGGTTGTTTAACCGGCTGCTATCTGAGAAGGTGGCTACAGGTGTCTGGAATCAATACGTCGCTGGTGACGTGCTTGGCTTTCCGGATAACAACAGTCTTATTTTCGATGTGCCAGATGAGTCTATGCTAACTCGCGTGGCGACAGGGCAGCTGAGTCCGACATCCTCTTTGTGGGGTCGTGGTCGTCCAGGGGTGTCAGGTCTTTCCCTGACGTTGGAGCAAACGACTTTGGATAGATACCAACCCCTGTGTGATGATCTGGAAAGAGTTGGGCTCAACCAGGAGCGCCGGATGAACAGGCTTATTCCCATCAATATGAGTTGGGCGTGGGACGATAATTGGACGACGCTGGAATTGCGCTTTCGCCTGGGCAAAGGATGCTTTGCCACGTCGTTGCTGCGTGAATTGTTTGTCTGCAGCGAGCCTAAGCGAGACAGTCGACGTATGTCGTTGGCAACAGTGGATGAAAATGCCTGCTCTGAATGCAAAAGATGACTTTTTTGCCGTGCAGGGTAACTCGGAATAACTCAGGAATGATGGATTATGACCATATTGCTGTCTAACGATGATGGCGTTACCGCCAAGGGACTGGCGCATTCGCACGCAGCTATGCAGTCCCACGGACAGTGTTGGGTGGTGGCTCCTGACAATGATTGCTCCGGCAAGGGGCACTCGTTGACGCTGGACCGCCCGTTACGCATGAAAGAGCATGCCAACGGGTTTTTCAGCGTTAATGGCACGCCAGCCGATTGCGTCAATCTGGCCGCCAGCGGTCTGTTTGGCCGCCAGCCGGAACGGGTGGTGTCAGGCATTAACAACTGTGCCAACCTGGGCGACGACGTGCTTTATTCGGGTACGGTTGCTGCGGCCATGGAAGGGCGTATGCTGGTCAAAACAGCCATTGCCATCTCCTCCTGCGGGAAGGAGGATCACCACCTTGCCGTCAGCGCCCGCGTATTGCATGACCTGATGGTACGTCTTGATCAGCTGGCGTTGCCGGAAGGAATCGTTTTGAACGTCAATGTGCCAGCCTGTGATTACGATCAGATCAAGGGCATGAAGATAACTCGCCTTGGTCATCGCACACGGCCTGATGGGCCTATTGCCATGACTGACCCACGAGGCCATACGGTATGGTGGATCGGGGGCGTTGGCAAACCGTTGGTCGCGGAGGAGGGTACCGATTTTCACGCTGTTGCCTCCGGTTATGTCTCCATAACGCCACTGCAATATGACAAGACAGGCCATGCCACACTGTCGCTGTTGGAGGATTGGCTTGGAGCCAGTGTATGAGGAATCTGGAGATTGACGGGATCGGCATGACCTCGCGCCGAACCCGGGAGCGAATGATTCAGCGCTTGCAGGCTCAGGGTATTAAGTCCAAACAGGTGTTGGAGGTCATGCGTCAGATCCCCCGGCATCTGTTTGTTGATGAGGCGCTGGCTCATCGAGCCTACGAAGACACAGCGCTACCCATTGGTCACAACCAGACGCTGTCCCAACCTTATATTGTCGCCAAAATGACAGAAGTGCTGCTGGCCGGTGGGGAGCTGGACAAGGTGCTGGAAATTGGTACCGGATCAGGTTATCAGACGGCAGTACTGGCCTCCCTGACTGGCAAGGTTTTCTCGGCTGAGCGAATTCGCCCCTTGCAGGTCAAGGCTCGTCAGCGTCTGAGCCGATTATCCCATCACAATGTGCGTTTGCGCCATACCGACGGTAGTATGGGTTGGCCAGAGGAGAGTCCGTTCGCGGGCATTATGGTGACGGCAGCGCCGGATGAAATTCCCCCGCAGTTGCTCAGCCAGTTATCACCTGGAGGTGGGCGGTTGGTGAGTCCCGTGGGAGGGGCTGGTGCGGTGCAGGAATTGGTATTAATTACCCGTTATGGTGGTGATTACCAGCGCACGGTGCTCGAGATGGTACGCTTTGTGCCATTGCTTAGCGGTGTTATAAGCTAGAGTTTTCTCCGGTAAATTCCTTATATAAACGAGTACGGTTTTTGTCTCAGTCTGGGACGATTGAAAATATCCGTCGTTTATTGTTTGATTAACCACTGTTCCAAAGGTCAATGCATGTCGAAATTTTCTTCCTATTTTGCGCTTGTCGTCAAAGGAATGGCCATGGGTGCTGCCGACGTGGTGCCGGGCGTGTCCGGTGGCACTATTGCTTTTATCACTGGTATCTATGACCGACTGCTGAACGCGTTGAAAAGTATCAATCCATCATTGTTAAAAGTCGTCAGCAACGAAGGTATTGGGGGCGTTTGGCAGCGCATTGATGGTGCCTTTTTGCTCTGTGTCTTTGGTGGCGTTCTTGCCAGTATTTTGTCGTTTGCCCATGCTATTACCTGGTGTATGGCAGCCTACCCGGTGATGCTCTGGGCCTTCTTTTTCGGGCTGATACTGATATCTGGGCTGCACATGATTCGCCAGGTGCACCAGTGGCATGCTGGTACTATCGCGATGCTTCTGGTAGGCATGGTGATTGCCTGTGCAGTGGGCGTATTAAGCCCAACCAGCCTTGAACCCGAACCATTGACGCTGTTTTTTGCTGGTGCCATTGCCATTTGCGCCATGATTTTGCCGGGTATTTCTGGCAGCTTTATTTTGCTGATGATGGGGTTGTACAGTCCGGTAATTGATGCCGTGAAAAATCTCGATCTCACTGTGCTGGCCATATTTGGTGTGGGTTGTATTGGCGGTCTGCTAAGTTTTTCTCACATGCTATCGTGGCTGCTGAAAAAGCACCGGGATCTGGCTGTTTCTCTGTTAACCGGCCTGATGCTCGGCGCGCTGGGCAAGGTCTGGCCATGGAAAGAGACGCTGGAAAGCCGGGTAAACAGTGCCGGTGAGCAGGTTCCCCTGATTCAGGCCAACGTATCGCCCTTTAATTATGAAATAATTACCGGGCAGCCAGCGTATCTGGTTGAATCTGTCGGGTTGATGATTTTTGCCATTGTTTTGGTGGGCGTGATTGAGGGGCTTGGCAGCAAAAACCACTAATTGTGTTTCTGTGGATGGGTGATATCGCCCATCCGTTTATATTATTTTTAATAATCAGTTAGTTTTTATATTTCTTTTTTTAATAAATAATTACCCTTGTGTTCCTGGCCAGTGGAGCTGGTCGGGTGTTGAATTTCTTAAAAAACGCTCTGATTAATATGAGTAATTGCTCAAAAAAAATACTTCTTTTGGTAAGTTGTCTGTTGCTTGCCAGCTGCAGCCATGATCCATCACGGGTGACTATTACCGATCTGAGGGCACCAGCACGGTTGACTCCTTCCTCTGGGCAGCATATCGTCAGGCGCGGTGAAACACTTTACTCAATTGCCTGGCTTTACAACCGGGACTTCAAAGAGTTGGCGACCAACAATGGCATAGCCGCGCCGTACACCATTTATCCGGGACAAAAAATCAGCCTGACTGTGCGCCGACCCGCTGCTGTCCGGCCCTACATTCCCCAGAGGGTCAGGAAACCTCAGCAAGTGGTGAGCAAGCCGGCAAAGGCACTGGAAAAGACAACGAGTGAACCCCAAAAAGAGGTTAGCGAACGTAAAAAAGACGCATCGATCAAAAAATATTCAGCTCCAGTGCCGGCAAAAAAACCGGTAATTGCCTCTTCTTCTGGCTGGCGATGGCCGGTGAATGGACGGGTGATTTCTGGCTATTCGCTCAAAGCACCAGTCAATAAGGGGATTGATATTAGTGGCAAATTAGGAGAACCTGTTGCAGCCGCAGCCAGTGGTGAAGTGGTGTACGCCGGAAGTGATCTTTCCGGATATGGTCGGCTGGTCATCTTGAAACATAATCGTAGCTATCTGAGTGCGTATGCACACAACAGGGAACTATTCGTCAACGAGGGAGACTCAGTTAAAGCGGGCCAAAAGATAGCCGAAATAGGTTCTACAGGAACGACGGAGCCTAAGCTGCACTTCGAAATTCGCCGTGATGGCAATCCGGTCGACCCTATGGGATACCTGCCACGGCGCCGATGACGAAGGTCAGTGGCTGTTGTAGTAGAGGGATCTCACGGGTGTTGGTGCAGCTTCAATATATCGTGGTTGCTCGACATAGAGTGGGACTTTCGGATAGGACTAACTCTTATGGCATCGAAGAGGGATGACGCAGAGCTAAGCAGTTATGCTGACGATGTAATCCAGGGACAGGATGAACTGAGTCCGGATGAAAATTCCGGTGGCTTGATAGAAGACGTAGTTGACGACAATGACGACATCGACAAAGCACAGCCTACGGCTGTGTCACCCATCAGTAGTAGCAGTCGTCGGAAAGACGACGATGGATTTTACAAGTCCATTGATGCAACCCAACTGTATCTGAACGAAATCGGTTTCTCGCCTCTGTTGACGCCTGAGGAAGAAGTTCATTATGCCCGCCTGGCCCGAAAGGGAGTAGAAGCAGGCAGACGTCGTATGATTGAGAGTAACCTGCGTCTGGTAGTTAAGATATCCAGGCGTTACGTCAACCGTGGACTGACGCTGCTTGATCTGATCGAAGAGGGTAATCTGGGCCTGATTCGTGCTGTCGAGAAATTTGATCCTGAGCGCGGATTCCGCTTCTCAACCTACGCCACCTGGTGGATACGCCAGACCATTGAACGAGCCATCATGAACCAGACGCGAACCATCCGTTTGCCCATTCATGTGGTTAAAGAACTCAATGTCTATCTGCGTGCTGCCCGGGAGCTGACCCAGAAGCTTGACCATGACCCAAGCCCGGAGGAAATTGCCAAGCTGCTTGATAAGCCGGTGGCCGATGTCAAGCGGATGCTGGGCCTGAATGAGCGGGTCACGTCGGTGGATACCCCTCTGGGCCCGGATTCGGACAAATCGATTCTGGACACCATTTCTGATGAAAAGGGTGCCGACCCGGCAGAGCTGTTGCAGGATCTTGATCTTAATGACAGTCTTGATCGTTGGCTCGGTGAGCTATCGGAAAAACAGCGGGAAGTGGTGGCGCGGCGTTTTGGTTTGAGAGGCTACGAAACCAGTACGCTTGAGGAAGTGGGTAAGGAAATCGGGCTAACCCGTGAACGGGTCCGGCAAATCCAGGTGGAAGCGTTGAAAAGGCTGCGTTCTATTCTGGAAAAGCAGGGATTGTCAGGCGACTCATTGTTCAATTAATACCTGCCATGCTCCGATTCCGGAGCATGGCTCTCTCTTGTTCAGCGCTCCAGCTTGTCCAGTTTGCCTTTCACGCCATCCCAGTCGGCGGCATCAGGCAGTGGGTCTCTCTTTTCGGTAATGTTCTCCCATACATCAGCGAGCACGGCATTCAACTCAATGAACTCCTGCTGATCATCGGGCACTTCATCTTCGGAAAAAATCGCGTTGGCCGGACATTCTGGCTCACAAAGAGCGCAGTCGATGCATTCGTCCGGGTGAATTACCAGAAAGTTTGGTCCTTCATAGAAGCAGTCCACAGGACAGACTTCCACGCAATCGGTGTATTTGCATTTGATGCAGTTTTCACCCACTACGAAAGCCATGGTGATTAACTCCATTTGTTCTTGAGAAAAATTCGAAAATTTTAACAGAGTTGGAAACCCGGTGGGCAGCCGGGATTGCATTATCTTGCAGGGCCGGACCATCTATTTGGCCAACCCTTTGAGAGTATAGAGCAACTCTACGGCTTGTCGGGGCGTGATATTGTCAGGATCCGATGACTTGAGCAGCTCAACGGCAGGATGGGGTTCTGCACTGGCAAACAGGTCGGCCTGAACAGTAACCGTCTGCATAGTCGCTGGTGCAGGTTGTTCCAGCAGAGCCAGCTTATGGCGCGCCCGTTGAATCACCCGGTGGGGGACGCCGGCAAGCTGGGCAACCTGTAAACCATAGCTTTGACTGGCTGGCCCTTCTTGCACCGCATGCAGAAATACAATGCGATCGTCGTGCTCTGTGGCATTAAGGTGCACATTCACCACGGTATTACACTGTTCTGGCAAATGGGTCAGCTCAAAATAATGGGTGGCAAACAGGGTAAAGGCGCGTACCGAGTCGGCCAAGTGCTGAGCACAGGCCCAGGCCAGGGAGAGGCCATCAAAAGTACTGGTGCCCCGGCCGATCTCATCCATCAGTACCAGGCTTTCGCTGGTGGCATTATGGAGAATATTGGCGGTCTCAGTCATCTCCACCATGAACGTTGAACGACCACCGGCCAGGTCGTCAGACGAGCCGATGCGGGTGAAAATTCGATCCACCAGACCAATGCGGGCGCTGGTAGCCGGAACAAAACTGCCGATATGAGCAAGCAGGACGATCAGTGCCGTCTGGCGCATGTAGGTGGACTTACCACCCATATTTGGCCCTGTGATAATCAACATACGACGCTGAACGTTAAAAGTAACACTGTTGGCGACAAACGGGTCATCCAGCACTTGCTCAACCACTGGATGGCGACCTTCGACTATCTCAATACCTGGTGCGGGCAGAATTTCTGGCTGGCAAAAATTGAGCGTTTCCGCCCGCTCGGCCAGATTGTTCAGTACGTCCAGTTCCGACAGGGCCATGGCACACTCTTGCAGAGGGCCAAGTTGTTCTGCCAGGGTGTCAAGCAGCTGGTCGTAGAGGAGTTTTTCCCGAGCCAGTGCCCGACTTTTGCTCGACAGCGCCTTATCTTCAAACTCTTTTAACTCCGGGGTGACAAAGCGCTCAGTGCTTTTCAGGGTTTGACGACGAATATAGTCTATAGGGGCATGATTCGATTCTCGTCGGCTGAGCTCGATATAGTAGCCGTGTACCCGGTTGTAGCCCACCTTCAGGCTGGACAAGCCGGTTCTTTCCCGTTCGCGCAGCTCCAGTTGCAGCAGATAATCGCCGGCATTTTCGCTCAGTGAGCGTAGCTCATCCAGTTCAGTATCGTAGCCGGTACCGATAACGCCACCATCACGAATGACCACTGGGGGATTTTCAATGATTGCCTGCTTCAACAGGTCAGATAACTCTGGATATTCGCTGATGGCAACGGCCAGCGTTTGCACCGTAGGACTATCAACCAAAACCAGTTGCTGCTGAAGCACCGGTAGTTCCACAAGAGAGTCACGCAACCGGGCCAAATCTCTGGGACGGGCGGATTTCAATGCAACCCGCGAAAGTATACGTTCAATGTCGCCAATCCGTTTAAGGATGGAGTGCAGTGATTCAAAGTGGCAATCATCCTTGATAGCACTGATGGCCGACTGCCGGGCCAGCAGTTTGTCTATATTGCGCAATGGTCGGTTAATCCAGCGTCCCAGCAGGCGGCTACCCATGGCTGTGGCTGTGCAATCCAGCACGGCGGCCACAGTGTGCTCACGCCCGCCATTCATATTAAGTGTCAGCTCAAGATTTTTCCGGCTGGCGGCATCAAGCACCACACTTTCGTCACGGTTTTCCAGCGACAGGCCGCGAATATGGGGCAGGGCAGTGCGCTGGGTTTCCCGGGCGTACTGTAACAAACAACCTGCGGCTTCAATGGCCAGCGACAGATCTCCACAGCCAAAGCCGTCCAGACTTTGCGTCTGGAATTGCCGGGTCAACTGATCAATAGCACTCTCGCGATCGAAATCCCAGGGCGGCCTTTTGCTGCTGCCAGGTCTGCGTACCAGTCCTTCAGGCCAGCTGTGTTCATCATTGAGTAACAGCTCTGCCGGGCTTAACCGTTCTACCTCAGAAATCAGCGCCTCCTCACCGGCAACCTCCAGAACGTGAAAGCGTCCGCTACTGATATCGAGAGATGCCAGTCCGAAATGATTATGGCGCTGGTTGATGGCCAGCAAAATATTGTCCTGCCGCTCATCGAGCAGTGCTTCATCACTGACTGTGCCGGGCGTCAGGATTCGTACTACCTTGCGTTCCACAGGCCCTTTGCTGGTGGTCGGGTCGCCAGTTTGTTCAGCAATGGCCACTGACTGCCGCAAGCGCAGCAGCCGGGCCAGGTAACCTTCTACGGCGTGATAAGGAATCCCAGCCATGGGAATCGGCTCACCACCCGATTGACCCCGTTTGGTCAGGGTGATGTCCAGTAACTGGGCGGCTTTTTTGGCATCGTCATAGAACAGCTCATAGAAATCACCCATGCGGTAAAAGACCAGCTGGTCTCGATGCTGTTGTTTGATGCGCAAATATTGCTGCATCATCGGCGTGTGATTAGAAAAATTGCTGTTGTCCATTCAATCAAGGTACTGGCTGACTATGTCGAGGGCTGAGTGTATCGAGATGTCGGCAAGTTGCCGGACTACTGGCATTGCCCGGTCCGGCTGTTAGCCTGTTTTCCCGTGCTGCCGGGAGTGGATTACCTGACTCTGTATTCTTCCAGCACCCAAAATTGTGAGTGGGGCAGTCAGTGTCCAACTGACAGACAGCATGGGCAATATTATCACGGGTATTTGTTATCGGTAGGATTATTGATGCGAGCATACTCTATACCCAATGGATTTCATGTTGCCGCGCGGCGGCAATGGAGCGAAGCCTTTGTGCCAACGGGTGCCGGGAGAGCAGAAATACTACGTGACCGGGGTAAGCGAATACCCTTAAGGGCATAGTGTGACATGAGAGTAGAGTCGGTCTGCTCGTAACTGTATCAGGGAAGTGTCACCCCATTACTGGCTAACCTGTTTGTGCACTATACATTTGACCATTGGCTGACACGCAATATCAGAGGAGTCTGGTTTGAGCGTTATGCGGACGATGCAGTAATCCACTGTCGTACCAGGGAAGAAGCAGAATTTGCGTTGGCAGGTAAGCGCTTATTTAAGGACGTCTTCAAAACCCAGCATCTGTCTGCCATGCTAACCCCTGTTTCAAAAACAGGAGCGAGTCGTGAATCAAAAACAACTTGACCACCGCACTGCTCAACAGTGGCAAGCCCTCATCGATCAACAAGGGGAAAGCAGCTTCAGTCAGAAAACTTTTTGCCTTTCGCGCAATATCTGCCTGTCCACCTTCACATTATCTACTCCGACAGCCGCTCCTGTGATGTGCTTGAACCTTACCTGAAAGAATTTTGACGTTTACGGCGCAAGCAGATAAGTCGGCAGCTTTCGTTGAACAGGCAATGGTGTGATTCCTCCCCCGGGACGTGAGTATTTCACGCCTTAATGGCTTGGCTCTATAGGGCGTAGTGCTGAGTACCCAATCTAAAAGGAACGTGGTAGAAAAGAAAGTACCTGCGAACTCCATTTATCCTTAACCTTTGCCTAAAAACTGATCCCGGCTGCGGCGGATGCAACGGAAGTTCCGCCCGATGCGCCGTATCTGCCCTGAATAATTACGCCATTATCGAAGCTGCGTGTCAGGCCGACGGCAATGCCGGTGTGTTTATAAAAGTGGCCAACGCCGATGCCAATGAAGTTTTTATCCGGCATGTAGCCAGACGGCAAAGCGGCAAAAGCCGCATTGACACTGATTGCTTTGCCCTGTTTGTCTACCATTCCGGACAGGTCATTGAATTGCCACTGGAGATTCTGGATTTGCTGGTTTGTGGCGGCTGTTCGCTGGTCAAGATTGGTTAGCATGCTGCGGTCACGGAGTATTTCCTGATTAAGGGCCCCTGCTGATTGGCTTGCAGAATCAGGGTCAAACAGCTGAATCTTTTTTTCCGCAACTCTGGCAGCTGGGTCAGCTGAGCCAAACGACAGTATTCCATTGTTGTCGTATGAGATTTTATCCAATGCGGCGAAGTTAGAATTCATATTGGTTGTGTTGTTATTAATGGCCATCTTGTTGTCGGCAATATTGCTGGTATTGCCTTTAATGTTGGCTGTATTTTGACTGATGGCTGTCTCGTTGGTTGCGATGCTTGTAGTGTTCTGCCTTATGGTAGCTTTGTTATTGGCGATAGTGTTTTGGTTGTCGGCAATGTCGCTGGTATTGCCTTTAATGTTGGCTGTATTTTGACTGATGGCTGCCGTATCAACCAGCTTAATGGATACATCGCGGGCAGTCGTCTCATAGGTTTCGCCATCGCGAGTATATTCATAAGTCCCTTCAGGCCAAGAGGGTTTTAAGGACAGTACTCCGTCAGCGTAAGAAATTTTCCCAAGATCTGGATATTTACTGTTTATTTGAGTTTGATGCATATTGATATGCTCTCGGTTCTCGTTGATACCCTCCCGGTTATAGTTCACTTCGCCCCATAGTGCGTCGGTGGAGCTTCGCAGATCAGTGTCCTTTGGGGGGCTGGCTGGAGGTAGTAAGGCAGGGGTTATTGTTTCAGGATGTTGGGCAACGCTATAGGTGGATAAAGTGAGGAAGGATACGAAAGTGCTAAGTATTTTTTTAAGCATAGCTGCTGACTGCCCTCTGAGGTATGATTGGGTGAGTGCTAAATACTCATCGCCTTTCAGGTTGTAGCTTCGCTCACTTGCCGCAGCGAAGTAACTTGAAATCCGTCAGGCATAAGGGAAAAGTGTACTCGTGAAGCTTTGCGACTAGAGAAAAGCTTGAAGCTTGATGATATACGACTGTAACAATGTAGTATTGATTTCAATCCCTGTAAAGGGCTTGGCTTATTGTATGTTGGCGTCTTTCAAAAGCTGGAGTAATATATGGTCCGTCCTGCATTGCAAGGAAAAGTTTTCCATCATGACTAAAGAGTAATGCTTCCATATATCCGGCCTTTGGGGTGAGGTCTCAATGCCTCTGGCCCCGATGGAATCCGCTCGCTCCTCAGGTCTTCGGCCTCTATGAGTCCTGACCCCAGTCAGGTTCAAGGGAGTCATATATGGTCCGCCCCGCATTGCAAGGAAAAGTTGTCACAACGGCTTTTAAAGAGTAATGCTTCCATATATCCGGCCTTGGGGTGAGGTCTCAATGCCTCTGGCCCTGATGGAATCCGCTCACTCCCGCCTCATCAGGTCTTCGGCTTCTACGGGCCCTGACCCCGGTCAGGTTCAAGGGAGTGCAGGTCTTACCTTTTATGCCATCATTTGAACTTTATCCACGCAACTCGTTGCAGGCTTCTTACACTGGTTAACCGCTTTTGTTTTTCTTGTCTAACGACAAATGTTTAATAGTTTAATACCTACATTCAGGCTACTGCCTTGTACGGCTCTTTCTTGCTTAACACAGCCCAGGCAATGCGAGCATTTTTATTGGCAACAGCTAGCACTGATATACTCTTGCCCCTGCGCTGATCAAGTTTTTTAATCCAATTATTACGTCGATCGTCGTGTTTATCGGCTACCCTGACTACGGTTCTGCCACCGTGTATCAACAGGGTTCGCAGGTAGGTGTCACCCCGTTTGCTGATGCCTAGTAAGGTGGGCACTCCACCAGTAGTTTGCTGTTTGGGTACCAAGCCAAGCCAGGCAGCCATTTCCCGACCATTTTTAAACGCTGAGATGTCGCCAATTGATGCAAACAGTGCTGACTGAGCAACCCAATGCCTGGTATGGTTAACAGAAGCCGGCAAGCCTTCACTGCCGGCCGCGATGATTTCAAGCTTTTGCTCAAGTTTCTCTACCAGCAGTTCCCGCTCTTTATTAAAAACCCTTAATTCCTAAGCCTCGCAGCACAGTAAAATAAACGGCAACCGGACGATCGAACAACTATTGTTGACATCATACTCATCATTTTATCCCCCTCTTTTGGACAGGGCTGGATTATCTGGCCAAGGTTCTCAATTACATTGATGCATCGCATGGTGAGTGCCAGATGTAAAGAAAATGCTCTCTATTCAGGTGCATCCCAACCTGGCCCAGGCCAGAGACGGGTTCATCTGGGGGAATGAGGAGGGCATAGCTCTCGATGCTCTGTAGGGGACAATTTCGAGATAAAGCACAAAAGGAGAGGGTGAATGGGTGAT
>JAKROC010000130.1 GCA_024509075.1 Endozoicomonas sp.
CTTTTTTCAGAAAACTGACTAAACATTCGTTTTATGCAAACTCTAAAGTCGAGTTTTGATATGTTTCACTGGTTATTTTTTGTCGTCATGCCAGCTCAGATACTTTCCTCTCAAGAGAACGAAACGCAGGTCCTGATCACCGTCCAGCACGGGCAATCCATGCTCAAACTTGAGGAGCACCTGCAAGATGAACTCAACTCTGCGGGCCGGCTGGCCGCAGGCCAACAGCTGGACGTACGAGAATCCTGATTTGCCAGATCCTGTTGCAACCGTTTCGTTGGGACTGGACGGCACAACTTTACTCTATCGGGATGGCCGCTACCGCACGGCCATGTGTGGCACCATATCTTTGCTGAACAGTGAAGGAGAGAGGTTGCACACCACCTACTGCGCAGCTGCCCCAGAGTATGGAAAGCAGACATTTATCCGTCGTTTTACCGGAGAGATCCAGAAAATCAAAAAGCGGTTCCCTGAGGCGACATAGGTTGGAGTGGCCGATGGAGCCCCTGATAACTGGACATTCCTTGAGCCTTTTGTCTCCTACCAGGTGCTGGATTTTTACCATGTCTCTGAGTATGTGGCTGATGCAGCAGAAGCGCTGTTCCCAGGGGTAAAGAACAAGGTTGAACGAAAGAGCTGGATGAAGCAGAAGCTCCATAGCCTCAAACATGAAAAAGGGGCAGCGTACCAATTGGGCAAGGAACTCCGGGACGCCTCACCAGGCAACAACAGGACAGCTTCCCTGGAGAAGCTGTACAAGGCCAGAACCCACTTCAAAAATAATTGGAAAAAGATGATTTACCCCGAGGCACTGGATAAGCACTTGCCGCTTGGATCAGGCGTCACTGAAGCGGCCTGTAAAATCTTGGTAAAGCAGCGAATGTGTCGTTCAGGAATGCGCTGGAAGGAAAAGGGAGCTTCCATGTTGCTTACCCTCAGAGCGTTGGTCTGTTCATCCGGTCACTGGGAGTGTTTTTGGAAGAAAATGAATCGATACGGCTTTCCTATTGCTCATAATCTCCAGGGCTGGCATTAATCAGGCTGAGCACCCCGACAAGCAGGGGCATTGTCAGAAAACCGTTCTATCACCCAGTCATCAAGAGCAAGAGTAATCGGCTCATCTGCCGGTGCCTGTGAACAGACCAGTCGGATCAAGCCACACGCCAAGTGCTTCCATCGCCATTTACTCTGTGAGATCCAGTGGCGGTAACTTTCACACACAATGAGAATCAATCGTCAACAGCGCCTGTGTAACGCACCCATCTCCCGAGAGCATGCAGCCGAATAGCAGTTCACAGAACGTTGGTACTGTAATTGGTGATAGCGCCCCGGCAAGAAAGGTTGTAAAAGAAGCGATTTCCCCGAGGGTCTTTTGATGATCTGAGGTGAGCATGGCAGCCATCTCGAATTTGGTGTTTGAAGATGGTTGCTTTTAGCAGATTATTCGCTCATTGCCAGATGGATCATTGTGCCTTGAGAACTCTAAAGTCAAGATCAATTAATGATGAAAAGCTAAAAAGCCGCTTGTATCTGGTCGGCAAGCAGTGTCGTTAATTGTTCTTTGCTGGCGGCTTCAAGACGCTTTACCGGTTCACCATTACTGAATCGAACCACGGTTGGAATCTGGCTGATTTCGTAACGGTCGGCAATATTGCGACTTTTGTAGGTGTCCATAGTCACCAGCTTGAGCCGCTGTTCAGATGCGAGTTTTTCCAGATGCGGCATCAGTTCCAGGCTGTTCTGATCCACCGGGCTCCAGAACATAACCAGTGTGTCGCCTTCGGCGTGCAGCACAGATTCCTGCCAGTGTTCTTCTTCCTGAATGTAACGCTCGGCGGCCACCGCAGCCACAGCACCATCACCGGCAGCGGTTACCACCTGACGCAGGAATTTGTCGCACACATCGCCGGCGGCAAATACACCCGGCATGGACGTTTCCTGCTTGTGATCCACCACGATGTAACCGGCTTTGCTCAGTTCGATGGTATCTTTGACAAACTCAGTAGCCGGCACAGTCCCGACAAACATAAATACGCCGTCGCACGGCTGATGAGTAATGGCACCAGTTTTCAGGTTTTTGATCTTGACGCCGCTCACCAGCTCATTGCCGCAGATTTCGTCAACGCAGGCGTTCCAGACAAAGGAGATTTTCTCGTTGGCCAGCGCCTGCTCCTGAGCAGTGCGATCGGCATCCATAACGCCTTCGTCGTGTAACACCACCATCGTGACGCTGTTAACAAACTTGCTCAGGAAAACCGACTCTTCCACGGCAGTATTGCCGCTGCCGACCACGACAATATCCAGGTCTTCGTAGAAATCGGCGTCACATGTCGCGCAGTAGGAAACACCTTTGCCAGTAAACTCTTTTTCGCCCTTGATACCAAGAATGCACGGGCTGGCTCCAGTACTGATGATCACCGTTTTGGCCAGCAAATTTTCACCACTTCGGGTGGTAATCCGTTTGTGGAAACCATCCCTCTCCAACGCCACTTTGGTAACATGGCCACGAAGAAACTCTACGCCGAACTTGTCACAATGCTCGCGGAACATCTCCATAAGACCTGGGCCGGTGGCTTCGACGACGCCGGGATAGTTCTCCATTTCCGATGTTTTGGCGCACTGCCCACCGGTACTGCTGCTTGCTTCGAGCAGCAGGGTCTTCATTTTGCCCCTTGCACAATAAACACCGGCAGACAGACCACCAGCGCCCCCACCAATAATGATGACGTCATGAATCTCTGACATTATTGAGCCCCCTAATCACAATCCGCAGCAAAATACGGGTTATTCCTAACTACCTCAACCCGTGGCTTATCCTGCCTTGTTTAATATTTATTGTTTTGATCTGCGGCAAAATTTTGTACAACTATGATTGACCAGTTGTTATTTTGTAAATCGCAGGCAAAATCTGCGCGGTGACTTATATCATGTCAGGATGGTGCGGATGACTGACGAATCCTGAGTACATTATCTTTCATAACCTTTGAACAGTTGAAACAGCGAGTGGCCGGATTGGTAAAGCCTGCCCAGCTGATCGGTGATGCTGAAACCTGCCCCCGCCGCCTGCCGTTGCTGGTTGAGTTGCACTTGTAGGCCTTTGTGAAAACAGGCATCAAGTGTCGCCTCCAGTTCGGCCAGGTTGAACTGTGCCCGTTCTGAGGAAAATGACACCGGTATGATGTGATCCGGTTGCAGGATTTGCTGATTGTGAGCCATCGCCGTACGAATCATGTCAGCCTTGGGGCTGGTATCATGCGCCAGATCATAGGGCGGTTGCCAATGGGATACCGGGGTGAGTCTATCGACCTGGCTGAGTAGGGCGATAATCACTGGCTGTTTACGGGAGCGGTTTTCTGGCTGTTGGTAGAAAGCAGTCAATTTTTTCCTGAACTCAGTATCCAAAGCGCGGGCCGGTTGATTGGCCTTGAGCACCCAAAGTATGACATGTGCCACTTTCGCCTCTTTAAGAATGCGACTCTCGACATTGGCATCGCCATTCAGTCCGGGCAGATCGACTAAATGGAGTAATTTCATGCCATTGAGTGAACAGTCATAAACGGTTTTGCCGTCGGTCGCCGGCAAAATGTTAATTTCGGCTTTGCTTTCATGCAACAGGGCATTGATCACAGATGACTTGCCAGCGCTGACCTGACCAACCATACAGACTCGCAAAGGGTCAACAACAGTGGCTGTCGCAGCCTGGTGCAATTCTTCATCACTGAAGCGAAATCGTCCACTGTAAAGGTCGATGGCAACAGCAGCCACATCCTGTAACAGTGCCTGCTTCAGCCGGTATTGCAAACTGTTTGAGATACCGGAGAAAAACAGCGCCTGTATCTGTCCACGCATTTCACTGATCCAACCCTGCGGGGTAGCCAGCCGGAAAATTCGATAAACATTGAAGGCGTGCTGACCGATAGCAGCTGCTTTGTTAATTGACTCACTGTTGTCATACACCGATTTAATCAACGAGACTGGGGTATTCTCAATACCAGGCACGTGGGTGAGTAGTACTTTGCGGTATCTACGGCTCACCTCTTCGGTCATTTTCAGCATCTCTGGCATGGTAAACGACAGTTCTTTTCTGTCGTAACAACGGGCAGCTGTGGAGAATATGACCAGGACATAATCCTGTAAATCCGCCCAGTCTGAGCGCTGTTCAAGCAGCTCGATAATTTTGCCGTTAAGACGCTGCCAGATCTTTTGATCACCATCGGCCCAGTCAGGCGACGGTTCGACCAATGCATCGGGATATTCCGCTGAAAGTACCGTGCGGGACTTCAGATAGCGATAACAGCTAATCCCTGTCAGAAAGACCAGTGTGGTGCTGCCCAAAACAGCCAGAAAAGAGAGCAGATGATCATGGACAACAATCAGGTAGAGGCCGAATCCTGCCAGTACCGTCAGAGGGAGCAAGGCATAGCTGAACAGAAGAGAACCGAAACCGGGCACTAATTGATTGGTGGCTTTCAGTCCACTAGTGAGACGTTTCATTATTGTCAATCTCTTTTACGCTGATAAACGCCGCTTTATACATGGCCTGCAGTTCTGATTTTGAGACATCCTCCCCCCGTTGTTTATGGTAGAGGTATTTGCAGGCCACCCGGCCAATGGCAAACGTAGAAGCAAAACTGACAGCGGCTGCCGTGACTGCCCCGACGCTCTGGCCATAGACCGGAATCAGTTTTACCAGTTGGCGTGCGCCCAGTCTGCTCAGGTATTGGACAGCAAATCCGGTACCCAGCGCAGCAATAAACTCGGCCAGAAGCTGTTTGTTCCACTGGATACCGTAGTGATTCGCCAAACTGTGGAGCAGCTTGGCCTGAACCGTTGGAACAGTTACCAAACCAAGGGCAGGAATGGTATCTGTGGCACCTGCGGTGCCGCTATACCAGAGAATTTCATTTTTCAGCTGATGAAAGTTACGCTCTTCTTGTGTCGCATGTTGGCTGGCATAGTCCAGCTGGGCAATCATGGGCAGCATGTCAGTCAGTGCATCGCGCAGCTCACTTGCGCCGTACAGGCTGTTTTCTGCCAAATCCAAGTCGACGACAACATCGTTAAACTCCCCCTTCCAGGCCTGCTTGACAAGATCGTGATTGTGCACAATAGAGCGCTCTCGCTCGGCTTTATCGACGACTAAAAGAGCACCGGTATGAACCAACAGCAGCTGTTTAATGGCTCCGCTTTTTTTTATCTGGGCCAGCGCCTGTACGACACTGCTTTGCTCAGGGTCTTCTGCACGCATCAGAACAATCAAGGCATGGCTACTCCCCCGGCAACGGTCGATGTCCTCAGCAGGATCGTAATCAGACTCGGCTAACCCTCTGGTATCAAGAAAACGGAGCAGCGGTTTGTCTTCGGGGAAATCATAACTGTGGGAGCGCATGGTACATGGCTGAAAACCGTTGCCAATCTCAGCAGCGCAGTTTCCCGTTATTACTTGCACCAGGGTTGACTTACCGGCACCAGTTTTACCGAGCAGCCAAAGGGTGGGCAGATGGTCGCACCATTGGGCAGAAGCTTTTTGGAAATCCGGGTTTGGCGCGGGATTGAGATGCTCCATGATTCGGGTAAAAAATTCCGTTCCTGGCTTCATTGCAAGCTCCTGATCGCCTTGGGAAGGGGCGTTTGGATACAGTCAGCAGTAACAAGCTGCAAGATATACCTGTGCTACAAATCAAGAAACTCCTGCCAGCCAAGCAGCAATTGTTTAAAATCATCCAAGCCACAATGGCTCATGGATTCACGGTCATAAGAATCAAGCTGTGCCAGCACATCACAACGCTCAAACGACTCGGGCAGTGCCGGTTCCGACTCCAGCAAAGCGGCACTGATGTCTACACCATCTCGCGTCAGGTGTACGCGGTAGTCGATACCATCATCAAAGTACTCCCAGCGTTGCCCCTTCTCCAGGCTATCAATCACCTGTAATAAATGTTCCAGCTGCTGGTTGTTACTGCCAGGCTCATCGGTGAGCCAAAAGCCAATAGCTTCATGGTCCATGGAAAATTGTGCTTCAGGTTGGCCAGAGAAATTACGCTGGAAGGGGCAGCCCATAGATTTTCGTCGTCTAATTTTCCAAAAATGGAAGAATTTGCGCACCCATTGTATAAAAAATAATCCACTTTCCAATAAGTAATTCAGCCGGATATTTGCCAATAACTCAGATAACGACTTGCTGATGGAGGCACGCTGGCAGGCGAACTATGAATTCAGTAGAGTTATTCAGCGGAAAATGAGGGTAATTTACTGAATGGGGGTGGTATTGCCAGACGCATGTGGCAAATACCACCTTAAGGAACATTACCCAGATCGTGGGAACTCTGGCCAGATACGACACCACGCAACACCTGGCGAATATTGACGTCCTGAGGTGAAAAGGCGTGCTGCAAAACGGCGATGGCGTGGTGCGGCACCGCTTTTCCGCACATGAACAGGTCAAAGGCGGCAAAAGCACGCTCCGGCCAGGTATGGACACTGACGTGAGACTCGGCCAGCACCGCCACCCCCGAAATACCGCCATTTGGTTCGAAGTGGTGCAGATGAATATGCAACAGGGTGGCATTGGATACAACGACGCATTCTTGCAAGGTAGCCCGCATCAGGGTCAGATCGTCCAAAGAGCGAGCTTGCCACAAATCCACCAGCAGATGATAGCCGGCAAAGGTACTGCCCTCGCTACGAATAAAGTGGTCATCCGTGATCTGCGCTGGCTTGATGGCCTGCCAACCGTCGGCTTTCTCTGTTTGTTCTGATACGTCAGAGTATAAGGACATGGCTCGCCCCTGTTGCTCGCTTAATACTAGCCAAACGGCTAACGTCGTTTTTACTCCAGTCGTGTGACACTCCCCGCCCTATCGCACCCGAGGGCATGAAGGCGAGGCTTCTGATTTCACAGGCTACAACCGGAATAAACCGGATTTACGCAAGCCTCCATCAGCAGTGACTGGGTACCCCTCGGCCATTTGTTTGGTCGTTGGGTGCCTGTACGGTTCCCTACGATGCACTGCAATAGTGTCTTTCGTGGTTATCTAGCCCAACAAGCGGGAGTCTCCGCTTAAGTTTTTTGTTAACAGCGCCTGGTTTTCGTCATCGTGAGTCTCTGCCGAGACAGACCGAGTGCAACTATAGACAGAGAGTTCGATTATGAACAGTCGGATATACCACAGTCGTTTGATGGCGGAGCGCTCCGCCTATCGGCTGCGCACCCCCGTCTTGTATCCCCGCCCCACTGGGCGAGGGCTTACGACGATTCGGCTAACCGCTTTCGCAGGTTACTGCACCAGCCTATATACCCAAAGGATTTCAAGTTGATTCGAGGCGGCAAATGAGCGAAGCCCTTGTGCCCTTCGGGTATTTATGCCCTTGGGTGCCGGGAGCATAGAAATACTATGTGACCGGGGTGACGACTGCATGGATGCAGGAGGTAGAGCAACGCATGGAGCAGTTGCCGGGCGAATACCCTAAAGGGCACAAGTGCAGCCAATAAAGTAGCAACTTGAAAGTCGACGGGTATGAGCATTGTTCTCACTCATGACGGCACTTAATGTTCAACTAAATACGGTAGTGCTCACACTCCTGGTTGACTGCACTTGCCGCTGCTGCCCGAATCAGTTGTAGCTCAGTACACGAAAGACAATCGTCGCCCGTCAGTGTCAGTTCAATGCTGACCAACAACCAGCGGCCAAGCCAGATCATACTGATGTTAACCTGCTGCCGGGAACCACACCTGGCAAGGATAACGTCCCGAGTTCGCGCCACCAGCTTTGGGCTGGCCACATCCTGTAACAACAGCTGGCGAAAGTTTTTGCGCAACGCCTGTAACGGCAAGCGGCTCAGTACCAGCAATAATAAGACAGTAAGCAACGAATCGATGTAAGGCGTTACAGGGTGATGATTGTCCACAACAAAGGCCAGACAAAAGGCTATTGCAGCAACGGCACTGACGACGGTATCAAGCAACCACTCCTGGAACTCAAAGTGAATCAGTGGCGATGACTTGTACCGGTGCACCATATACAAGACAGTAGTCGTCGCACCACCAACGATAGTGGAAAAGATCTCGTAGACCAAGGCAGCATCAAAGGCGGGCAGAGAACCACCACTGCACAGCGTTCGGGCAGAGAGAACCATCAGGGTGGCACATAAGCCGAGCAGAATAAAACTCTCAAAAATAAGCATCAAAGGCTCGATGGTTGGCAAACCGTAGGGATTTTTTGCCGAAGGCGGTAGCCCGACCACTCTGGATACACGCACGTTAGCCATCATGGTCAGCGTGCACAGCAATGAATAACTGCCGTCAAGCAGCACCACCTGAGAGCCGCTGTACAACGCCACCAAAATACCGCTGATACCAAAAAAGCACTCCAGCGCAACGGAAAAACGCAAAACCTGAAGCTCGTTCGGCCATCGCCTTTGACGCATACACTGGCTCATCAGGGAGTTTATTTCCAGTGACCGGGCCTTGAAAGCCGACGCCCGGTGGCGCGGCAAAGTGTTACCACTTTGACCAGTTCGCCGATCATATATCTGCCAACCACCTGCTATCGTAGCTCACAAGGTTTATAGCAAATCATCGTCCACCGCGCTGCGGGATCGTTCAAGACAAACTGTATCTGTCACCATTAACCCACCTATACCCAATGGATTTCATGTTGCTACACGACGGCAATTGAGCGAAGCGCCGGGAGCGTAGAAATACTACGTGACCGGGGTGACGACTGCATGGATGCAGGAG
>JAKROC010000131.1 GCA_024509075.1 Endozoicomonas sp.
ACCTCAAGATAGTGGGTCTTGTCGGCTTACTCCTGATTTTTGTCGTGTACAGTGCAAACAGGTTTTTGATCTGATTGAATCCGGGTTCGATCGGCCAACTCAGCGCGTAATGCCGCAAAATGGTGACAGCATCAAGGGTGGTGTCAGTGGATAGCAGTAACCGGGTCTTGCGGTGTTTTCCCTTATGCTCGAATTGTGCCCAGACAACGATAGCTTCCTGTCCCCTGAGGATTCCTGGGCGACACAGACAACTTTTGTAGTGTACCGTCCGGATGCGTCCGTAGAGATGCATCTTAACCTTATGTTCAGGGAGTTGCTGTACACGCTCTTTCGTCAATCTTTCACCGTAAACTCGTCGGCGGCCACGTCGCCGGGGTTTCGGTAAGGGCAGCAAAAACAAAGCGAGATCACGACGCACCTGACCAATGGCATGATAGCCGAGTTCGCACACATGCCGGATGGTATCCCCTCTCATGAACCAGCAGTCCATAAGCACATACGTCAGTCGTTCACCAATGACACTGTGCGTGAATCGCAAGAGCGAGCGGGCAGTAAACAGTTTGCTGGTATTGCCACTTTCTGAAGGCATTCTTGCCAGCCAGGAGACATCCGTCGGCATCTCATCTGTTGAGCGCTGTTGAATCATGGCCAGATCGAAACACTGCCCAAGCACATATTTTGCCTGGTTGCGTTTGCGGGCATGCTGGTAGGCGACGGTGCTTCCGGGCGCTTTCTCGCTGAAACGCAGGACAAAGGTGTCGTCAATCGCCAGAAACAGGGGTTGCGTTTCCGGCATGGTCAGACAGCACCTGCATAAAGCGGGCAATAACCCGGTAACTTTCCCAGTATCCTGTTTCCAGCCACTTGTGATAGCTGCCCCAAAAGTTCTGTAACCCGCCTTGCAGCCAGGATTGGGTGACAAAGCACCCGGTGGTGATCATGCTGGCGATCAGCAGTTCACAAAACGTGGGTATTGATCTTGGAGGTAGCGCTCGGACGAGAAACGAGATGTAATAGCCGAGCTTGCCGAGTATGGTTTTCTGTTCTTGATTGAGCATGGTGGTTCCAACTGTGCAGGTTGGGGATCGCCATCTTGCCTGTTTTTATTCCCTTTGTGATGGTCTTGTGTGTGTTTTTTTGAGCTTGGCTCACTCTAAACTCCAGATCGGGCCTTTCCGCATATAACAAGTGCCTGCAAAGGCGTCGCTCTGGAAACCGTTGAAACTGCCAGACACTACATGGGAAAAGCTGAAACCACGACAGGGCTGAAAGTTGTGGTCTTGTTGGCTGCTGGCCTGATTATTGACTCTGGCATTATGATTTTTGGGTAGCACTTCCTTGAAGGGACAAATCACTGTATTAAGTCACTGTTTTGTCCGTTTCGCCTTGGCTGAGAGTTCTGATAATTACTGAAGCAAATTTGGTTAGCCCTTGCACCAGGCTCATGAACGGGAAGGTACCGTTTTCCACTCCCAACGTTGGCTGTGCTTCGTTGTTCGAAAACTCTGTTGGATACTGTTTGTCCTGAGTGCCGTCAATATGACCAGGAGCGCACGGGTATAGATCAGGGTCAAAACGGTGATCTCTCTGGTAATCGGTGGCAAAGTTGCGTGTGTCCGTGCTGGTGGTTGTCCAATACAGGATTTCCTGAACGGATCTTTGCTGCCAGGCCTGAAAATCTGGTGCTGTCGTGCACAGCCACTCTTCCAGGCGTGGATGCTCTATTCTCAGCAGGCCAAGTAAAAATTGTTGCATCAATTGTGAGATAAACTCACAGAGCCTGGCGTTGGCTTCTTCTTTGTCGATATGATAGTCCGGTTGATCCCGGTAAAGCCTGCCATAGAGCAGGACATTAGCGGTCAACACTTCAACGATGAAGTTAGCAAGGCAGATATTCTGGCCGACTTTGGGAAAATGCAGAAGCGGTGAGTCGTGGTCATGTGAGAAGTAGCTGTCCAGTTGGCCAAAGCGCTCATAATCAACCAGGTCGGCCAGGCCACTGTGACGGTAGTCGGGCCGTTCTGTACTCTCATCATTCAGAAAATCCAGTCGGCCACACATTGCTTCAGCAGACCCCCGGAACAGAGCATTCAGGGCTAACCAGCGTCTGTCCTCACTCCTGACGTGAAATGCAGGGAGTGTACTGGTATGTAAAAACCCCTTTGCACACCATCTACCCAGATCGTGAATGGCCAACAACATGCCCATCTCCGCTTTGGTACAGGGAGCTTCTGGTGAGTCAGGAGTGGGTTGCCAGGCATAGTTCGCGTAATTAAACGATGAGGTCTCATAGCAATAAGCGAGAGTGTAATAGCGGGTGCCATTGTACAGTCTGACCCCTTCCAGGGAGTGTTGCAGGTCAACCGGGATGGCTTGCCAAGGTAGTTTACACAGATGGACAGGTCTGGGTACTTCGCTCTTAAGTCCAAACTCTGCAATTTTATTTTCATCATTAAGATAGCTGTGCATCAGGTATTCTTTAATCAGCTCAGATTTATCCTCTGATAACCGTTGCAATTTGAAATAAAGTACTTTCTGGCCATCACTAAAAATTAATGTGCGCCCCTGGCAGATAGTGTTTTGTGTCGTTAATTCCGGTACAAACATATCAATGAAGTGCTGATTTGCCAGTTCACGATTGATAAACCTTTCCAGCTGATCACCCTTGTCTTGCTCGGGCATTTTTGCCAGTATGCTTTGACGACAGACTGATCTTAGCTCCTTCAGCATACTATTGGTGATGGTAAAAGTCAGAGGGTTGCCCAGGTTGATCAGAGTAGAAGCTGTTTCTTGACGAAGTAAGACTGGCTGAGTGGGATGATTTATCAAGTGTAACAGGCTTAACTTAAAATCTTTTTCCAATCCTGGTGTTTTAATCCAGGAATAAAAATCAACTTGAGTGACGTCCACATCCCGGGCTCTGTTGACCATGATGTCTTTTATTAAATCAATCAGTTCTCTTTTGGCTTCGGATGGGGGAGCATTACAGGCTGCGAGCAGAAGTGGAGCCAGATGTTCGTTTAGCAGGGGCGGGGTCGATTTCAATCCATTCAGCAGCAGTGGTAAGACAATGTGTAAAAATGATTCTGGAAATTCAGTCAAACAGTTAAAGTAGCAGTATTTCAGGCAAAAAATCGCAAATGCCTGGTAATAATCCGGTGTTCTGAGTTCTTCCGGAATGAAATTGAATAGCGGCAGCAGATCACAATCTTTTCTGTCACATGCTTTGATTAGTGTATTCCGATGATATTCAGTGATCAGGAGCTGAGGTATAAATTCAAGGCTATTAACAGACTTGTTGAATGCAGCTGCGCATAACTCGGGCGTTCGGTTTTCTTCACGGATGCAAGACAAGGCGTAGTAATTATCTTCGATTGCTGCAAGGCACATTTCTCTGGTTTTCAGCCCATCAGGAACAGATGCAAGGTTGCGCCAACAAGCTCTACAGGCTTCCAGATAACACTGGTAGTTCCTTTTATCCGGTGCTTTGGTGATCAGAGGGTATATGGACCTCATCATTTTACAGCGAGAGAGTTTTTTTCTTAGCTGCTCAGAAACGCTGTATTCTATCTCAGTGAGAAATGCTGGGGGAAAACGAAAAAATTGTGGGGTGCATGGAAGCAATTCAACCAGTGCTTCAGTCACTCTTGTGCCGGGGACATGTCCAAGCAGTTTGAAGTTGCTTTCGACCGCTTGGGTACACATGGTGGGGGTTTTGAAGCGCCGGGGGATGAATTTAAATACATTTTTATTCAACTGAAAGAATTTGTCACAGATATCCTGAGTTAATTGATATTCAGGTATTGCTTCGAAATCACCAGGATAATAATGAACAATCTGTTTCAGAAGTTCATCCGACAGTGTGTCGACAGTGGCTGGCTGAATGTGAGTAAGGATATCTTTAAATGACAACAGCGATCGTTTATGGAGTCGCAGGAAATCGGGCCGGTTGATGTCGCCTTGAATGAGTCGTAATAACACGCCAATGTCTTTGCCTAGCTGACCCTTATGCCAATCCTGGTCTGTCTGACTGCTTGTGCCAACAGTTATTTGCGGGCTGGCCAAACGACTATTATTGATCACCAGGCTGCGGTTATTAAATGTGGCAGCTCTGCTTTCACAGGCTTGACCCTGAAGTGGAATATTTTTCCGGTTTGCCAAGGGTGACACGATACTGGGCATGGTCATAGTTGCGTTCCAATTTATTAACTGTAATTAGGAACTTTCACCGCCAGTTGCCACCATCCGTTTGTTTTATTCATTGGATAAGCACTGCATATGGCAGGGATGTGCAATTTTTTATCTCAGACTAAATTACAGCCTTTTAGTTCCTGCCTGGCGGGTAAGAAAAAATATGAATACTTGATTAGAAGCTGTTCATGATCTGCATTTTGCCTCATAATTCGCCAAATGAGACAAAAGTACCCCAGCGATCTGTGTACGGCACAAAACTTTTACAGGTCAAGCATTTCCGGGGATCTGAGGGTATGAGCTGACGTCCATGCAGGGTAATCTTTGCAGTCTCTAACCTCCGCAAAGAAAGCCATAGTCGCACATGGAAGACGTCAGCTCATTAGCCAAAGAGCTTAAGGCTCATCTACCTTGGCATCAAGCCCGGATTGTATTTCTTGCTCAATTTATTCTCGCTCTTCTGCGAAGCCGGTCATGCAATTTTTACCGCGTTGCTGAATCCTTTCAGAGCAAAGCTCAAACGGAATCCAGTTATCGACGTATCAAGCGCTTTTTCGCTGGTTACACTTACTGTTATGAACAGCTGGGCAAGCTGATCCTGCACTGGCTGAATCTCAGCAGTTACACCCTCTGTATGGATAGAACCAACTAGGAGTTTGGCTGCAAACACGTCAACTATCTGGTTGTCTCCATTGCCTGGCAGGGAGCCTCCATTCCCATAGTCTGGACTTCTCTGGACAAACAGGGTGGTAACTCCAGTACCGATGAGCGTATTGCCATCATGGAAAGAGTCCTCACTCTGATTCCGGCTACAAAAATAGATGGGCTGCTTGCCGATCGTGAGTTCATCGGTCAGGAGTGGTTCCAGTGGCTGGATCAACAAGGTATCTGTTGTCGATTGCGAGTCAAAAGCAATACCACCGTTTTGGGTAGTTGCGGTAAAGAGATCAAGGCAGCACAACTATTCTGGGGAATCAGGCTCAATGAATCTGTTACTTGACACAGCAAACGGAAAGTTTCAGGTGTTCATCTGTACATTGCAGCCAGACGTACGACCAAAGGACTCTTAATCGTAGTAGCTACTCAGAAGCCGGATACAATGATCGAGGATTACTACAGGCGCTGGGGCATAGAAACACTTTTTAGTTGCCTGAAAAGCCGTGGCTTCGACCTTGAAGCCACTCATATGACAGAACTTGATCGTATGGATAAGTTAATGGGTGTCCTTGCTCTCACATTTGCGTGGTGCCTGATAGCAGGTCACTGGCACTATGGCGAGGCCAAACATCTTCCGTTAAATAAGCACTGGAGGCCAGCAAAAGCGTTGTTCAGGCTGGGCTTGGATATGCTTCGCAGGGTTTTGCTAAACAAAGAGTCAAAGGATGATCCGATCAACTTTTTGATACTGCTTCAAGTTTTGTCCCGTACATAGGTAACGGAGTACTTGTGCATTCTCATCACTAGCCTTTGTGGCATCAAACTGATGCTGTGCATATTTTTTATCAGGGCATCATGGCATTTGTTAGCAAAACGCAAAACGGCGGCTCCGGCATTGCAGCTGTTGTTGCTGTTGCGCTCAGGGGATTGGCTTGGGCAGTTCTGGCGCGTTAAACTATTGGACTACAGCTTAGTAAAGAAGGAAGACTCTCTTAAAGTTGGCACTGTGGCCTACAAAAAATGGATGGCTATATCTAAAGTTTAAATAAAAAATGCAGTTAGAAATAAAAAAGCAGGATTTATTGATGAATATCACAATACATGGGCTTGCCGCATTCTCATACACATGGAACAAGGAGAGGGACAGCCAAGGCTCAATGATAAAAGCCTTTGCAAGAGCTGTGGTGGCGATAGCGGTTGGCGTAAAAGTAAATGCGGACAATGTTCGTTCAATGCAACAGGATCACCCAACGAGTATTTTTGCCAGATGCATCAGCAAAAAAACTGGTTTGTCAAACTTGCTCCACACTGACAACACCGGCCAACAACAATCTGCCTTTTCTACCGTACGTGATCATTCGGATATAAATGCAACTGGCTCGTCCCGCCTGACGGACATGTCAGTGAGACCAGCTGCTTCCACTGCTGATGTGGTGGCATCTTGCACGAATGAAATCAATGCTGATTGTCCAACGGATGAAGAGGTAGAAGTTATGGGAGACCAAGGGGGGCAAAGAGAAATTACCTCTGCAACAGCAACCATTACCCACTCTTCCATTGACGTTGATCCTGTAAGCGCCTTTGCCCGACCCATTAACAAAGATGATTTTTCATTCCTGAGTGATTTTGTCTGTAAGGACGCAGCGGAAGAGGAACTCACTGGCAAGAATGCCTTTCTTGATAATTGGTTTTCTACCTATAGTGATACGTTTGTTGCTCATGCGTCACCAACTGTTGCTGAAGCCTGTCAATCAATGCTTGTTGAGGATCAGAAGCTGTTGTCAGCGGAGGCGTTGTGCAGAAAGGGTTTTGTTAATTACGAATCCACCACACAGTATGAAAGAAAAAATTTAAAATATGATGTTGAGAAAATAAAAGATCTGATACTTCAGGAAAATATCCCTCTTTATGATATTGAGATCCAGCCGAGGGAGGAGGTGAAGCATTTATTCAGATGGACGTTTTCAAAAGATGGGGTTGAACTGTCGTTTCAGGAGAGAATTGCCTTCCTCGATAGAGTAAAGGAAATTGCTGACATACATCACATTCCCGAATCATTAATTCTTTTAATTCTGGATGAAATGAGAGGTAAAGAAGGCGGTATCAATGCCATGATATATGCAGCGTATAGCAAGTTGCAGAAACAAATACAGAATCCTGAACAATTAAAGAATGCTTTTGAAAATTTACTGTCAATCAAAAAAAACATTCTGGCATTTCATTTCAAGACTACTTGTGAGTTGAGATTCTCACCTGGATCAGTTAGTTGGGGGTATGGCGATCTGGTTGTTCTCAAAGGAAAATTGCCTCAAAGTGTCGTTACCGGGCAAGGTATGTTGCTGAATGAAGTGTATGGGCTGCAGTCACTGGAAAATGGTGGCAATCTGTACAATGTGGGTCTCCATGAGGAAGATGTTTTGATTCTGGCTCCACGCTTCAAAAATGGCCATTCTCTGGTAGGTTTAAGAAGTACAATGGGTTATAAAAATATGTTTTTTTATGATGAACTCCCTGCTAAATATCTTGATAAGTTGGGTGTGCCTGCACATTTAAGAGTGGCCACAACAACAGGGTAGGAGTAATGAGGTAGCGGTGTTAGGTAAACGCACTGACGGAGTGCAGCCCGGAATGAAAGTTCAGTTCAGTTCAGTTTCATGCGTCCAGTGATTTTTTTATTGGCAGGTGCCAGCCCTACGCAGAACAGCTGGCATTCGGAGTATCGCTGCATCACATCAGCTCATATTAATATTGAATTCAAGGCCGGGAAGAATTCATGACGTCGTCATATAAACCGGTGCCGTTCTTGACTGTCTCAAATCTCCATCTCGCGCTGCGCCCAACTCGACGCGTCACCTTTTACCGCATTTCCGCGTAAAGCCTCGCCCAGTCGGGCGGGGATACAAGCGACCAGTCCGAAAGGACTGGGGGGGTGAGATGGACTCCATAACCAGCGATTGTTATTCGCTTTATGTTTACAGAATGCGTGGTACTTTGTACACATGAAAACAAAACGATCCTATACCCAATTGATTTCATGTTGCTACGCGGCGGCAATTGAGCGAAGCCCCGGGAGCATAGAAACACTACGTGGCCGGGGTGAGCGAATACCCTGGAGGGCATAAATGCCGCCAACAAAGTAGCGACTTGAAAGGCGACGGGTATCTCTCACTGATGGCTTGGAGCCTTGTGCAACAAGACTTAACGGACTGATAAGAAAAAAGGTTTCTGGCAGTAATCCGCTTCGTTGCTGGCCTTTTTTGCTTCCTCATACACAAGTTCCTCATCCGCTGCGGCATTATTTCAATGCTTGGCTGAACTAATTTGGAACCATCATGTCAAACATAAAAAGCCTCAAGAAATTGGAATTTACACCTTGTTAAAGGAGTCGGGCAAAAAAACTGCCTAAGGATAGTGTGCAATGAATGGCCAGCTACCTCTAGAAGCGGCGTGTCAGGGATATGCGCCATGTAATCGCAATATGCTTGATGCCTTGTCATCAGAGTATGCCTGCTTTTCCGGGCGCAGGAAGGTAAAGACCTATCTGCTCACCGGCCTGCCACTACTTCTGGCTGGGGTATTTACGCTTTTCACTGCGCTTGTGCTGCCCCTGGGTATTGGGTTGGGTGTGGCGGCAGCAGGGTATTTTGTTGCTGGTTCGTTTTCTGCTGTTGCGGTCTTCAAGAAGCTGGCAGAACGGAAAATTGCCCTTGCCAGAGATATTCGCCGTTATCTGATGACGCCGGAATTTATACCCTGTTTAAGAAAAAACCAAATGCCCCGCAGGTTCATCCGCAATGGCTCACGGGCATCGGCAAAAATTTCTGCTTCAGCGATACCCGGAAGTTC
>JAKROC010000132.1 GCA_024509075.1 Endozoicomonas sp.
ACCAGTACCCTGGCCTATGCCCTGAGTCAGCGCAGTGATGTTGATGGTAAACGGACATTGTTGGTGGAAGTGAACATGTTGCACCCGGAGTTAGGTGATCTTTCCGGTCATGCCCACAATGACTGGTTTCCTGACCCGAAATCGGCCGATGCCTGTGTTATGCACTCGGAGAATACCAATCTGGACATACTGCCAGCACCTTGTAATGCTGATGCCATCGTCTTTCGCAATGTGGCTAATATGAGCAAACTGTTAGAGCATTGGCTGGAAAAGTACGACGTTGTTATTTTTGACACTTCCCCAGTAAATGCCCGAAACCGCAATAACATTCCGGCCGAATCCATCTGTGGCATGGCCGACGGAGCCATATTGGTGGTGATGGCAGGTGTTACCCGGCAGACTCAGTTTAAGGCCGCCCTGGATAGACTGACCCATAGCAACGTGACGCTGGTGGGTATTGTGTTCAACGACTTTCGCAACCCGCGTCTGGCCGACGAAATTTGCCGGGAAACACGCCGCCTGGACAAATGGTTCCCCAATGCCATGACAAAGATCCGCAACAAA
This sequence comes from Endozoicomonas sp., assembly GCA_024509075.1. Lineage (GTDB taxonomy): Bacteria > Pseudomonadota > Gammaproteobacteria > Pseudomonadales > Endozoicomonadaceae > Endozoicomonas. The sequence continues at coordinate 565 of JAKROC010000132.1, forward strand.
ATCAAAAAGTCTTCATTTTTCAATATTGATCTTTGATCGAAACTGCGGCGCAAGCCTACTCCCTTCGGGGAGCAAAGCCGAGCCACGCGGTATTTCTGTATTCCCCCGCCTTCGCGCAATTGCTGCCGTAAAAACATGAAATACTGGCAACATTGTTTTTCGTTCAAGTCGGCGGTGCTGTTCCGATTTCGACGGCAGGCCCGAGGAACTTGGGGCCGGTGTTGAAAAAATTCACTTCTATAACAGCCAACACCCGGGCTAGCATTTCCCTGACTTTATTACTGAGGTCGGTATCGTAACCATTGCCGGCATTGAAGGCGACGGCGTTAATATCATGATTTATTGCGATATAGAGTGCTCGCTTACTGTGGGGAGCCTGAGAAATAATGGTAAAGCTTTCCAGCTCAAATACGTGGTGAGCTCGCAGGATGGAATCCAGTGTCCGAAAGCCAGCGTAGTCCCGGTAGATTCTCTGAGCAGGAATACCATTTTTCAGCAGGTCACGCCGTATTGTGGTGGGTTCATCGTAAAACGGTGTGCTGTTATCGCCGCTGATCAGTATGTAGTCAATTTTGCCTGCTTTAAATAGTTCAATAGCAGCATTTACCCGAAGACGGTAATGGTCATTGATGCCACCCAGGCGTGAGAACTTGCTAGTACCGAGCAGAACACCCACCTGTTTGTAGGGCAGGTCGTCGAGGTCCGAATACAGGGCTCGATCTGCTGTTCTGTCGACCATAAAGTTGCAGAGTAATGTTACTGCCAGTGCACCGGTCACCAGCAATAGCATCAATTTTAGGAATAGCCAAAAATGGGGAAGTCGGACACCCATTATTCACCTTCATAATGCGCCTTATTGTTGTGAGTAGACCACAGTGAGTGGTTGTCATAAAGACGAAGGGGAAAATTTGTCCGACAAGATCAGGTCGGACTAAGGTGAACCAACAGAAAAAAGTGAAGAGTAACTGCAATCACCAACTGTCACTGTCGTACTGATTTAATCCTTCAGCCATCAACTGGGCAATGTTGCGGCTGGGGGAGTCAGGAATGCCCAACTTGTCAGCCAGTGCCGGGGTCTTGTAGCCTCTGAGATGGGCATCAATGATCAATGCCAGAGGTTTCGGTGTTGAGGCGCGCACGGCCAGTTGCTCTGTCAGCATCAGATTATGATAATCGGGTCTGGCAACGTAAATGACCTGTTTGCCCTGATATATGGCCTGCTGGGCAACGGATGACTTGTGCACGATGACTATTGAGGCAATGGTGCTCAAAGTAGCTGGTGAGAAGGTGCCGTAATCCAGCAAATGAATATTTTTTGCCAGCGACGTGGTGATCATGCTGCGCTCTAGTCTACCGTCGGTTTTTGGGTGGTGGGTTACAAGAAAGAGGATATCGGGCAGCATGGCGGCAGCGCTGATAAATGTTTGTAATGCCTCTGAATAACTGTTGCTGTAGTCACCGATGAAAAGTGCTACCGGTCTTTGTGAGTCGATGCCCAAGGTGCTGCGAAGCAGCATGCGGTCAGTTTCCTGGTAGCTTTTGTCCCAGTCTTCTATGGTGGGCTGGCCTGTCACTATCACCTGGGCCCCAAGGGCTTTGGTGAGCCCCTGAAAGCTGGATGCGGTTCTGGCGCTCGGAACGTGAAAAGCGTCGGCATAACGCAGTTCAGCCAAAAATGGCTGAACGTACTGAACAGTGTCAATTGGTTCAAAGTTGTCGTAAAAGGCGATGATTCTGGAGCCTGTTCTTTCCCATGCGTTGGCTATTTGTGCCTGGGCCCGGCTGGCCATGCCCGTATAGACGATTTTGGTGGAGATCATTTCAGTTAACTGATACACCAACCGCTGGTTCAGTGGTTGATTGCGATTGTTGTAGAGGATGTTGTTGCGCGTCAGCTCTGCTACCCGGATCAGTGCCGGATCATTTTCAAACACTTCGGCGGCTCGTCCCATGGCTAGAATCCGGTAGGGAATGTTGGCTTCTTTGAGGCGATCTTGAATGCGCAAAAAGGCATTGCTCTCGCCTTGATCGTAGGCAACGAACAAAATGGCGGTTTTGATATAATCGCTGTCGCTGCTGTGTGATGCAGGTATGAAGAAAAGCCAGAATAAAGAGAGGGCAATCGATAGGGTCAGGCGGTTCGGTTTGTTGTTTTTCACGTGCTACTTCCCTAGTGAACATCCTTGTTAAACTCAACTTAGGAGTGTCACCAGGGGTTGTAAAACGGATTATCGACGGATCAGATGAACGCCCATTTCAGCATGATGAGTGTATGGAAACTGGTCAAACAAGGCGACTTTGACCACCTTGTGGGTCTGGCAAATAGCTGACAGGTTTTGTTTAAGTGTTTGCGGATTGCAGGAAATATACAGAATATTGTCGAAGCTCTGCACCAGTTTTTCGGTGCCTTGATCCAAGCCGGCACGCGGTGGGTCAACCAGGATGGTTGAGAATTGATAGCTATCCAGGTCAATCTCGCTCAGACGACGAAATACCCGTTCCTTGTTTATGGCCTGGGTCAATTCTTCGCTGGACAGCCGGGCGATAGTCACGTTATTCACGCCATTGAGCCGGAAATTTTCCTTGGCTGAATGCACAGAGATCTTAGCGATTTCGGTGGCCAGAACCTTGCTGAAATAGCCAGCCAACACGCAGGTGAAATTACCATTTCCACAGTAAAGCTCCAACAGGTCGCTACTGGTAGTCTGGGTGATGTCTTTGGCCGTGCGACTGGCCCAGGCCAACATCTTTTCATTAACGCCGGCATTGGGTTGGGTAAAGCTGTTTTCCACCTGGGTGTAATGGAATGATCGACCATCGACGTGCAGTGTTTCGGTGACGTAGTCCTCATCAAGCACCAGCTTCTGTTTACGGGCACGACCGATAATGCGGACGCCAAGTTGTGCCTGTAACTCCCTGGCTTCCTGTTGCCACTGTTCATCCAATTGGCGGTGGTAGATCAGGGATATCAGTGCTTCTTCGGTCTGGGTGGTGAGAAACTCAACCTGAAACAGCCTTTTTTTCAGGTGTTGGCTGGCGATGATGGCTTCCATCAGGGGCTGCATTAGTCGGTTAATGGTGATTGAGCCGATGGGAAAGTTCGTGACTTCAAGGGGTTGCTTGCTTTGTGGATCAAACATTCGGTAGTAGCAGTGGTCGCCTTCGTGCCAGACGTGAAGCTCTGCTCTCATCCGGTAATGTTCCGGTTGTGAGCAAAAGAGCTCTAGTTCCGGCAAGTCAAAGTCGGCAAACTCGCTGGTAATGTGGCTGGCTTTTTGTGCCAGTTGTTGTTCATATTGTTCAGGCAAGACGGTTGGTAGGGACATGGTGCTTACTATCAAAAAAACGGCTCGTATTATACCCGTCGCCTTTCAAGTTGCTACTTTGTTGGCTGCATTCGCTTACTCCGGTCACATAGTATTTCTATGCTCCCGGCACCCGAGGGCATAAAGGCTTCGCTCATTTGCCGCCTCGAATCAACTCGAAATCCATTGGGTATATGAGCCGTATCGAAAAGCAGGTGAAGGGTGGCGCTTGGTAAAATTATCGGAATACTGATGGCGGCATGTCCACCCCACTGATTGGGTGCAGCCTCTGATGTTCAGACAACTACTTTGGCCAGACACACAGTGCCCACAAGGTAAGTGGTCGTGGATACCTGTTGGTAGTTGCCGGTGAGTAGTTTCAGCACAATGTGAGAGAGCATGCCGACGATAATACCCTCGGCAATGCTGTAGGTCATGGGCATAAATAACAGAGTCAGAAAGGCTGGGATTGACTCGCTATAGTCGTCCAGATCAATTTCCCTGATCGGTGTCATCATAAACAAGCCCACCAATATCAGTGCGGGCGAGGTTGCTGAACTGGGTACCATCAGAAACAGCGGTGACAGGAACAGGGCAATCAGGAACAGACCGGCCACGACCAATGCGGTCAGGCCCGTACGGCCACCCTCAGAAACCCCTGTGGCGCTTTCCACGAACGTAGTCACTGTACTGGTGCCAAGGCAGGCGCCAGCGGTGGTGGCCACGGCATCGGCAAACAGAGCCTGTTTGCAGTTGGGAACCTCGCCTTTGTCGTTAAGCATATTAGCCTTGGTAGACACGCCAACCAGCGTCCCTACTGTGTCGAACATATCAACAAACAAGAATGTGAACAGGATAATCGCCATGTCCGCGGTGAACACTTGGTTCCACTGGAATTGAAACAGGATGGGCGAGATGTCTGGTGGCGTCAGGCCGTTGCTGAAGTCAGGCAGCGAGGTTACCCCCAGCGGAAATCCGACCAGTGTCGACAGAACGATGCCGATCAGCAGGGCTCCACGGACATTTTTAATTAGCAGTACGCCTGTGATCAGCGTGCCGATAAGAGCCAGCAGTGGTTTCGGGTCGGTCAGCGGGCCCACAGCAACCATGGTGGACGGGTTTGAGACAACAATGCCAGCGTTTTGAAGGCCAACAAAGGCTATGAACAGGCCAATGCCACAGGAAATCGCTTTTTTCAGGCTCATAGGCACGCTGTTGATAATGGCTTCACGAATATTGCAAGCGGTCAGCAGCAGGAAAATAATGCCCTCAAGAAATACAGCAGTAAGCGCCATTTGCCAGGAGTAGCCCATGCCCACGACAACGCCATAAGCAAAAAAAGCGTTCAATCCCATGCCGGGTGCCAGAGCAAAAGGTAGCTTGGCCCAAACCGCCATGACCAGTGTGCCGATAATGGCCGACAACGTGGTGGCAGTGAACACTGCACCAAAGTCCATGCCGGCATCTTTGAGAATCAGCGGGTTGACCACAAGAATATATGCCATGGTCATGAAAGTGGTGAAGCCTGCAATCACTTCGGTTTTGATGGTTGTTCCGTGAGCTTGCAGATCAAAAAATCTCTCAAGTACATGCCTGGCGGACATAAAGTAACCCTTGCGCAAAAAAATGGTTATGGCGTTCTTTCAATTAGAATTGTCGTGTAAAAAGTTTGCTAAAGCTTGTGAGTAAAATTTGCCAACATATCTTTGATTTTTTATTGTTGTAATACGTATTTGTGCGTCTTTGGGCGGGTCGGATTTTGCCCTGAGCGTTCATCCTGAAGGCTTGCTGAGCCAATTCCAGTAGCAAAGTCGGACGCCAGCACCTCTGACTTTACTTGGGGGATTGGACGTGATGAGGGTTGGTGCGGTCTTGCTCTAGCACGTTCAGTTCGTCGCGGTTTTCGACGTAATCCCACTCCTCAACCGCAAAGGCATCAGTACCGTGTACCCGGATCTCCTGGAAAAGCGGGTAGTCGAGATGCTGTTCTGCTGCTGCCACCATTTTCCCGGCTTCCGTTCATCCCGGGCCGAGTCGAAAGTGCTGTCACCGGACTTCGACAGGCTCAGTCCGAACGAGGTTCAGATTCCATAAATGCGGAAGTTATTTCGGGACTGTCCCTAAGGACCTTGCGAAAACTGAAACTGGGGGCGCGCGATTATACCTCGCTATCTCGGCCTGTGCAGGGGGGAAACTCGTATTGCGAAGATTTTTTTGCACCTTGGTACGGATGTAGCCAGACAAAGTGGGTGATGTGTTGCTTTTGCAAGGTCCTGATGAGGTTAATGCACTGGATTTTGCTGTTTTTCATTGGGTGTTGAAGGAGAAATCTTTTAACTCCATGGCCATGACGATAGCGTCTTCCCAGCTACTGCCAGCAGGGTAGTAGTTTTTGCGAATGCCAACTTCGCTGAAGCCTTCACTCAGGTAAAGATTAAACGCTCGCTCGTTGGAGCGGCGGACTTCAAGTAATAGGGTGTCGCAGTCTGCCTTGGTGGCCAGGTCAATCATGTGTTGCAGTAGTTGTCGACCGATCCCTTGTCGCTGGTGCTGTTTGTCCACGGTCAGGATAAGAATGCTGGCCTCGTCGGCTGCGATCATCATCACGCAGTGACCCGCTACGAGGCTACCTATCCTGACAATTTCGCAGATGTAGCCTGAGTCCAGGCTGTTGGCAAAGTGTGCGCTACGCCAGGGATGCTCGGCGGAGCTTAGTTCCACGGCGTTGACCTGCTTCAGGTCGCGTGCATGCATTGGCTGAAAAGTAAGTTTGGGTATTGTCATATCTTGTTGGTTCAGGCTCTTGGCAGGGGGGCCAGATCTTGCCAGGCTTCGGGCTTTAACACCGATTGTTTCATCAGCTCGTTCAGACTGTAGGTGACGGCAAAGTGTTGCCCGGAGTGTGTTTGCAGGCCACGTAGCTGTTCAAATTTTTTCTGTGGGTTCAGGACAAATCGTGCCGCTGCCTGGCCAAGCAGCAGAATGGTTTTTCTTCTGGCCAGATCGTGCTGCGTGTTCAAGTAGACGTTTACGGCATCAGCAGCGGCGTCGTCGTCTTGTTCCAGTTGGCTTAACAGGCCGCGCCTGTCAGTCATGGGCCAGACAAACTCACGTATGGCCGGTGCGCTGTTGTTGCCGAGATTTAATGCTCTGAGAATATCGCTCAGTAGCTGTTGATGGAAGCGGCTGAACTGGTTCAGGCCGGTGTAGGGCATCTCAGCGACCACAAGGCAGTCGTCGCTGACTGAGACAATCACCAGGCGAAACCGACTGGCCGGGGTCGTTGGCTGTTTCACCGTGTCGGAAGGGGGGGTAGGCTCCTCAACCGGTTGTGTGGCGGGTATAAACTGGCCAAGGATGTCGGCAGGTTTGGTTGGTGAATAGTCTGATGATGGTTGATGTATTGCTGCAGGGGGGCTGGTATCGGCATCCTTTGCGATACCTTCAAATGGTCTGGGTAGCTGGGCATTAGTCAACTGATACCTTGGGAACCAAGTCTGTATACCCATGGCCTTCAGGTAACCCTGTCTCAGGGATTCGCTGTGAGCGATGTGCCGCTTTGCTGGCAGATTCTTTTCGCCCTGCATAATCACCCTTGGAAGTTACGCCGTTTGCTGATTGAAGGGCCGATGATAACATCCAAAGTACTGGCGCGAAAAAATATCTATTGTCTCAATGTCGTCAGTAAGTCAGTGGGTGGTGTACCCATTGAGCCAGAAGATCTACCCAAGCCTGATGGTCGTTCAGGCAGGGGATCAACTCAAGGGATTCGCCACCGGCGGCAATAAACTCTTTCTGTGCGCCAATACCGATCTCTTCCAGAGTTTCCAAACAGTCTGAGACAAATGACGGGCAGATAATCAGAATGTTTCGCGCTCCCTGTGCGGCCAGATTTTTTATTACATCCAGCGTGTTTGGCTCCAGCCATTTGGCCCGGCCAAGGCGTGATTGAAAGCCCACACTGTATTTGTCGATGGGAATGCCGGCTTTTTCCACAAAAGCTTCAGTGGTCTGATAGACCTGATGACGGTAGCAGGTCTTGTGGGCGACGGAAGTTTTCTGGCAGCAGCTTCTGTCTTTCAGGCAGTGGTTGCCGGTAGGGTCATCCTTGAGGATATGACGCTCGGGAACCCCGTGGTAGCTGAATACCAAGTGGTCAAATGTTTTTTTCAGCCAGGGGCTGGCGCACTCTACCAAGGCTTGGATGTAACCATCGTGGTCGTAGAAAACTGGATGGACACGCAACGGTATCTTGATTCCCAACTCCTGCATCAGTGTCTGGGCCCGGACAACAACAGTTTTGACCGATGACATGGCGTAGTGTGGGTAGAGAGGAAAGAGCAGGATCTCCTCAACGCCTGGTTGTGTGGCCAGCTTGTCGAGCGCGGTCGCCATATCGGGCTGACCATAACGCATGGCCAGCTCAACGGGTATGTGAGTGCGTTGTCGCAACCGTGCCATGCACTGTTTACTGTTGACAATCAAGGGTGAGCCCTGTTCCGTCCAGATGGAGCGGTAAGCTTCAGCCGACCTGGCAGGGCGAAAGGGCAGTATGAAGAAGTTAAGGATCAGGCGGCGAATCAGACGGGGTAAGTCGATGACGTATTCGTCCATCAAAAACTCGTCAAGGTAGCGCCGAACGTCAGTGACCGACGTGCTCTCTGGTGACCCCAGATTGACCAGTAAAACACCTCTGTTATCCATGGACTCAATAGACTCTTGGAGTAGTTGGCCAGAAATATCACCCAATTCCTTCTTAGGATTTGTCCTGAAATAACTTCCCGGCTTCCGTTCATCCCGGGCCGAGTCGA
>JAKROC010000133.1 GCA_024509075.1 Endozoicomonas sp.
GGTCCGGTGGTATCGACGCCGATATGCTGGAAGTTATAACGCTCGGTGAGCTGCTTTATCTGGTCTGCCTGCCATGTGAAGTTTTTGTCTTTCCAGTGATATTTGGCCAGAATCCGGAACTTGCCGCCCGGCACCAGAGGTGGCGCGACAATAACAAACGTTGCATCGTCTCGATGCCGGCTCGGATCGTAGCCGCCCCATACAGGCAAATTACCTAAAGGCCTTGCCGCTTTCGAGTCGAAGTCTTGCCATATCTCCTGGTCAACTCCGCCAGCCTGTAGATTAGCGAGCTTGAATACGCCCAGAGTGTCGTCTACAAAATCACACATAAACAGCTGCCTGAATCGTTCCGGGCTGTACTCTTGTTGCAGCTGCTGTTTGTCAATCCGGTCAAAGCCGCCATCTATGGCATCGTCCAGTGTAATGATCTTGCGCCAGAAGTTGTCAGGACAAAGTACGCCACTTTGCAGCTCTTTAAACCCTGGAAACTCAACCCGCTTGCGTTTGTAACGTTTGTTGTAAAGGTCTCCGGTCCATAGTGGATAGGCCTCGTGGTTGACGACCGATGGGGTAGAAAAAATGGTTCTGGTCAGGTGTTTGTGAGTTGCCATGGCAGTGGCCACGTTGTACAGCTCATCAAAGCCGCGTATCCAGAACGCTTCATCTATATAGACGTGACCAGATTCTGACTGAGCCGACATAGAGTTGTTGCTAAGAAAGTGCAGGCCGCACTTGCCGTTGGTGGTATTCAATAAAATGGGATTGCCGGAGAGTTCAATATCAAAGTCTTCAGCCACCAGTTTTCTGATGTACTTTCTGAACACGTCAGCCTGGCGCCTTGTTGCAGAGAGAAAAATCTGATCTTCCCCTTTCAGCACAGCTTTGATTAACGCTTCTTGTGAGAAGTACCAGGTAAACCCGATCTGTCGTGATTTCAGACAAAAACGGTTGCGGTGGCGCTGATTGTCGTAAAGATCCCGCTGGCCTTTATACCAGCGCTTAAACCATTTCTGCTTAAAGTCTTTTTCCGTTAGGAATGACAGATCATTTTTGATTTTGTTCTTCCGGTTTTTACTGCGAACGACTGCGGGTGCATCGGCCAGTTTTTTTCGAACATCCTGCATTATGTCTGAATTAGACGGTTCAGCCCTCAGCTTGGTATTGCTTATTTCATTCTGGCGATAACGGCTAAGGGCGTTCAACTGTTTAATCAGCCGGTCCATCTCGTTTAGATGTTTTTCGCTTTTGTCGTCTTTTTCTGCTAGAAGCGTTATGCGCCGCTGGATAGCATCCTCAACGGATTCATGCCTTAGAAATGCTGCCCAGTCGCCAGACTCCTGCCAATAATAGAGCGTGCGACGGGGTACCGATAGCTCTGACTCGATTTCGGGAATGGTGTATTTCCGGAGATACAGCGAACGGGCTGCTATTTTAATTTCTTCCGGATACTGTTTTTTGCCCGTGCCTGGCTTATTACTGGTAGACGACATTCTCAAATAATAAAGCCCATTTCTTTATTACAGTGCTTTTATATCTCCGATTTTTATGTTTTCGGATGTAATTTAGTAGTCGTTTATTGCTCCGCTAATTACGATTCAATTATCAGTTTGTAAATTTTGCGTAATCAGAACTAACCAGAACCAATCAGGACAACCAAATGGCAAAGCTGGTAACCGACTGGGTTAAAGTCGCAGAAAGTGGCAAAACCATTGACGGACGAGTCATCGAAGCGTCCTGGTTGCGTGATGCCGCTGAACTCTATTCAAAAGATGTATACACTGCACTGATTACTCTTGAGCATTACTCGCCGGAGTGGGCGGGCAACTATGGCACAGTGGAGGCATTGAAAGCCGAAGAAGCTAATGAGAAAACTAGTCTGTACGCAAAGCTTTGCCCGTCTGATGAACTTCGCTACATCAATAAAAAAGGCCAAAAACTCTTTACCTCTATCAAGCTGCATCCTGATTTTCAAACCACTGGCCGCGCTTATGTGATTCAGGTCGGTGTTACTGACACGCCTGCCTCTATTGGTACTCAGCAACTGGAATTCAGAGCACAGGCCGGTGAACAGATTGTGCCGGGCGTTGAGCTTACTGCGTTTAACTCTGTTCCGGACGAACAGAGCTTGCTGGAAAAACTAAAGGCGCTGGTCTTCAGCGCTCCAAACCCCAAGGACTCTGAAGACGGAGACGAGCCTATGAAACCCGAAGAACTCAAAGCCTGTATTGCTGAAGCCTTGACCGAAGGTTTTTCTGCACTGGAAGAAAAACTCAAGCCTGCACAGCCAGCCGTTGGCGAATCCGAAGCGTCAGCGCCAGAAGCTGCTGAGCCTGTTTCCGTAGAACAATTCGCAACATTACAGACCGAACTGGCAGACATCAAAACCCAGTTTGCAGAACTGAATGAAAAGCTGGCGCAGCCTGTCCCACCCACTGAAGTGGAAAATCCTGGCGTTCCAGCAGAAGACAAACTCGGTTTTTAAGGAGCAAACATGAAAAAGGACACACGCAAACAGTTCAATGCTTACTTGGCTCAAGTGGGCGAGGTAAATGACGTTGAGGACACTTCCGTCCAGTTCAACGTGGTACCTGCTGCCGTTCAGGGCTTGCAGGATAAGATTATTGAGCAGTCCACCTTTCTGCCAAAGATCAATATTCTCACCGTTTCACATGCCAAGGGTGAGAACATCAAGGCGGGTATTGTTGGTCCCGCGTCAGGACGTTCCGATACCGCCAAGAATGAGCGCCGCGAGCCAAAGAACGCCCTCAGCATGGAAGGCTTTGGCTATGAGTTGGTTCAGACCAATACCGATATTGCCCTCTCTTATGCCAAGCTAGACGCATGGCACCACCTGGGCGACTTGAACACACGTATTCGCGGTTACACCTCCGCCCAGATCGCTAACGATCGAGAAATTATCGGCTGGTACGGTGAGAGCGTTGCCAAGAGTTCCGACATTAAAGCCAATCCAATGTTGCAGGATGTCAACAAAGGCTGGTTGCAGTACATGCGTGACAACCATCCACAAAACCTGCTTTCTGAAGGTGCTACTGCCGGCGAGATCCGCTTTGGTGAAGGTGGTGATTATGAAGGTCTTGATCATGCCATCTCTGACCTGGTTTCTGTGATTCCTGTTTATCTGCGTAAAAACCTGATCGCCCTGATCGGCGATGACCTGGTGATGGCTGAGAAGCGCCGACTCTACAAAGCTATTTCGTTGTCTCCGAAAGAGAAGACACAGGCCACCCAGGCTCTGATGAGTTTCGGTGGTGTTGAAGGCTGGGAAACCCCCTCAAATTTCCCGGGGCGCGGTCTGATCATCACCTCACTGGACAACCTCTCTATCTACCTGCAAGAAGACAGCTGGCGCAGAAACCTGAAGGAAGAGACCGAGTTCGACCGCTGGATGGACTACAACAGCCGCAACGAAGGCTACGTAGTGGAAGAGCCGCGCAAGCTGGTTGGTTTCGAGTTTGGCAATGTCAAGCTGAAAGACGGGGATACCTGGGTTTAAGTTACGGCACGCTTAGGGTGGTTCGCCACCCTCCTTTTTAAAGGGCTCTCTTAAAGGGATGTTGGAGAACCTTTTAATAAGGGCACGCGCGCGGGGTGAGACCATGCAATCAGTAATGAAACAATTTCAGAACAGGCTGGATCGGGGGCAAATTCAACACGATGCGCCGGGACAGGTAAAAGCACCGCAGCAACCTGTGGGCGGAACCATTCGCCAGCAGCAGAACAATTCGCTGATGCAGGCTGCCATGGAAGAAGACCTCAAGGCGCTGGGCAATATTCGCAGTGTCGCGCATAAGATCCAGCTCAAGCGTGAACAGCTGGTACCCAAATACAAAGCATTTGTGGAAAGCATCGTTGCCGGTAACAAGGTGCACACAATCCTTGGCCAGTACCTTGTGTGGCTTTTTGATGTGCAGGACATCGGCGAAGCCGCCAAATTGGGCGACTACTGTCGTAGCCACAATATTCCACTGCCTGAGCGGTTCCGTAGAAACCTCTCTATTTATATCGCTGACGAAGTGTTGTCCTGGTCAGAAGCAGAATTTGAGGCAGGCCGCAGCCCGAACCCATATTTCAATGCTGAATTCAAACGCACCGTTGACGACCGCAACGAGCGGCCCGACGAACTAACGGCCAAATACTTTCGCCTGGCCGGTCTGATTGCGCAGGCAGATAAGCGTTTTGAAGATGCCGTTATGTGTCTGGAAGCAGCACGTGAGCGTGGCGCGAAGGTGAAAACCGTGCTGAACAAGTGCCGCAAAGCACTGAACGAACAAACCGAGGGTTAACCGACTCCTCACCCCACCCGACCCGGGCGCTGATTGATTCGAACAGTAACTTCGGTTACCGAAACCAACCAGTGGGTTAGCCTGGGACCATTAACGAAAGAGGCAGGCGATGAGCTTTTCAGGATTTGATGATCAACGTGTTGAGCAGGTTATCCCGAACGATGGGTTCTGGCCTAACTTGCAGCTGTCTGATTTTCAGTCTGAATATCGCCTGCCTGCAGAGTATGAGAGTGAAATGATTGTCTCTCATATCCTGACTGCCATTATTCGCACCAATGCCCAGCTGGTTCGCTGGAAAGCGCTTTATCAGCCCAGCTATCCAGCCATGCAGGATGTGCCTGCTTATAGCTTGGGCGATGTAAAAGTGACTCAGATCAATTATCAGCGGGCTGTCTTCTGTCTGGCCAAGTCTTTGCTGTTGCAGCAATTCGCCACTGTTGACCGTCGCAGCGCCGCTGCCAATCCGGAGAAAGAAGGCGAAGCCACTGCCAGTCAGTTTCAGGAATACCACGACCATGCCATTGCCGATTTTCTGGGTCGTGGCCGCATTAATGTGGAGGCCTTATGAATCGCCTTCAATCCCTCAGCAAATTCCTGCTGGATAACACCAGCCTGAAGCGCGAGCAGATCCACAGCTATGCCGACAATGGCGAGCTGAGACCTGTTTTTGAGGACCGGGGCAACGGATTTGTGGTAGGCCGTTACAAGTACGATGCCGTGTTTGAGCTGGAACGTTTTAAAGGTGAAGCCTTTGAACTTCTGGCTTTAATCAACTGCTGGCTGGATGAAAACGACGATGAACGTAAGCAGCTGGAACTGGCAGACCCTGAAATCAATGTGGAGCTGAACGACCGGCAAACTTGTGACATTGAACTGGTCATCGAGTTTGATGAGCCGGTCAGTATTGTTGAAGACGCAAAAGGCATAATCCCGTTCCGTGGTCAGCGTTACCGGGTAGAGGCTGTACCAGTGGACGTGGCTGAAACCTTCGATATGGAGGGTGAAACCGATGTCCGCTAATACCGTTTCTTTTCGCGATGACCGGCGAGGCCGGATGCGCCTGAAAGAGCAACTAAACGTATTAGCTCTCCCGGCAACCAAGCGAAAGAAGCTGGTACGTAGAATGGCGCAGGATGCTCGCAAAGACGCCCGCCAGAACATACGACAACAGAAAACCGTTTCCGGGCAGGCTATGGAGCCAAGAACCCGAAAGCGAAGAAAGGCAAAGATGATGCGCGGCCTGGGTCGTCAGATGGTTGCCTTTGCCAAAGGAGATAACACAGGGGTGGTGAGCTGGAAGGACGGAAAAACCGCAGCCATTGCCACCACTCATCATCACGGTAAAACCGTCCGGATTTCCAGCAGCAGCCATAAGAAGGCGGCGGGAACACCAGACTATGACGCACCAGCTACCAGAGCCCAGGCAAAAGCATTACTGGAAGAAGGTTATCGCCACCCCGTCAAGGGTAAAAGAGGTAAACGGAAACTGAAGCGGGTGAGTCAGAAATGGATCAGGGAAAATATAACCATCGGACAAGCCGGTTTGATTCTGCGAACACTGAGAGGGCAGGAGTTGCAAAAGTCCTGGCGCGTAAAAGTTCCTGCTCGGCCTGTGCTGGGCGCAGACCCGCGAGACGCACAGCAATACATGGACAGCCTGGCTCGCCATGCGCTGGCTGAATTAAAAGCGAAAGGCTCTATTTAAGGAGAAATGCGATGGCATTAGGTCAGGTTCAAATTAACAACCTCAACCAAATGCAAGGACCGGTGGCTGACATCGAAAACCACCTTGCATTTATTGGTCGAGGTACTGGTGAAGGTGAAGATACGGTCCTTCTGGTCAACACCAATACCGATCTGGACAAGGTTTTGGGTGCTGCTGCCAGCACACTGAAAACACAACTGGAAGCGGCAAAAGTCAATGCCGGTCAGAACTTTGTTGCCACGGTGGTTCCTTTGGCTAGTGGCACCACCTGGCAAGATGGTGTCGATCTGGTGATGCGTGCCGGTACCGTGGAAGCCTTTGTGATTACCGATCCGGTGTCAGACGCTGCCGTCGTGGCAGATATGCAGACCAAAGCCGCCGAAATCATGGGGCAATACATGCGCCCGGTGTTTTTCATAGCCACAGGTGCAGGCATCGATACCGAAAACGAAACATGGAGCGATTACGGTGCCAGAGTAAAAAACCTGGTCTCTGACGTTTCTGCCCAGAATGTCATGGTCGTACCAACGTTATACGGCGCCGACCAGGGCGCACTGGCCGGGCGGCTCTGCAACCGCTCTGTTACTGTTGCCGACACACCGATGCGCGTTCAGACCGGCGCCCTGATCGGAGCTTTTACCAGCAAACCGGTCGATAGCACCAGCCGCGAACTGGATATGGCGATTCTTACCGACCTTGCCAATGCTCGCCTATCCGTCCCTCAGTGGTACCCAGACATTCCCGGCGTTTACTGGGGCGACGGCGCATTGCTTGATGTACCAGGCGGCGATTATCAGGTTATTGAAAACCTGCGAGTGGTGCAAAAAGCCATGCGCCGTGTTTACCCGCTGGCCGTTACCCGCATCGGTGACCGCAAGCTGAACAGCACACCGCCCAGCATGGAAGCCAGCAAATCCATCTTTATGAAGCCATTGCTGGAGATGAGCCACAGTGTGGACATTCTCGGTATTCCGTTCCCTGGGGAGATCGAACCACCCAAGGATGGCGATATCGTTATCAGCTGGAAGAGCAAGTACGAAGTGGAGATCTACATGATGGTGCGGCCTTACAACTGCCCGAAAAAGATCACCGTCAACATTGCACTTGACCTGAACAACTACGCATAAGGTAGGAGCCGCCACCATGGGACAACGAATCAGTGGCCGTAATTTTGATATCACTCTGGGTGACCAGCGCATCAATGTAATCAGCGCCAGTCTGGAGATTACCGACAACAGCGCCGTGGATAAAACCCGGGGCGTGCCCGATGGCTGGACCGATGGCGATGTAGAAGCCTCCGGTGAACTGGTGGTCGATGCCAGCAACCTGAACCGGATTACCGAAGCTGCTCGTTCTGCTGGGTCTTTTCGTGATCTGCCGTTGTTCGACATGCTGTTCTACGCCAAGACGCCAGACACCGAGAAGAAGGTTAAGGCTCATGGTTGCCGCCTGAAATTCTCCAGCCTGCTGGATATCGACAGCAACAGCTCAGACAAGGAAAGCACCACCATTCCGTTTGATGTGACCAGTCGTGATTTCGTCTGGATCGGTGGCGTGCCGTACCTGAGTCAGCGTGATCTGGAGGGACTGAGCTAATGAAAACAGGAAAGTTATTCGCCACCTACGTGCAGGCAGTATTGGAACACTTCCAGCTGCCAGCCTCCCCGGCAGCGGTGCAGCTGCTGGTGATGATTGCCGCCCATGAGTCTGGTGGTTTTCGTTATGTAAAACAAATGGGCAATGGTCCAGCAAAAGGCCTGCTGCAAATGGAGCCGGTTGGTCTGCTGGAAGTGGTAAGGTATTCACAGGTCAGGCCGGACCGGTTTGCCACGCTACCCGATTTTACCGCAATTGAACTGGATCAACTGGTGTTTGATACAGAACTGGCCATTATCTGTGCTCGGGTATTTTTTATGGCAAAACCGGAAGCGATACCAAATAACATTGAAGGCCTTGCCAGGTATGCAAAGAAGTACTGGAACACTGAGGCAGGCAAAGCGACAGCGGAAGACTACGCCAACGCATACAGGGAACACTGTCTATGAGCTGGCTGGCGACTCTTTTCGGTAAGACCGCAGCAGAACCAATCGAAGCGGTTGGTAATGTCATCGACGGACTATTCACCAGCGATGAAGAACGACTTGATAAGCAGGCTGTACTTGAGAGAATCCGCCAGCAACCTTTATTAGTGCAGGCAGAAATTAACAAGGTAGAGGTAAGTCATCGTTCCGTTTTTGTTGCAGGCTGGCGGCCCTTTATCGGCTGGGTTTGCGGTATTGGTCTGGCTTTTATCTTTGTGATTAATCCCATTGTGCAGTGGTGGACAGGAAAACCTGGGCCCGCCATGGCAATGAATTCATTAATGGAACTGGTGCTGGCACTTTTAGGTCTTGGAGCCTTGCGAACCGTTGAGAAACGGATGGGCATCAGCAAGTAAGGAGTAAACCAATGGATCGGGCTCTGATAGACACATTGATCCGGATTGCTGTGCCGTTTTTGATTACCTGGAACATTTTTCTATTCAATAAGAGCCAAACGAATCAGGAATGGACAGGAAAACCTGGGCCCGCCATGGCAATGAATTCATTAATGGAACTGGTGC
>JAKROC010000134.1 GCA_024509075.1 Endozoicomonas sp.
ACGAGAACGATCAGATAGTGATTGATGCCAACCACTCTCTGGCAGGTGAAAATCTGCACTTCAGCATTGAAGTGGTTGATGTACGCGAAGCGACCGAAGAAGAGTTAGATCATGGCCATGTACATGATCCAGACACCAACGTCCACTGATCACCAGAGGCCGGTTTAAACCGGCCTTTCCTGCCAGAGACATCGCCGTCACACAACCGCGTAAGTCGCGCATTGATCTTAGCTGTCCAGAAGTAATTGCTCAGAACTTGCAGGCAAATTTTGTGGGCGATTCTCGGCAGCCCTGTAAATTCCGGGGCGGTACTATCAAAACGAGCACTTTTACCCACAAAAAATGAGCAGTTACAAGTGCCCTACCCCATTAATGGACTGAGCAACAAATAGAGGTAACGTGCAGCCACGCCAGCACAAATACCGCCGATGGTGTGAGCCAGAATGGCTTTAGAAGTCAGCTGACGAAAACCCAGGGAATCGAGCATAGCAGTATGCGTGCTCAGATAACCGCTCCAGCACATTCCCATGGCAGTGAAAACAGCGATATCACTACCGCCAATGATGCCCTGGCTAATAAAGTTAGGCACCAGCGACATGGCAGCACCAACAGCCCCTAAGGAAGTAATAGGGAAAGCAACCAATTCAGCATGCTCAAAACCAAACAGTAATTCAAACAGCCAACTCACATGACCAGCCAGCCATGGTAACAGGGCAACGCCTTCAAAAGCCCCACCGGTAAAACCTGTGGCAGGGGCACCAAACGTCAGCACCATGACAAAGGTACTGATAATCAACACACCAGGAATAATGGCAACCCCCATTTTCACTCCACCCATGCCACCATCGAGCAATGCATTGAGAAAACGAAGCCAGACCGGGTCAGTGGCGCAGTGCTGATCAAGCAATTCGCTGTGCGTGTCAGCAAAACTGATCTCATCCAAGCTTGAATCATTACGGATAAAACGCTGCATCAAGCGGGTAGAAACGATCGCTCCCACCATTGCCCCTGCCAAACCAATCATGGCCGGAATAAAATAGGTAGTACCAGATTGCTGATTTTGCAGAGTCGCCATAAAGGTGATAACGATCAGCCCCATACCAAACGAAGTACCAAAATTAGTCAGAGAGATAATCTCCGGTACTTTGAAAGCGTGGTTAAATCGATGATCTTTAGCCAGGCCAATAATGGCCGGATTGTCAGAGAAAAAAGTCATCATGGCAGCCATGGCAGCACGACCCGGCAAATTAAATAAAGGGCGCATCAACGGTACCAGCAGCCGCTCAATCAGGGAGATAACATGAAACTCCATCAGCAGGCGACCGGCTGCCCCGGTTAGTACAGTAATCCCCATCAGAAATAAAACCGTATTCAACAACAACTGATGAGCGGTATTGAAGAGGGTGTTGAACATATGCGTTACACCCATGATGTGGCCGAGATAGCCGAATAAAGAACCACCAGCAATCAGCAGAGCCAGCGGCTCGACAATTTGCCGCAGGTTTGTTGAAGCATTAGTTGAGAGTCCATCACTCATTGAAAATCCTGTCATAAGGGCAAAGCCGGAAAGTAGATAATAATTTCACCGGTATTACCATTAGTACAATTAGCTAGCAGTCAAAACAAAAACGATGTGCTGCCAGTTATTCATATTTTTAAACAAAGTCACAACCAAATGGTGCAATCTGCAAAAAGCTGCCTGGCAATCACTTCCGTATTTACCAACGTTCAGGCGCAGCGCCTGGATGCCACACCCTTGGGATTTGGTGAACAGAAACAACATTCATAAAAGTATTGAATCCTGCTTAACTGCCTACCTGAGATGCAATAAATTGCAGCACCCTGCTTTGAGCACCATCAGAGTCGAAATCTTCAATTCTGAGCTCGTGTTTAATAAACGATTCAAGCAGCTCAATTTCAAGATCAATACCGTTATCGATTACACCGGTGGACTTCTTTTCGTCAACCCACTCACGGATATCCGTCACCGTCAGCTGCGAGCACGGCCTGGGTGGTGATACCCTGCTTTCCACCGGAGCTGGGGAGGCTTCAGAAGCTTGCAAAAAGGCTACAACGCGCTTTTGTGACTCCCGGTCGGCCATATCAGTTTCCGCCAGCTGGTTGCGAATAAAACGTATCAACTTTGTTTCATCAACCGACAAATCAGGGGAGAGCAGAGAATCTTCTCGCAACTGCCTCAACAATGCCTTAGTGTTTTGCATAGTGAACGACTTACCCTTCCTCACAGCAGTAGCAATCTTTGCAGCCGCTTCAGGGGCCTCAGCATGTTTACTCTCTGACGAATCCGTGGTAACTCCTGAGGCAATTTCACCGTTACTTGGCAATGCCCTGTCTTCAACCACGTCAGCAAACCCCACAACTTTGCGAGAGCAAACCGGGCAGCACTTACCTCTTTTTAAAGGAATATCCTCAAACTCATATGTTTCAGGATCGACACCACCAGCAACCATATCCGCGTAGATGCGCCAATATTCCCGTGACCCCTTATCCACTTCAAGAACATTGGACGGGGTAAGAGAGGTTCGCCACTGCTCTTTCAAGCATGAAAGGTGATAGTAATGCATGCAGCCGCAATCAAGCTTGACGGTCTTACCCAGGAAGATTGCCTCATTCCGGGCAGAGTGGTCGTAAGCGTCAACCCGGCACACAAGACACTGTGAGTCGCCCAGTGCCAGCGAATCAGATCTCATGAATCCGTCACCTATGCAGGTATTCGATAGGTTAGACCTGAAGCCAAACAATAAGTTTCAGCCCGGCCAAAAGCCGGGCCAAGGTTGTTAATGCTCCCTGGTAGGGCGGAAGATAACGTCCGGGTAACGCTCTTCAGCCAGCGACAGGTTCACCCGCGTTGGTGCCAGATAGGTCAGGTAACCTCCGCCATCCATGGCCAGGTTTTCAGAACACTTACGCTTGAAATCTTCGAATTTTTTGCTGTCACTACAATCAACCCAGCGAGCGGTATTGACGTTCACCGGCTCATAAATGGCTTCCACCTTGTACTCGTCCTTCAGCCGACGCATCACCACATCAAACTGCAGCACCCCAACGGCACCAAGAATCAAGTCATTGTTATTCAACGGCATAAACAGCTGTGTGGCACCCTCCTCTGACAGTTGTTGCAGACCTTTTTGCAACTGCTTTAGTTTCAGTGGGTCCTTCAGGCGCACACGGCGGAACAACTCCGGGGCAAAGTGAGGAATGCCCATAAATTTCAGCATTTCGCCCTGGGTAAACGTGTCACCAATCTGAATAGTGCCGTGGTTGTGCAGACCGATGATGTCACCAGAAATCGCCTCATCCACGTGGGAACGGTCGCCAGCCAGGAAGGTCACCGCATCGGCAATTTTAACCTCTTTGCCAATTCGCACATGCTTCATCTTCATGTTGCGTGTGTACTTGCCGGAACAGATGCGCAAAAAAGCAATACGGTCACGGTGTTTCGGATCCATATTTGCCTGAATTTTGAATACAAAGCCAGAGAAGTTCTCTTCATTGGCTAACACCGTACGCTCGTTAGTCTCCCGGGGCATAGGCGACGGGGCCCACTTAACAAAATCGTCCAGCATCTCGCGCACACCGAAATTAGCCAGCGCGGTACCAAAAAATACCGGGGTCATACGCCCGGCCCGATACTCTTCCAGGTTGAATTCATGGCTTGCTCCGCGCACCAGCTCAATTTCATCCAGCAGATCGCCGTGCAAGTCACCCAGCAAGGCGATGGCTTCCTGTGACTCCAGCCCCTGAATGCGTATATCATCCGGCACCACACTGGCCTGACCCGGCTTGAACACATGAATAGTATCGGTGTAGAGGTTATAAACCCCTTTAAACTGTTTACCCATGCCGATGGGCCAGGTGACAGGAGCGCACTGGATTTTCAGAATATCCTCAATTTCATCCAGCACTTCGATCTGGTCACGCACCTCTCGGTCCATCTTGTTGACAAACGTAAAGATTGGCGTGTCGCGCAAACGACACACTTCCATCAATTTGATGGTGCGATCCTCAACCCCTTTGGCACCATCAATAACCATAAGACAACTGTCAACAGCCGTCAGCGTTCGGTAAGTATCTTCCGAGAAGTCTTCGTGCCCGGGAGTATCAAGCAAGTTTACAGTCTGGCCGCGATAAGGAAACTGCATGACCGAGGTAGTAATGGAGATCCCCCGCTCCTGCTCCATTTTCATCCAGTCTGAAGTGGCCATACGACCACTTTTACGCCCCTTGACCGTACCAGCCAGCTGAATGGCACCGCCCAACAGCAGAAGCTTTTCGGTGATGGTGGTTTTACCTGCATCCGGGTGGGAGATGATGGCAAATGAGCGTCTGGCTTCTACTTCCCGAGTCAGGGATGAGGTGGTCATAGGCGTGTTCCAAATTATGTACGCATTTTTGTCCCCATTTTGCTCCGATGCGGTTGACAAAACACAGCCAGGACAAATCAAAATCAGGACAAATATAACTGATAAGCGATGTAACAAAAGTTGGGTGAATTATCCAAATCGGTACGTGGACTGCAAGTGAACAGGTTCTTTTCCTGCCATGGGGCAAATTGGGTTCTCGGTATCTGTCCCCTCTCCCCTGAGCAAAACCACAGAACATGGGCCCACGCAAACGGTTGTATAATCCGTCTGCCGCGACCAGAACCAGGGAGGGAAAGCTGCCAGAGGCTACCAGCGAAAAAGCAGCAGCCTGCAAGGCATTGAATATAGACTCACGCAGCGAAAAGATGGTCTGAAAACACTACCAGCAAAGCTGGATCAGTCATTGGGAAAGTCACCGAGACAAAACGGTTTTTAATATCATCTTCGTCCAGCAACGCAGAAAACAGTTTGGCAACATCCGTACCACTATTGCTGAAAATACCACACCCCCAAGCACCCAGAACCAAGTGCCTGACACCATGATTGGCAGCAACGGCAAGTATTTTTCTGGCGCGACGGCGCATCGTATCCTGAATATCCTGCTCCGGCACACCTGCACAGAACGATCTGTCAACGGCTGGGGCTGTGATAAACGAGACCTGATAAGGTTCGCGCAAATTGCCAGCATCATCCCTGAATACAGGAACATCGGGAGAAAAAACCATGGCATCCGAGTGAAGGCCACGCACTGTGTTCTGGCGAGCCCGGTTATATTCGTACATTGCTGAGCTTTGTTCGCTGGTCAGCGTGGTGTACAAGGCAGAAGACCTGGCCAGACAGTCCTCCTGCGTATTGGTGCCATCCAGAAACATCCCCCCCGGCGAAACAGCCGAAGCAAAGTTCAGGCAGGCAATACTTGGGTCACTCTTTCTTTTCTGCTGTTCTTGAGCAAAGATTCGGGAACAAGCTTCCAGCGACGTCTCTTGAGTAACCTCAATCCGGGCTGCGGCACAGGCATACCCCATTGGTTGCAGAGCATGGTCTTCCTCGGGCCCATAATAAACGGTGTTTTTGATGCAGCGGTCAATGGACAGACCCAAATCCACCATTTTACCGTTCAGACTGAACACCCGCTTGTCCAGAATTTCTAGCGTGCCCTGTGCAATAGCACTCCACTTTTTCAGCTCAGGATTACGCTGTATACGTCTGGTGGATAATGTCTGGAAGCCCCGGCGAGCCCCCTTGCCTGATCCCGATTGGCTGGCACCACCGGCTTTTCGTTCCTTTTTTTCAGCCTGCTGTTGCTGTGAAGCCGATGGGACAGACGCAGACTGTTTGTTAACAGGACTCATTCCAAACTCCAGGGTCGAAGCGCTCGGTCGCAAGTATGGCACGCCCTGACCCCACAGCCAATTTTTCGCTCTCGGCTTCAGGAAGAAGCATTGGGCCACTTGACCAGACTCTCCACCCCCTGATCATCAAGCTGCCACCACTCGTCCATATCGGCACCTTCCTGCCACGGACCGCCGTTGCAGCGCACCACGCACTGACTGAAAGCCTGCAGACTTTTCGCGCACCCGGTATCATCCTGCCACGGCGTGCCACGGGTTTTGAACCAGATGCTGGTCCAGACTTTGTCAACCGCCTGCTCGACAATCATCACCGGGATAGCTCTCCCCTTGCAAACCACTTCCAGTTCGTGAACCACCTTCCCGCTGCTAATGATGGCCACAGCATCAAACACGGTGCCAAGCCAGTCACGAATGGGCTCAAATGGGAATTTGTGCACGTAGACTTCGATGTCTTCAACGGTATTGACGGATTCAGAATTGCTCATTTACGAAAGATCACTCATCAGCTAGCAAACGGGTAAGTATACCTGTATAGATTTCCCGGAGGGTCTCTAGATCTTCAGCCCTGACGCACTCATTCACCTTATGGATGGTGGCATTGACTGGGCCAAGTTCCACCACCTGTGCACCAGTTGGTGCAACAAAACGGCCGTCTGAAGTGCCGCCACCGGTAGATAACGCGGGGTTTTGCCCGGTAACGTCACAAATGGCCTGGCAAGTGGCAGTCAGTAACTCACCCGGGCGGGTCAGAAAGGGCTGACCACTGAGATGCCAGTCAATCTCATAGTCGAGCTGGTGACGGTCAAGCACGGCAGTTACTCTGGTGCGCAGCTGCTCTGCGGTCACCTCTGGCGAGAAACGGAAGTTGAAGTTGACCTGACACTCCCCGGGAATCACATTGCTGGCACCAGTACCGGCCTGAATCTGCCAGATCTGAAAGCTTGTGGGAGGAAAGAACTCATTGCCATTATCCCACTGCTCGCGGGTCAACTCGGCGATGGCCGGCGCTACCTCGTGCACTGGATTTCGGGCCAGTTGCGGATAAGCAACGTGCCCCTGAATACCCTTGACGATCAGATAGCCATGCAACGAGCCGCGCCGACCGTTTTTCACCACATCGCCCACGGTGAGGGTACTGGAGGGCTCACCGACCAGACACCAGTTGATATGCTCCCGGCGCGCTTGCAGATGCTCAATGACTTTCACCGTGCCATTAACGGCTTGCCCCTCTTCATCGCTGGTGATCAAAAAGGCAATAGAACCCCGGTGGCCAGGGTGAGCCAACAGAAAGTCCTCACAGGCAGTAACCATAGCGGCCAGACTGCCTTTCATATCCGCTGCGCCTCGACCATGCAACATGCCGGCGATAATAGCCGGTTGAAACGGTGGGTTGTCCCACTGTTCTTCTGGCCCGGCAGGCACCACATCGGTATGCCCGGCAAAGGCCAGCACCGGCGCCCGATCCCCCTTACGCAGCCAGATATTATCCACCTCGCCAAAACGCAACCGCTCAACGGTAAAGCCAAGTGGTTGCAAGTGACGGATAAGCAGCTCCTGACAGCCTTCGTCGGCCGGAGTGACCGAAGCACGGCTGATCAGCTCCATAGCAAGTTGCAGGGTTTTTGATGACATGGTGTCAGTCATTGGTTGTTTGGCTCTTGTTCTGTTACGTCCAGTGCTGTAACCAGTTTACTCCGCCAACTGCAACCAGTGCAGAATTTCCCGCACAAAAGGTTGCTCGCGCGCTGACTGGAACAGCTTGAACGTATTTTCCAGACGCCGGCGGGTATAATCGGAAAAATAGCGACGCCCCTCTTCACTCAGACAGATCAGGTTATCTTCAATAGCGCGCGCCAGGGGGCCACCGCACACATCATGCAGTGACCGACGGAAGCTGGCATGGGCATCAAACCGGTTTTTGTCCCGGTACAGGTCAGACAGCGTCGCCAGCGGAATCATCGACAACCACGGCTGGATCATCGGATTAGCCGCATGACCACGACACCAGTCGCTCAACTGCCAGGGTCGGCCGGTGAAGCTGTATAGTTTCAGTCGATGCTTCAGCCAGTCGGTATCGTTCACCGGATAGTTATCCCAAAGAAAAGGCTGACGACGGAAATGCTCGGTCATCTCCTGTAACCCCCGGCGGTCATAGCCCGGGGAAATCACATGATCGCCCGTCCAGAAAATATCAAAGCGCGGGTCAAGGTACTGCCCCAGGCCTGACCAGTAATCCTTTGGCATGGCACCATAAACCCTTTGCAGCAACGGGTCTTTTGAGTAGTAGGTACCCACCACGATAATCTGCTCGGCACTGCTGTGCCCGGCAATAAATTCAGCGATGTCCGCCTGGGTTCTGGCCAGCTGGTCAATCTCATTGCTGAAATCATCGAACAACACACACAAAATCTGCGGTGCCAGCTGGTTGATGCCGGTTATTTTTTCTTTCAGTTGCTGCCGGGTTTGCTGGTTCAGCTCCCGCACATTAAGCGGTGTCAGCCCAATACCAAAACGGACATTGTTGGCTTTTAACTCTGAGCCAAGACTTTTGAGCGCATCAAACTGGCTTTGTGGCCAGGGCTGACCCCATTGCTCACGTAAGTGAGGATCATTTTTCGGGGCGTAGACATAAAAATCAAAACCTCTTTGCCCGCAGAAATGGGCGTAGGCATTCCTGGCCTCCCAAGACCATTGATTTTCCTGATCGTAAAGCCCTTCAATCACACCATACTGAAATGCCATAGATGGATATTTCCCACAGTCATGGCAGCGAACCCGCCGCTCAAGAGGTTTTCTGTTTAAACTCGCACAGATCTTCAATAATACAGCTGCCGCACTGAGGGTTG
>JAKROC010000135.1 GCA_024509075.1 Endozoicomonas sp.
GAGGGCATAAAGGCTTCGCTCATTTGCCGCCTCGAATCAACTTGAAATCCTTTGGATATAAGTCGTGCTGGCGTACCAGCACGATAACGTGTTGCTTGACCGTTATGGTGGGTCAATTATTCCATACTGGTCGTTTAATACTGCGATAATCTCAGCTTTAGGGTTGTCCGAAATCGCCAGCGGCTGGCCAGTGATTTTTTCTGCGATACGCACATACGTTGCTGATAATTCCGTAAATGACTGTAGTGGCAACGCATGGTTACGGGCCAGGGATTCCCTTTCGGCCATTCTTTCTTTGTTCAGTAAAACATCTGGGTCCGGGACGTGGTTGAGCAGGAACTGACGGAAACTCTCTTTAGAATTCTCGACTATTTGACCACGCCGGTATGCCGGGCCATCCCAGATTCTCGACGAGTCTGGCGTCCCCACCTCATCCATATAAATCAGTTTCTCATGGCCATTGGCATCGGTCACATAACCAAATTCGAACTTGGTATCAACAAGCACCTGGTCAAGCTCGGCCAACGCCTGGCTGATCACATTGAAACCGGCCTGTAGCAGACTCTCATAGCGATCAATGTCTTGCTGGCAACGAAAATTAAAGGCGCGATAGTGTGCTTGCAGATCGTGGCGGGTAATGCTGGCATCGTCCGCCTCCATGATACCCGGGATACCCTTGAGAATTCCCTTGGTCGTGGGTGTAATAAATAACTCGGGCAGTTTCTGATCTTTTTCCAGCCCCTGTGGCAAGTGCATACCGCAGAACTCACGCTCACCCCGGCTGTAGGCACGCCACATGGAGCCGGTGATGAACTGGCGACAGATAGCCTCAATCATCACTGGGCGAGCTTTCTGCACAATCCAGACCTGCGGATGAGGAATGTCCAGAATGTGGCCGTCAGCCAGACCATGTTCTTTAAAACAGTGAAACCAGTGGTTGGAAATAGCGTTAAGTGCTGTGCCCTTGCCGGGAACGCCGCTGAGCCCATCTTCGCTGTGCCAGATGCAATCAAAGGCACTGATTCGGTCGGAAATCACCATAATAGCCAGCGGTGCATCTGGGGCAACGTTGTAGCCTTGCTTGCGGATCAGGCGCTGACTGTCAGCCTCTGTCAGCCAGTAGACTGAACGGACTTTACCGCTGTGGACAGGAAGGCGAGTGCGAATCGGGAGATCGTTATTTACAGCCAGAACCTTGTCGGCAAGAGTCATTGCAACTGCCCTGTGTTGAACGTTGGGTTCATGACCTGTCTAAAGGTGTGCACGGAAGACATGGCCAAATCCGGGCTGAAATGATAGCAAAAAAACTTGTCGAACTGTACAGGAAAATGCTCGTTTTGTTCGCAGAAATGGCGTCGGGCAGATTTAACGGGAGATCGCAAACTATAACTATTTGTTATTAAAAGTTTGTAGCAATATTTTGCTCTGGCGAGCATGAAAACGAATTTTCAGGAGCGCAGGGAAAAATCTTATACACAAATGTCAAGTAATTGACGTGTATTTTTTGCTCGCCGTATAAGTTACTGATTTTCTGTATTCTTATCATAAGTTGATGATAAATAAGGAGAATTATTTGGTTAAAAAATAATCAATTTGATATGGTGGCAGGAAATATCAGTCTTCGTGACCCGTTGCAGAGATTCATCCACAAACTTATCCACAGATTTTGTGGGTAAATCAACATTGGCTTATAAAGGTTGTGGTTGGTGGTGTTATTAATTCCAGAATCGTATTAAGTCGGCCTGTTTCACTGTCGGCCACTATCGCCAATGCATCGGAGCAAAGTGGCTGGTTTCATAGGTTCGGGCGGTGTTGCTGGGCAAAAAGCGACTGATTAAAATTTCTGCCAAGGCCTTACTGCACAGTGAAAGTATCATTATCATTTCCCGACCAAATCGTTGCGGGAAAGTTACCAAGTGAGTAGTGTGATGAATGAACAAAATGCCATGGTAGACGTGACCGAAGCCAATATTCAGGAGGTGCTGCACCAGTCCGTGGACCAACCAGTGTTGCTGTGCATCGGCAGGGCCGGTGACCCGGATTGTCAGGCGCAGCTCGATATCCTCAGGCGGTTGGCTTCGGTTTATCAGGGCAAGCTTGTCGTGGCTAAAGTGGCTGCAGATGCCGAGCCCATGCTGGCACAGCAACTAGTCCGCCAATTGCAGATCCGGGCGTTGCCGGGCCTGGCGGTGTTGCACCAGGGGCGGCCGATGGCTGTGCGAAGCGGCCTTCAATCTGAGGAAGCGCTGCGTGAGGCGCTTGATCCGCTGACCATGAGCCCGGCAGAATTGATTGGCCAGCAAGTGTCAGCATTGATGGCTGAAGGTCAGGCAGAAGAGGCATTATCCCTACTGCAAAGCATTCTCAAAGATGAACCGGACAATCACGGCTTGCAGGTGCTGCAAGTCAACCTGTTGCTGGAGCTTGGTCGCATTGACCAGGCTCGCCAGTTGATAGCCGCGTTGCCAGAGGATGCACCCGGCATCGCTCAACCCAAGGCCAAACTGTCGTTTTATGAGATGGTGGCTGATGCTCCGGCACGTAATACGCTGGAAGCAAGACTGGCAGAAGACGACAGTGACCATGAGGCGCGCTATCAGCTGGCTATTCGGCTGGTCATTGCCGATGAAAGTGAACAGGCACTGGAGCAGCTGTTACTGATCGTGCGCCGTGACCGCACATTTCGTGATGATGGCGCCAGGTTGCTGATGCTGCAAGTGTTTGACCAGCTGGGGCAGGGCAACCCCATTGCCAAACGCTTTCGGGGCAAGCTGTTTGGATTGATGCACTGATGCAGGCGGAGAGGGGAGGACCCCTCTCATCTTTAGATAGAAATACAGGCGTGGAAGCAGTTGTACGATTGGCTAAAAAATGCATAAAAAATATTGTTTTTATTAAAATTTAAACTTACGCTACGCGTGCGAATGCAGCTTCGTCAAACCAAAAGCGATGCGTCTGGACAGAGAGGTGCGACACAACAAAATGCGTAGTGGTTTCGCTAATATCGTTTCAACGAGTGCTCATATCTCATTAAGTGTCCAAATCTCACTAGTTGTCCAACTAAAATTGCGATAACTCAATACATGAAAAAAAACACGCTAGCGATTATGTCAAGTATTCTGGCATTGGCGATCAGTGTGGTTTCACCTGCTGTGCATGCAGCCATGACCACGGATGTGCTTATCGCTGGCTCAGAAAGTCAATATTGGAACGCCTATAAAGTCACGCTAACCAATCAAGGTTTAAAGGCGATTGAACTGCGCGGTGCGAAGGTGGTATTTGATTCCAACTTATCCATGTCTTCACCATCTTGGGCTGCAGCCAGTGTTAGCTATCCAGGCATGATGTTCTCCAGTGATGCACAAGGCAACCAATTCAAGAACACGCTTACGCTCTCTTTCGACAATGGCAATTGGGTCAAATCTCAATTGTCGGCTGGTGAAAGTATTGAGCTAACACTCGGTGTGGGCGGTGTATTGGATCTTGCTCTTCTTCAAAACACAATGCGCCTTGTTGCGGCTGGTGAAGCTGATGTAATACCGCCTGTGGAGCCACCGTTAGAACCGCCTGTTGAACCAGAGCTTGTCAGCCCGGAGGTGGGCTTTATTTCACCCTCTACAGGCTCGACATTTGAGGAAGGTGAGACTGTTTCAATCTCTGTTCGTGCAACGGATGCAGATGGTGACTTGTCTAGCGTTGTTGTAAAGGCAAACGACCAGAAAATCTGTGAATTTGATGCAGAAACCACGAGTCAATTTGCCTGTAATTTGAGCGCTTCTGAAGCCGGTTCAGTTACACTCACAGCGGTTGCAAAAGATGCTCAACAACTGTCTTCAACAGCCAATATAACAATCACTGTTGAAGAGGTGCCAACAGTGCCACCAACGCCTGTACCACCGGGCGAATTGTGCGCTGATTTCAATGTTTATCCAAACTGGACACGTGGTGATCACGCAACTGGCGGTGACATCATGGTGCACCAGAACATTGCCTACTCGGCAATTTACTGGACGAATACTATTCCTGGTAGCGATAGCTCATGGGCGCTGCACCTGAACTGTGACGGCACGGAACCAGGTACAGCACCGTTGCTGTCGCTGCAAAATCCAATGGATCCAGTCCGTCTGGAAGTTGCAGGCTGGCCAAATACATTGGTCGTTGCGAGTCCATCTACAAATGCCCCGAGAACACTGACAATCGAAACAAGCCGTAGTGATGCATTAACCAATGTTGAGCAGCTAACCGGTGCATTTGTTTCTGTCATTGAGGGGGTCCGTAATGTCAGTTCAGCATCTGTTATCATCAAATCGGATGTGCTGGATCAGGTAACAAAGGACAAAGGTGCAGCTCTCGGGACTATAGCGGTAAAAGAAGCTCTGATTAACGCTATCGATATCACCGGTAGCCTGATCGATGTTAATGCAGTCAAAAATCTCACCGATAATGCAAAAGGTTGGGCACAGGCGCATAACCTGATTATCAAAACACTTGCACCACATGCGACTTTTGGTTGGCTGCTCAGTATTGGTGAGTTTGCCTACGATACTCATTCGGGGCGTCAGTCCGTGTGGGACAAGGCGTCAGTATTCACCGCAGCTCTCCTCGATAGCTTTGAATTGTATAAAGCTAATAATGCCAACAAAGCTGACTTTGTTGCCTTCACCAAGTCAGCTAAAACAACAGCGCTGAGCAGTGAGCAGTGGCACAATGCTCTGGAGTACGTGAAGCAAGTGACTGATTACGTCAAGTCTCCTGCAATGCTGGCCAACATGCCAACCATGCAGACTTCAGGTTACTTCATGGGTAATACGGAAGGTAAACCACAACTGCGTAAAGCAGCTTACAGCAACGTATTTGCGATTCTGTTTGATGAAGATTCTTCGGAACTGATCTCTAAAATCGACAGTTATCAGAAAGTGAAAATCCCTCTGTACTACGTTGGTGAAGAACTGGAGAAAGGCTCTTTAACACGCATTGAAGCACTGAACCAGCAATTGGCGGCTGCGGAAAATGCGATGAATAACAATGCATTTCTGTACGAAACACCAAGTTCAGGATGGGTTCCTTCCACTGTCTACAAGTGGAACGACTTCCTCGATGGTGTCAATGCAATGCACAACATTGGTGTTGCAGGTAACAAGTTCTGGTTGATGGACGACGGCGTTGATGATGCAACGAACATCAAATACGCCAAAGTTGCGATTGCGGCATTCCTCGCACAGAGTATGCAGGAAACCATTCGTTACAATGCGTGTGATGAAAACAATTGGGCTGAAATACGATACGGTGCACCAACAGATTATCCGATGACAGCAAGCTGTGGTCAGCTAGGTCAGAAATACGCAGATTACGGTGTTAATCCAGTGTCTGGTTTAGATCACGCCTACTCTTGCCCTCGTGACAACAAGATGGAAGTCAGTGCACTGACCCATGCGAAATGGTACGGCGCACCCGCTCCTTTATTTGCAGCACCAAATACAGTACTGGAAGAGCGTGGTCTGCTAGTAAACGGTGCCGCAGGTCGCTGGACAAACCAAGGGCACTGTAACGATGTACCTGAACAAGTTGATAGGTCGAAGCAGGTTTGGGAGCGTGACACATGTAAAACATACGTTGGCCAAAAAGCCGGTAGCTTCATTTGGGACGGCAGCAGCCAGGAAAGTGTTCAAGGCTGTGGTTGGTGGGGCCGTGGTGTTATTCAAACCACCGGTCGTCAGAACTTTGGTACGCTTAACCACTACCTGGGCCGTTCACACGTTGACCCTGAGACAATTGGCACGACAATTGACGGAGTAAAAGTTGAAGCACCTCCAGCTAATCCGCTCTACGCTGAACTGGACTTCTGTTCGAATCCGGGTTTTATCTGTAGCTCTGAAGAGAACAAAGAGATCAAGTGGATTGCCGGTTTGTTCTACTGGGTAACATCGGTGCAGGCCTACAATGATGTGGGCGGTCAGTACGCAGATTGGAACTACTACAACGAGCTGAAAAAGTACGTTGATGGTGGTCTGCAAGATTCTCAGTTTATTGATGCTGTTTCAGGCATCGTGAACCGTGGTTGCCCAAATTCAGTCTGCTCGACTGGTGAGGTTCACAACATGAAGGAACGCCAAGAGAACTTCAAGTTAGTACTGAAAACTCTGGGGCTTAATCCACAATAAGTATCAGGAATAAATAAGGCTAAATTTAGCCAATATATGGTGAACCCCACTGTCAAGGCAGTAAACCAACAAATTTGGGTTAAGTCCTGGCAGTGGTTCAAAGTCCCTCATGCAAAGTGAATTGCCTGGGGTGTCTTTGTAGTCCAGCGGCTGGTGTAGCCGCTCAACATTGTAAAACTCAAAGTATTCATCCAGTCCAGCTCCATTTTGAGCTGACCGATCCCTGATCCAGAGGCGCTGTGAGCGCATCTGGATCGACTTCAGGTTGCGTTCTGCCAAAAACCTCCGGAACCCCCTTGAGCAGCCGTTGCTTCCACTGGCTAATCCGAACCACTGCGACCTCATGCTCGCTGGCCAGCTGGCTTATGGTCTTATCCCCCTTGTAGGCTTCCAGCGCTACTTGAGCCTTGAGCCTTGAGCTCGGGCTTGTGTCGTTTTCTTTTTGCTGTTATGACTTCCTCCTGAACGGTCATGTTACAGCCGGAAAACTTAACTTAGCTACCTGTCCAGTTTATGGGATCCACTATAATTTGCTGATTCTGTTTCTGGCAGTTTTTTGTGGGCTG
This sequence comes from Endozoicomonas sp., assembly GCA_024509075.1. Classification (GTDB taxonomy): domain Bacteria; phylum Pseudomonadota; class Gammaproteobacteria; order Pseudomonadales; family Endozoicomonadaceae; genus Endozoicomonas. Next base: position 6,728 of record JAKROC010000135.1, read on the forward strand.
GTGCAACGACCTCCTCACTCATGCCACCAAGTGACTCCATCAGCTCCTCGATCATTTGCTGAAGTGTCAGGGTCATCAGGGCAAAGTCCGCGTCAAATTGCTCGGCAGCGGTTTCGGCGTTGACCTCATCAAGCTGATCCTGGATCGCATCGGTAAACTTCAGCTTGCGAATCACCAGGTCGTCTCCCAGCACAAAGCTCAGTGCGTCGTTCCAGAGCAGAGCCATTTTACTTACCTGCTTGCCCGCCTGCAGGTGCACCTCAACTTCTTCGCCGACCAGCTCCTGCTTGCTGACTTTCACCTGCCCCCCTTCATCGCCAGGTTGGCGCAGTTCGCATTCATCGCCAAGTCCCAAATGTTCAGGCAGGGGGGTGTCCTGGGCGAGCCAGCGCGTCATGGTGTGGGATGGCATGTTTTTCAGCGGAGGATTAGCAATGGGCAGACTGCCGATGCACTCACGCAGGCAGGAAGTGAGTTCTTCTGCCTTTTTAAACGACGATGCATCGACAATCAGCCAGCCCTTGTTCGGGTCAATGTAAGCAAACGTGGTTTGGCAGCGGGAGAACGCTTTGGGCAGTAGCTCCATAATGACATCGTCTTTTAATGCCTTTTTTTCTTTGCCAAACACCTGCCGGTCTTGTTCCAATTCAATAAGTTCGATCTTCTCTTCCAGGACATCTTTAATCACGCTGGCCGGGAGGATTTTCTCTTCCTTGCAAGCGGCCACCATCACGAAGCCATTGCCGGCATGAGTCAGCAACTCGCTGTGTTTGCCAAGTGGTGCAACCCAGCCGTAAGTACTTATGTCCTGACTGCCACAATTGCGAAAACGTTTCTGCTGCAGTTGCTCCTCAAGCTCCTCGGCGGTGATGTCAAAAGGCTTGGTGAAACGGTAAAAGATAAGATTTTTAAACCACATGGTTGTTGTAACATCCTGCTTTGAAAAAAGCACATGGTAGCAACTTGCTGAGGAAATAGCGCCCTTGGCAGGGATTAAAAAAATGCTTGCTAGCTATTGCGTATCAAAAGATTAGCTGCTTATAATGCGCCGCGTTGTTGAGGGGCTGTCTTGGCATACCAGAAGCACTTCAGCCTGCAGGGTGATTAGCTCAGCTGGGAGAGCATCTGCCTTACAAGCAGAGGGTCGGCGGTTCGATCCCGTCATCACCCACCAACAAGTATCTTGAAGTGGAAACATAGGCAGCGGACCGGTAGTTCAGTCGGTTAGAATGCCGGCCTGTCACGCCGGAGGTCGCGGGTTCGAGTCCCGTCCGGTCCGCCATTGTGTGGCTGGCAGCAAGCAGCTAGTGAAGCTTGCTATCAGAATGCGTTCTGATATAGTCTCACTGCCGAAAGGCCAGTGTATACACTGGTTTTATTGAGAAGTTTATTGCGGACCGGTAGTTCAGTCGGTTAGAATGCCGGCCTGTCACGCCGGAGGTCGCGGGTTCGAGTCCCGTCCGGTCCGCCATTGTGTGGCTGGCAGCAAGCAGCTAGTGAAGCTTGCTATCAGAATGCGTTCTGATATAGTCTCACTGCCGAAAGGCCAGTGTATACACTGGTTTTATTGAGAAGTTTATTGCGGACCGGTAGTTCAGTCGGTTAGAATGCCGGCCTGTCACGCCGGAGGTCGCGGGTTCGAGTCCCGTCCGGTCCGCCATTATTCTGATATACAATAAATGTGACGTTTATTGGGTGATTAGCTCAGCTGGGAGAGCATCTGCCTTACAAGCAGAGGGTCGGCGGTTCGATCCCGTCATCACCCACCAACTAGAAACTAGTACTTTGAAGCTGGAAACCAGGCAGCGGACCGGTAGTTCAGTCGGTTAGAATGCCGGCCTGTCACGCCGGAGGT